>JAPUDU010000221.1 GCA_027492935.1 Fimbriimonadaceae bacterium
AGGAAGGCTTCTTCCACTACGCGAGATTGGGCGTTGGTGCGGTAGAGGATAGCGAAATCGCCATATTTGCGACGTCCGGTGCGGATTTCGTGGTTGATTGTGTCGACAGCGAGGCGGGCTTCTTCGTGTTCCGTACCTGACTCACCAATTTGGATGAGTTCGCCTGAATCGTTGGCGGTCCATAGTTTTTTATCGTTGCGGGATCGGTTATGTTTTACAACGTTATAGGCTCCGGCAAGGATGTTTTGGGTGGAGCGGTAGTTTTGGTCGAGAGTGATCAGGCTGGCGTTGGGATGATCGAGCGTGAAACGCATCATGAGACCGACATCGGCGCCACGCCAGGCGTAGATGGACTGATCGTCGTCGCCGACGACGGTGAGATTTTTATGCTTGCCAGCGAGAAGGTCAGCAAGCCGGTACTGGGTGAAGTTGACGTCTTGATATTCGTCGACGAGGACGTGGAGGAACTTTTCTTGATATTTGGCGAGAGTTTCGGGTGAGTCTTCGAGGAGTTTTACAGCTTTAAAGAGAAGGTCATCGAAGTCGAGGGCATTTGCGTTGTGGAGTCGTTTTTGATAATCTTTATAAATGCCTGCGACAGTGCGCTCAAAAAATGAACTGGCCCGCTCGGTGTATTTGTCGGGGGTCAGCATTTTTTCTTTCGCCCGGCTAATTTCGCTCAGGACACCTCGAGGTTGAATGGCTTTATCATCGTAGCCTTTGTTTTTGATGAGGTCTTTGACGAGACTGAGTTGTTCGGAGTCGTCGTAGACGACGAAGTTGCGGTCGATGCCGATGGCAGTGCCATCGGATCGGAGCATTCGGGCGCAGAGAGCGTGGAAGGTGCCCATCCAAATCTGGGTTGCTTGGGGGCCGACAATATGTTCAATTCGCTCGCGCATTTCTTTAGCGGCTTTATTAGTAAATGTAACGGCAAGGATCCGGTAGGGGGGGCATCCTTCTTGCATAAGTCGGGCGATACGGTAGGTGATGACTCGAGTTTTGCCTGATCCTGCTCCGGCGACAATCATGAGTGGTCCGCCGGGGTGCATTACGGCTTCATGTTGTTGTGTATTGAGGGATTCGAGATCGAGGGAAATAGTGGACATGGGTCACCTACTATTGTGGTCGATTTTTGGGGGTGGTCCGGGTAGAATTTTCCACGGAGCTTTTGGCATAAAGCTTTTACTGATGGTGTAACGTTGGGGGACAGTGATGTCGTCTTTTACGTAGGATAAACCAGTGCGTGCTTAAACTTTGAAGGTTATGAGCACCGGAGATTTCTTGATGAAGAGATTACTAACAACAGCTTTGGCGGCAGTAATGGTCGTAGGAGCATTTGCGCAGGGGACTTTTACAATTCGTCGCCCAGCTGACGGATCAAAGGTACGTGAGGTGGTTAAAGTCCGCATTCCGAAGAACAGTATTCCGGAAGGTGGCTACATTGGCGTTTTGGTCAATGGCAAGTTTTTGGAAGCAGTCGTTCCGGATGTTGAAGGCAATGACTACGTTTACAGCCTTGATACGAAAGAACGAAAGATTGCTGACGGTCCAATGACCATTGAAACTGTTCTTTACTTCTATACGCAAGGTGCGCCACAAGTATTGAACCGATCAAGCGTTAACGTTACACTTGATAACTCAACGAGCATTGTCAATAGTCGTCCCAATGGATTTGACTTGCGCTACAAGTTTTATCCGGGTCGTGAGTATGTGTACAACCGAACTCAACAATCTACGGTTGCATTTGTTACTCAAGCTCAGGCACAGCTCGGTTCACGAGCAGCAGAAATTGTTTTGAACACACAAAAGGTTCGCTATTTGGTTGCTCATGCAAACAACTATGGCAACCAAGGTTTGATTCGCATGCAAGCTTTGCCGGATAAAGGTAAAGATCATGCTTACTTGGTGACTGCACAAAATCCTGAACCAACAAAGTTCATGGATTACGAAATGCACCCCATTTTTATGCGCATTACCGATCGTGGTCGCGAAGTCTTTACTTCGTTGCCGGTTTACTTCCCATGGGAAGGAACTTCAACTGACGCTCGAACAGACTTGTTTGCTTTGTTCCCGCCGGCAGTACTTCCTGGTAGTGCGAAATCGGTTGGTGATCGATGGCAAGCCGCTATTCCTCAAGGAAGTCTTGACTTAGATAAGAAAGACGAAATTGAGCATATGGTTGAAAATCTGCCCGGTAGTGCGACACTCGAGGCAGTTGAGTGGGAACAAGGATTCCCCTGTGCGAAGATTCGTTCTGAGCTTTCGCTTGGTGCCAGTGATCTCAAAAATATGAAGAGCTTGGAAGGCGTTGTTGGACAAGCACAATCTTTGAAAATTGAATCAGTTCAATGGTTTGCAATTGACCGCGGAATTATGATTCGAGAAGATTTGCGATTCACATCTGAAGTTCTCGTTGAGCTCGGTGGAGCACAAGGTGGCGGTGGCGGTGGAAACGGTGGTGGACCTGCACGACCTACAGGCACCGCAGGTGCTGGCGGTGGCGGTGGCGGACAAACAGCTGGTTCAAATAGCTTGCGTCTCAGATCAAGTACATTCTTGAACGGCAACTTCTTCGAGCAGTACGATCCAATGTCTTTGATGGGTCAACAACGAGGTGGTGGTGAAGGCGATGGCGACAGAGAAAACAGCGGTCGACCCCAAGGCCCTCCGGGTCAAGGATTTAGCACAGGAGGAGATACTCGTGGTGGTGGTGCAGGCGGATCAGCAGCTACTAAGGTGATTCTTCGCCAAACTTCACGAGTCTCAACGATTCTTGAACAATAAGGTCATACACCGGTTATCAAAAATAGCCGATAATAGGAGTCATGGCTAATCGCCTTGATCAAGAAGATGGAAGCTCATCGGAACAGTCCGATGAGCTTCGTCTTACTTTAGGCGAGCATCTAGAAGAGTTACGTGTTCGAATTTTCCGTATTGCGGCTGTGATTGCGGTTGGTATGGTCGCGGGATGGTTCTTAGTTATTCCGGTTTACAACCACTTTATGACGTTGGTTCGAAGTTCTTTACCTAAGGATTTTGAATTCACGACGGCGTGGAGTAGTTTGCCAGAAGCATTTATGTTTCAACTCAAAATGGCGCTTGTTTTGGGTTTGGTGATTACGATTCCGATTACGGTTATGCAGCTTTGGGGGTTTGTTAAGCCGGGGTTGAAGCCGCATGAAAGAAAGCCGCTTCAGCGGGTGGTACCCGTATCAGTTGTTTTGTTTGGGTTTGGATGTTTTCTGGGCTATATGATTTTGCCGGTGACTTTTGAATGGTTTGCGGGAATGACTTCTCAGTTTAAAGGAGCAGAAGTTATTCAGAGCCCGACAGAAATCGTGCTTTTTAGTACGAAGATGATGCTGGCGTTTGGGATTGGATTCCAGCTACCAATTATCGTTTTCTTTTTAACTAAGCTTGGGATTATTACGCCGGAGGCGGTTACTCGCTATTGGCGGCAAGCGGCGGTCGGCGTGTTTACGGCGGCGGCGATTATTACACCATCGGGGGATCTTTTCTCAATGACACTGATGGGCTTGCCGATGGTTATTTTGACTTTTGGTAGTATTGGGGCAGCTCGGTTGACGATGAAAGATCGTGATCGGGCTGGGGATGTGCTTAACTCCTTAGACTGATGCTTGATCCTCGAAGAATCGGCGAGATATTGAGTTCGCGTCCGGTTCATGGTGTGCAGATTCCGGCGCGAGATGCTGTTATTGTTGATATCCCGGATGAGATTCCGGAGATGTTGCGTGGCTGGCTGGGTCAGGTAGGGATTCAACGGTTGTATTCGCACCAGGCAGAGGCGATCCAGGGGTTTTCTCACGGAGAAGATTTGATGGTGCTTACTGGTACCGGGAGTGGGAAATCGCTTTGCTATGTTTTGCCCGCGTTGAAGGCTTGTTTAGATGAACCGGCGGCGCGGTGTTTGTTTTTGTTTCCAACAAAGGCTTTGGCGCAGGATCAACTTGGGAAGTTGGGTGATCTGATTCCAGCGGATGAAGTTCTTTGCGCGACTTATGATGGGGATACGGAGCGTTCGGGTCGGTCGGCAATTCGGCGGCAGGCAAATATTGTTTTGACAAACCCGGACATGTTGCACATTGGGATGTTGCCAGGGCACGAAAATTGGCTTCGGTTTTTGAAGAATCTACGGCTCATCGTTATTGATGAGGCTCACGTTTATCGCGGTGCATTTGGGGGTCACTTTGGGTGGGTGATGAGGAGATTGTTACGATTATGTGCGTGGCATGGAGCGCGGCCGCAGATTATTGCGTGTTCAGCGACGGTCAGTAATGCGGCGCAGCATTTTGAGGATTTGACGGGCCGAACCGCGCGGCTGATTACAAAGGATGGGGCTCCACAGGGCGAAAAGCAAGTTCTGGTAATTGAGGCGGCGGATGATGAGGCAACTGAAGCTAGGAGCCCCAATAGCGAAGTCGCAGAGTTGTTAGCAGAATCGGTGAGCCATGGGGTTAAGACAATGGTGTTTTGCCGGAGCCGAAATGGGGTGGAACTGGCTTTGAGAGCGGGCCGGAATGAATTGATGAAACTTGGGGGTGATCGGGAGTGGATTGATGCTTACCGGGGAGGGTACACGCCGATTGAAAGGCGGGATATTGAGAGCCGATTGTTTTCAGGGGAGTTGCGAGGGATTGTGACGACCAATGCGATGGAGCTTGGGGTTGATGTTGGTGGACTTGATTTAGTTATTCTAAACGGGTATCCGGGAAGTCGGGCGAGCTTTTGGCAGCAAGCTGGGCGGGCGGGACGTGGAGGCCGAGGGGGGATGGCGATGATGCTGGCTCATGCTGATCCGTTAGAGCAGTACTTGGCAAGGCGGATTAACTTGCTAGCGGGTGAACCAGAACCTTCACTTGCGAGTATTCGGAATCCGTTGATTGCGTCACGGCAGTTAAAGTGTGCGATTTATGAACGCCCAATGACTTGGGGTGAGATAGATAGTGTGGGGGCTCGGACGGTGGCCGAAGATTTGCTAGATTCGGGTGAGATTCATCATTCTGCAGGCATGCTTTTCTTCCCGGCACATCGGACTCCGGCGGCCGAGGTGAACATTCGGAATGCGGACAATGAAGGGGTTCAGCTTTTTGTCGGTGGAACTGCGCTGGGAGAAATGGAGAAATGGCGAGCGATGCAAAGTGCGCATATTGGGGCGGTGCATTTGCATCGGGGTGATAGTTACATTGTTGAGGCGGTTGATTTTGATAAGGGCGTAGCCTTTTTATCCAAATTTGACGGTGATTATTACACTCAACCTGTTGTCCAGAGCCTCATTGAATTACGCGCGGTTTTGGAAGAAGATAATCTGGGTGATCGGAGAACTTCGCTTGAGGCGGTAAGTGTGACAACACTTGTAACGGGATATCGCAAGGTGAGTTTGCGGGGAAACGTTGTGCTTTCGGATGAAGAGTTGGAGCCGATGAGCCGGACGATTGATACTGTGGCATTGCGGTTTGGGATGGCTTATGGAGGAGTTAAGGGGTTTGAGTTGGGGGTTGAATCCGCAACTGGAGGGGTGCATGCGCTTGAGCATGCGCTTGCGGCGGTGGCACCATTGATTGCAGGTTGTGATCGGCGAGACTTGGGATCGAGCTGGTATTTGATGGCACCAGATCGTATGGAGCCGGCGGTTTATCTATATGATGTGGCTCCAGGAGGGCTTGGATTGGTTGAGCAGTGTTATCGTGACCGGGTAAAGCTGGTTCAAAACGCGTTACAAATGGTGGAATCGTGCCGGTGTTTGGATGGTTGTCCGCTTTGTATTTTGTCGGCAATGTGCGAGTGCAGGAATGAAAACTTAAACAAACCGGTTGTGCTGGCATTGTTGCGAGGCTGGTCGTCTAGCCTGGGACAATTAAGCTGAATTGGTATATTTGAGCTTGCCATGTTGATTTTGATGAAAGTTGGGGCAAGCGATGCTCAGATTGACCAAGTTTGCGAGATAATTCGTAACCGAGGAATTGAGCCTTTGGTTTTGCCAGGCGAACCTCGACGGGCAGTTGGGATTCCTTCCAGCCTTAGCCAGGATCAGCGCGTTGATCTTGAATCAATTTTAGGCCGGTTGGAGTTTGTTAGTAAGATCACGCAGACTTCGAGCCCGTTCCGATTATCTGGGCTTGAGTTTCATCCCGAGAAGACAGTAGTTAAGGTTAAAAATATAGAGTTTGGATCGGGGACATTTGTAGTTATTGGTGGCCCATGCTCGGTTGAGAGTTACGAACAGTTTAAGAAAGCAGCGGATGTTGTGAAGGCATCGGGGGCGACGATGTTGCGGGGCGGGGCATTTAAGCCGCGGACTTCGCCTTACTCTTTCCAGGGTTTGCAGGAAGAAGGGCTGAAGATTATGAAGCAGGTTTCGGAAGAAACTGGGCTTGCAACGATTACAGAAGTTATGTCGGCAGAGAAAGTTGAATTGGTCGCTGAACACACCGATATGTTGCAGATCGGGGCGAGAAGTATGCAAAATTTCCCGCTTTTGATTGAAGCTGGGCGATCGGGAATGCCAGTCTTTTTGAAGCGCGGGCCCTCGGCGACAATTGACGAGTTTGTTCTGGCGAGTGAATACATTTTGAATGAGGGCAACAACAATGTTGTTTTGTGTGAGCGCGGGATTTTGGCGATGGACAAAACGTACGTCCGCAATACCCTTGATTTGAATGCGGTTCCGGTTTTGAAAGGATTGACGCACTTGCCGGTTGTGGTTGACCCAAGTCATGGTACGGGTGTGGCGCAGTTGGTTGCACCGTTGGCAAAGGCTTCGATGGTTGTAGGAGCGGATGGCGTAATGATTGAAATGCATCCTGATCCGAATGAGGCACTGAGCGATGGATCGCAGGCATTGGATTCGGATCAGTTTTCGAATTTGGTTGGTGAGTTAAAGGACTTGGCGGATTATTGCGGGCTTAAGTTCTAAGTTTGCGGTCTAAAATTTGTTTGCGGATTTTAGTATCCGCAAACAAATACATCAAGAATTAGCTCGGCTGGGTTTTGCGCAGTGGGACTACCAATCATGACGCTGGCTTGTATAAGGGATGTATCAAGCAAATCGCTTAAATCGTTTGCGGAAATGCTTGGCGGTGGAGCTATGTACTGTTTTAGTTTCTCAATTCGGTTAGAGTTGCGGTGCTAGCGGCTTTAGGTCGATCCTTCCAAATCACAGTGCCATCAGCTCGAACGATAGCAGATCCGTAAGGGGTATCGAGGGTTCCAATTGGAGTGTCAGGGTCTTTGATATCTTCGAGGTTTTGACCATTCATGAGATAAGTGAAACCGTTGAACATCCGTTCATTTTTGATGTAGGGGTTGGTGGTTCCTTGCCAGTTATCCATTGGAGGGAGTAGACCATCGTAATCTGATGAGTAGATCATGAGGGCAGTACCAACTTGCTTCGCTCGAGACATTGCATCGCGCTTAATGACATTTTTAAAGAATTCTTCAGCTTGTGAATCGGTGAACTTAACGATGTCGGATAAGTAGAGTCCAGAACGCTCGGTGTACCAAGCGATTTTTTCGTCGGGGGTGGTGCCTCCGTATATTCCGTTCATGGTGAGAATTGCGAGTGGCCTTCGTACGGAATTTGCTTCTTGCCCCCCTTCTTGCGGTGCCATTCGTGCTCCATCCTGAATTGCGATTGTTGGCCCGAAATAGGAAACGTACATCTTCTTTTCTGCTTCGAGACTAAACGGTTCGTTGATGTTGATGATGGTGCCATTATTGGAATTAATTTCGGCAACGGCAACGAATGATTCAGATGTGCGATTGAATTCGAAAACGATCAGACGACCATTCTGTGTAATGATTCTGCGAGCATCGATTTTTGGCAATCGCAACGTATTCCACCCGCCGGTTTTAACGCTTAAAACATTGATTTCTGCGTATTCAGGGCTAGTGTTTTGTAGATTGACAAAGACAAATGAATCGGTAGCTTTTACGTATAAGGGTTGGTTTCGGCCATCTTGATTTTCGGGAAGGGAGATAGGCAAATAACGGGTTGTCTCGGGGTGAAAGATGAATGTTTGTTCTTTTTCGTTTTCTACATATGAGCCGAGGAGATAGGGCGATCCTTCTAAGAATTCGAGGTTGGTGACATGGTAACGGTCGCTCGGGAGAGGGCGCACTAAGGTAGCCTTGTTTGTGACTAAATCATAAACATAGATTCCTTGCTGGTCACCGAGGTTTCCGATGCCGTTTGGATATGTTGATGGGTCAGGGATTTCGCGGTGAGCGGTGGGGCTAGCGACGAATGACAGATAACGGGAATCGTAGCGGGAACTGACAAGTTCTACAGCGCCATAGATTGCTTGGCGTTGGGGCATGACATAGTAGTAACTATTGTCGGCCCAGAAGACGTTGGGGATATTGTAGTTGTTGAATAGATTGGGGTCGATTTGGGCCGAGGCAGGAATTGCAAATGCTAGAGCGATGAGTGTGAGTATGGTTTTCATTTGAGTGATAGCGCTTTTGGTCGATCTTTCCAAACAACTTTTAAATTCAGAAAAATGGTTGTGGTTCCATGAGGAGTCTCAATTTGGCCAAGCACGGTTGACCCAACGTCCTCAAAATCTGGCATGTAT
>JAPUDU010000222.1 GCA_027492935.1 Fimbriimonadaceae bacterium
CCCCGACATCGGAACCCAATACCGCTCCGCGATCTACACGCACACACCCGAACAAAAACAAATCGCCGAAGAATCTAAAACCTGGGCGCAGCAGTTTTTTGATCGTCCCATCGTCACCGAAATTGAAGACGCCAAAGAGTTCTTCCCCGCCGAAGAGTATCACCAAGATTACTTCGAGAAAAACGCCGGACACGGTTGCCATATCCACCGTCCACTTGGCCGTTAATCATTCGGTTCATTCGTAAATTTTTGGGAGTCTTCACGCCTTGCAAAACCGTATGAATCTAGGTTCAACGCAAAACCGTAGGACGTTTTGAAATTCGACTGAACTACCGGTTCAAAAGTCCGTCAGGACAGAAGTCGTTTTGAATTGAGGACATATCTAGGTGGCAATCACTCCCGAACACGAAAAAGCAGCTGAACTTGGGTTTAGCTACGTCAACCTGGAAGAAAACAAGCCAGACCCTGAGGTAATTGACAGCGTCCCCCGTGATTTCGCTCTGAAACATCAGGTATTGCCAATCTCGATGAACAACGGCACTCTCAGTGTTGCCATCGGTTCCCTTACCTCTCTCCCCGCAACCGATGATCTTGCTGTCTTAGTCAACAAAAATATTTCCGTATTTATCGCCGACGCCGCAATGATCCGCGATGCCCTCGAAAAACGATTTCTCGAAGGCATGCTCGGCGAGTCAATGGTCGATAACGAAAATGTTATCGACGCGGACGACGTCAGCGACCTTGCCGACCTCCAGAAACTTGCTGGTGAAGCCGCTGTTGTCCAAATGGTCAACTTGATGTTTGCTCAAGCCGTCCGCGATGGTGTTAGCGACATCCACGTTGAACCGTACGAAAAAGAACTCAAAATTCGGTTCAGAACCGATGGCATTCTCAAAGATGCAATGGCACCCGCTCGTCGGATGCACGCTGCTTTAATCTCACGTCTCAAAATCCTTGCCGAACTCAACATTGCCGAACGCCGGCTCCCTCAAGATGGTCGTATCAAACTCACCATCGGTGCGCGCCAGGTTGACGTCCGGGTTTCTATTGTCCCCACCGTACACGGCGAACGCGCTGTTATGCGGATTCTCGATAAAGGAACCGGCATGCTCGGGCTTTCCCAACTTGGAATGCGCGACGACTCCCTTGCCTTGTTCCGAAAAGTCATTGGCATCCCCTATGGAATGATCCTTGTCACCGGCCCAACCGGTTCTGGTAAATCCACAACCCTCTATGCTGGCCTTCAAGAAATCTATTCTCCAAAGCTCAACATTCTCACCATTGAAGATCCTGTCGAATACCAAGTTGCCGGAATTGGGCAGATCCAAGTCCGCGCCAATATCGGCCTGACCTTTGCCTCCGGTCTGCGATCTATCGTTCGCCAAGACCCTGATGTCATCATGGTCGGTGAAATTCGTGACCACGAAACAGCCGAAATCGCAATTCACGCTGCTCTTACCGGTCACCTTGTTTTCAGCACCCTCCACACAAATGATGCTCCAAGTGCGATCACTCGACTCCTTGATATGGGTGTCGAACCGTACCTCGCAGCTTCGTCCATCGTTGGTGTCGTCGCTCAGCGACTTGTCAGAACCATCTGCTCCAACTGCGCAATGCCGCACATCGAAAAGCCCGAACTCCTCGCCGCAATCGGCATCTCATCCACCGACTACGATCCGCAAAATAACCCATTCCGAATTGGCAAAGGCTGCGAAAAATGCGGCGGAACCGGTTACAAAGGCCGACGCGGACTATACGAACTTATGACCGTGGATGAAGAAATTCGAAGAATGACCGTCGATCATTCTCCTGCCAGCATGATTAAAGACCATGCCCTCAAAGCTCAAGGCATGAGAACCCTCCTTGGTGAAGGTCGACTTGCAGTCCTCGAAGGGTTAACGACTGCCGAAGAAGTTCTTCGTGTTTGCCAACGGGAGGACATCTAAACTTTGCCAACTTTTGCCTACTCAGCCGTTGAACCATCCGGTCGGAAACGAACCGGTGTCCTCGAAGCCAGCGATCAAAATGCCGCTGTCGCCATCCTCACACGAGAAGGCAAATTCTTGCTCGACATCAAAGAGCAGGCAAAAGCAACTGAAACGTCGCGCTCTAGCCAAGTAGAAAAAAAGCGTAAACGTGCAAACCGCAGTGACCTCGCTCTCTTCACAAGGCGCATGGCCGACCTTTCCAACGCAGGTCTCCCGCTCGACCGCGTTCTTGAAGTTCTGGCCGAGCAAACCGAAGCCCTCCCCCTTGCCGAAGCTGCCGAACACGCACTCACCGAAGTACAAGGTGGTCTCCCTGTCAGCGACTCTCTTGCCATGCAAGGCAAAAAGCTCTTCCCGGAAGTCTACACACAGACCCTCCGTGCCGGTGAAGCCAGTGGCCAATTTGCAGAATCATCCGAGCGGATGGCTGACCTTCTCGAAAGTGAAGTTGTGCGACGCTCTCAAGTAACGTCTGCCCTCGTCTACCCGGCTGTTCTCACCGGCGTAGCTATTTTTGTTGTCGTCTTCCTTCTCACTTTTGTTGTTCCGCGCCTAAGCAGTGTCTTCAAAGGCATGGGCGACAATCTTCCCGTAACAACCAAAATCCTGCTCGCAACTACTGATTTCCTCACAAAAAATGGTGTCCTCATTATTATCGCCCTTGTCATCGCTTTCTTCTCATATCGCGCTTGGTCTCGCACTCCTGCCGGAGCGCTGGCCCGAGACCGTATATTAATGCGGCTACCCATGGCCGGCATAATCGTCAAAAAATCGACTGTCAGCCGCTACGCCCGTGTCCTCGGAACTCTCGTTCATGGTGGCGTTAACATTCTCGAAGGGCTTGAACTAGCAGGTAAAGCTGCTGGCAACCTTGTCTTTGTTCAAACATCAGATCAAGTCGTTCAAGATGTCCGCGAAGGAATTCCCATTGCCCAAGCAATGAAAGACACCGGTGAATTCCCTGCCGTCCTCACCCACATGGTCGCAATCGGCGAAGAAACCGGCGACCTCCCCAAAATGCTTTCTCGCGTCGCGGACAGTCTCGACTTTGAAGTCGAGCAGGGCCTCCGTCGACTCACTGCCGCCCTTGAACCCGCAATCGTCGTGATCATGGGTGGATTTGTTGCTTTTGTCATTCTGAGCGTTATGCTCCCGATTTTCCAAGCACAGGAACTTGTCAAATGAACGTGAAACCGCGAATCAAATCACTCACCCGAAAGGGCTTTACCTTGATCGAACTTCTGGTCGTTATGCTCATCCTCGCCATTCTCGCGGCGATGATCGTACCGCGACTGGTTAGCCGAGCCGACGAAGCCAAAGTTGCTCGCTCCAAGAGCGACCTTGTTGTTCTTCGTAAATCGCTCGATCTCTACTACATCGATACATCGGTCTATCCGACCACAGATGAAGGGATCGAAGCCCTCCGAACCCCGCCCAGCGATGTAAGCGGATGGAAAGGCCCATATCTCACCAAGCCGATCACAGGCGATGGTTGGGGTAACGCCTACGTTTACGAATGGCCCGGCCCGGATGGCGACGCTTCCTACTACCTTTACAGCCTCGGAAGCGATGGCCAACCAGGTGGCTCTGATAACGCCGCCGACATCATCGAATCGGGCGAATAAACAAAGGTAAAAAATGCGACGTCGCGGGTTCTCAATTGTCGAAGTTAGCATTGTGGTCTTCTTGATCATAATGCTGACTTCGATTTTTGCTCCCTCCCTCGGCGCAATGATGCGAGGTCAAGCCGCTATCGGCTTCCGCCAAGAATTGGAATCAGTCGCTCAACGCGCTCGAACGGAGGCCATTCGGCAAAATCGAGCCACCGTCGTTAAATTCAACACGAACGGACAAATCGGTTGGGATTTTCTCGAAGAAGCCACTACCGATCAACAAATAAATCAAGACGCAAATGCAAATGTTGAGCTTGGCCAAGTTCGAAACGCGATCAGTCCAACTTCAGATACAGCATTCGCAACTTACGAGCTGAACAAAGAAAATGTTCAGCAAAGCGAGTGGCAAGTCGGTTTTTATCCCGACGGAACCGCCGACCGTGCCTTCCTTGAATTTACGATGGGTGACCTAACATACGTCTTTGTGGTCAATCCCCAAAGCGGATCAACCCGAGTCATCCAAAGCACAATCAGCGACCAAGAAGAAGATGAATGGCCCGCCGGGGAGATCGAACAACGTGTCGGTTAAACGCGGTTTCACCATGGTCGAAGTCCTGATGGCGGTATTCGTACTCGCCGTCGGAGTAACTGGGCTCGTCGGAGCGATCAGCGGACTAATCCGCGCAGAAAGTCGAATCTCTGAACGAGACTTGATTGACCGCATCGCTCACGAAAAGCTTGATGAACTCGTTGCGACTCAAGCCTGGCAAACCGAAGCAGGTGGAAGCTTCGATGATCCTCGATATAGCGACTACACTTGGTCAATAGAAGAAGAAAATGTCGGAATCGAGAACTTAACGGGCCTCACATTCACCGTCGATTCCACCAACAAAGGTTCGGTAACAATTTCAACTGTAGTGTTCACTGCCCCCGCCGCAACGGGTGATGGCGCAGGGACAGGCGCCGCTGCAACGACCGGAGGTAATAACTAAATGAAGCAGCGAGGCTTTACATTGATCGAAATGATCATCGCACTCGCCATGTCGTTGCTCATTATCGGTTCAATCGCTGGTGCATTTGAAGCCGCCCTTCAATACCAGCGCACCACGCCAGATCGTCTCAACGCCTTCCAAGATAGTCTCCAAACGCGTAAAACCTTAGACTCACTTTTCCAAGGAACTTTTGTGAGTGATGATGAAGCCGATCTTCTCAGCTATTTCATGGCCTCGGACACCTCTTCCGTCAGCCAAACGACAACTGTTGACGGTCTTGTTTTCACGACTCTGAGTAAGCCGGTAGATGGCGGATACCTGCTCAGCGCAAGTACCGATTCGAGCGAACTCAACGACCAATATGGCCCCCAAGGAGGCATTACCGAAGTTAGCCTCAGCCTCAGCCCCGTCGGCGAATCGGGTGACCGCACTGGACTCTTTCTTAGAATCCAAACTCCTAGCGACGGTGATCCAACTCAAGGCGGAACCGAACGACTGCTCGTTCCCGATGTCACTTCTGTAGCATTCGAAATGTGGGACGGAACCCAATGGCTCACAACCTGGGACACCGTCAACAGTGGATCACGCCGAATTCCCCCCGCAATTCGCCTCACGCTTGAGTTCGAGGAAGGCGATCCGCAATATCTCACATTTAAGATTCCCGGCAGTGATGTCACCGCCGAAAACCCAATTGTCCAGACCACAGATGGAGTACCAACCGGACCATGAGAAGTCGACGCACCAAACAATCAGGCGCGGCTCTTATGTTTGCCATCTTCGCGATGGTCTTACTTCTCCTTGTTGTAACCAGCTTTGCAACTCGGCTTGATTCCCATATCAAAACCGAATCCAATCGCCTCGACCAACGTAAAGCCGATAATGCCATCCAAGCGGGCCTCGCTCGAGCGATGGCTGCTCTCACAGAAGCTGATATCAACGCGATTAACTCCACTGATGAGTGGGTCACCATTGGTCAAACCGGAAGCGAAGCATTCATAGTCGGTGATTCAACGGTTCGAATCCAGATAATCGACTCAACGCGGTTCGTCAATCTTAATGTTGCACCCGAAGAGCAACTCACAAAAATGAACCTGACCGAGGAGCAAGCCGCCGCTCTGCTTGATTGGCGTGAAGAGCAGCTCCAACCTCGACTTCTTGGCGCCAAAGACGAATACTACAACGCTCTTAGCACTCCCTACAACACCCGTCTGAGAAGGTTGGAATCGGTCACCGATCTCTTCCTCATCAAAGGATTCACACCGGCACTCATCCTAAATCCACCCGAAAACACAACCAGCAATATCCTCACAACTGGCAACACGGGTGATGCTCCTCCGCTGGTTGACATGATCACTACTGATTCTGTTTCACCAAATCTCCGTGCCGATGGAACACAACGCGTCAATCTCAATGTCGCGCAAAACGCACAGCTCGTTCAAGCCGGACTTTCCAACCAAGCCGCCCAGGCAATCGTCCAGCGACGCAACACTCAAGGGCAATTCACCAGCTTCAATCAAGTCTTTGCCGTCAACGGCCTCAACGCCCAAGATGCCAAAGTTATTCTCAACGTCGCGACAATCACAAACGAAACCACCGTCACCGGGAAAATCAACCTGAACACCGCCCCGGATTTCGTCCTCCGTTCCATCCCCGAAATCACCGAAGACCAAGTCCAAGGCATTATCAGCCAACAAGGTTCTTTCGAAGAACTGGGCGACCTCACCGATATTGCTGGCTTTTCAACCAACATCCTCACAACAATCGGCGACACATTTACTCTCAGTTGCCAAACCTTCATTGTGCGCCTGCAAGGGATCAAAGGCACAACCAGCACTTTCCTCGAAGCCACCGTTGCCGTCGTTGACGGTCAACCTAAAGTCATTAAAATGAATCGACCGTTACAACGAGACCCTCTCACCCTTTGGGGCTGGGATACAGAATCAACCACCGAAACAATCCTCTTGGATGCCAGATAATCAATGAGCCAACACCCCGTTATAGAATGGTCACCCGAATCCTGCTTGGTATGCGATCCCGCAACCCACGCAATTTCGAGCCATGTTAGCCCAACCGATGCCCTCGCGGCCATCGGAAATCCTAAGCACATCACCTTGGCTCTCGGTCGACGCCAGGTTTTTGTCAAAGCGATCCGGCTTCCAGATGTTCCAATCGCGGAAGCCCGTAACCTTCTCCGATTTCGGCTCGAAGACCTCTTCCCTCTCCCTGCTAATGAAATCGCTTACGACTTAGTCGCAACCGAAGACATCAATACCGATGGCCGCGAATACGTCATATTCGCCACCAAAAGCGAAACAATCAAGCAAGCTCGTGCGCTCTTCAATCACGCTGGCACTAAGCTAGATCGCATCATTCCAACTTGTTTGGGTTCAGAAAAGCTCGGCGAATCTGCTCTGAGTAGCATCGTCATTTCCCCTAGCTCAGAAGGAATTGCTCTAGACGCCGTCGACCGTGGCCATGTTGTCTACAGCCGCATCGCCGGAAATGTAACGACCAAAGCCGAAATTGAAGGCGAAATCGCCCGCGTTTCGGCCGCATCTGGTTTCTCAAACCCGACTCTTGTTGCTCACTCGTCTCTCAAAGAGCTTGTGTCGCCGAATGTCCGGCTTGCTGACGAACACCCACTCAACATCCTCAGCACCCTCCATACCGATGTCAATCTGAGGTTGCCCGAAGACCTCGCTCTAGCCACTTCAACAAAGCTTAACAGCCGCAAGCGACTCGCAATGTATATGGGAATCTGTTGCGCCCTGGCTCTCGGTATCGCCTGGTTAGGTCGAGATGAAGAAAATACCAAGGTCAAAAAGGTTCAAGAACAATATGCCCGACGTGTCAACGAAGTTAAAAAGCAAAGCGGCGAAAAATCCACCGAAATCACGAAGCTGAAAGGCCACGAATCAATGGTTACCGATGGTATCGAGCCAAAGCAGGATCTCAGTGATGTCGTCATAATCGCTTCCAACGCTTGCCCCGATGGGCTATGGCTAACCGGTCTAAACGTAGAAAGAGGGAAAGACCTTTCCGTTCGCGGAACCGCCCTCAGCAACGCTCAACTCGGAGCTTTTGTTGATGGACTAAATGCTTCCGCACGGTTGCGAGACGTCAAACTCGCATTCTCCAACATCAACACCATTGGGGAAACCCCAGTCGTGCAATTCTCCGTTACCGCCCACGTAATCGGAAACATTCCACTCGCCGAACCACGCAAAGATAAGAGGGCAAGAACTCGATGAACATAGAAATTGGTGACAACCTGAAAACATGGACGACCGTTAGCGTCATCCTTGCCATTCTCACAATCGGAATCGCGATTGCGAACTTTATCGTGCCAATGCCAAGTGCTGCCAAAGCTGAAGCCGTCGGCAAAGAAGCAGTCAGGGCCGAAAAAGCTGGACTCGTAGTCAAAGAAACTGAATTAGCCGAGTTGCAGGCGATGGAATCGGGAATCTGGGAAGGATTATCCGAAACCGTAACTCCACAAATCCTTCAAGCCGTTACGGTGATCGCTAAGGCTCAAGGTGTAACCCTCAAGAGCTTCCGACCGCAAAACCCTGTCGCGGATGGTGATATCTCCCGAGGCAACTATGTTGTTCTCATCGAAGGCTCTTTCCCTAAGGTTGTTTCATTTGCCAAGGCAATCGATAGTGAATCAAGTCGACTCGGCGTTAGTCAGGTTCAAATGGCTTCCGTCGATCAAGAAACCGACAGCGTAAACGCAACCATCGGCATAGTCGCCTACATCCGGCAACCTGAAGTCAAAAAAGGCCGTACATCTGAGATCGCAACAACAAAAGATGCCACTGGTAACACGGATAAAAAAGATACTCAAATCAAGAAAGAACTATCGAACGATTCATCAAAATCTTCGTCAGTACCTAAGGAATCGAACTAACTAATTGCAGCTCCT
>JAPUDU010000223.1 GCA_027492935.1 Fimbriimonadaceae bacterium
TAGCGACGGCGCCATTGACGCCTTCAAGGAACTGCACGAATTCTTTGCCAACTTCAATCACATTATTATCGATGCTGAGGCTTGATGTGGTTGCGTTCAAACGTCGGCGGGCATATTCCATTGGTTGGAAAAATGTTCCGTTTACGCCTCCTGGTTGGACACCATAAATTTTGAGTTGCGCGGCGATGTATTGGGCGGCAATATCGAGACCGGGGGATGGAGTATCTCGGCCAGCAAGAAGATCGTGGGCAATGAACCCGAGATGGGCTTCAATATTGAGCTTGGAAATCTTATCTACTTCGGGAGCGTAGTTTGCGAGTGAGGACGCGGCGAGAGCAATGCTTGCAGCAAAAAATCCGATGCGACGGTAGTGCATGGCTGTTTCTACCAGTTTGAGTGCCCTGAATGCGTCATGTATTTAATGAATTTTGATTGCGCCACCTTTGTTGGGGGTTTGCCGTCAGAATAAAGAGCCGATACTGGAATTGGGTTTATTGAAGAATGAGTGATTTGAACCGTACACAAATGGCGCCACCACCGATGGTTGACCCGAATAAAACGCAGTTAGGGTCACCAGTTGATCCAAATCGGACACTTATGGGTGGGCCGAGCTATGAAGCAACGGTTACGATTAAGCCGGTTCAGTGTTTGGTTTGTAAAACCTTTAATCCTCCAGGCGTGATGTTCTGTGTGGAATGCGGTTTGATTTTTGATAAAGCACTTGATGGGGATGCGTTTGGGGCGCCAAGTGTGCAGGTTCCGGTGTTGGTTGATGCGGATGGTCGGGAGCATAAATTGCGGCCTGGTTCGTTGACGATTGGTCGACAAGCGGATATTTTGGTTGAGGATACAAGGGCCAGCCGACAACATGCGAAAGTGAGTTGGGAATCGGGGGCGGTGTTCATTGAGGATATGGGTTCGACGAATGGCACAAGCGTTAATGGAAGTCGGATTAATGGCCGAACTGCGCTTGAGAATGGGGCAATGATCAGCCTTGGTGGTTATGAATTGAAACTAGGTTTGCCAGGGGAGGCGAATAAGACTCTGGCGGCAATGAGCGGTAAGACTTCGGCGATGACAGCGCCGCCGGTTGCAAGTGGCGCGATTGCTCATTTAATCGTGGATGGTAATAAGGTGCCTTTGATTACGGGCAAACATACGTTTGGACGCAAGGATAGCAATGCGATTCAGATTGTTGACCCCTATGTGAGTGGTTCGCATGGCGAGTTTGATGTGACGGAGGATGGCGTTCATATTACCGATTTGGGTTCAACGAACGGCACATTTGTGAATGATGCGAAATTGGCGACGGGTCAAAAAACGCTGATTCATCCGAGCGATTCCGTCCGACTTGGTCAGTATGTTTTGGAACTGAAGTTTGCGGGTCAGGGTTAGGCGATGGAAGAGATAACAGCAGAGATTACGGTTGAATCGATTGTTCCGCAGGTTGAGTTTTTGGTGCGACCTAAGCTGAGCTTTGGGGCAAAAACCGACATGGGGAAGGTGCGCGAGAACAATGAAGATAAACATGAATTCTTCATCGCGGAGCGGGAAAGTGATCTTGCGGCTAAGGGACATGTTTTTGTGGTTTGTGATGGGATGGGCGGGCATGAAGCGGGGCAGTGCGCAAGCGAGATTGCGACAAAGACATTTATTGATGTTTATCGCTCTCATCCAAGTGCAGACTGGCGAGTAGCAGCGCAGTCGGCTGTAACTGCTTCGACGCGGTTTATTAATGATCTGAGCCGAGCCATTCCAAGCCGACGCGGGATGGGAACGACTTTAGTCGCGGTGATTATTCGGCAAGATAAAGCGTTGGTTGTCAACGTAGGAGACTCGCGGGCTTATCGACTACAAAGTGGCGTTTGCGAGCAACTCACGACGGATCACACTTGGGTGGAAGAAACAGTTGCGGCGGGAATGATGTCGCGAGAAGAAGCAGAAGTTCATCAGTACCGACATGTGATTACCCGCGCACTTGGAACTGAACGAGACGTTGCTTGTGACCTTTTTGAGCATGATTTGGCGGACGGAGATGTTTATATGATTTGCTCCGATGGGGTAACGAACCATGTAAACGATGAGCAGATCCGAGTCACGCTCGCAGGTTTTTCTCCGAGTGAGGCGTCGTGGAAGTTGGTTGGCGATGCTTTAGTTGGAGGAGGCTCGGACAACGCAACTGTTATCGTTGTCCGAGTTGATGGATTGGAACCAGTTACGGGTTGACGTGTCGCTTTAATGTGATTTCAGGTGGGGCTTCCCATCCGAATTTCTGGACAGAGATTGGGCCGGACTTGAAAAGCACGTCACGGTTGTTTTCGAGAGTTATCTCCATATAGTGCGGGCCGCTTTGCATTTCAGAATTTGAGAATGTGATATCGAATAGCATTCCCACTCCGGTGAACGGGATCGTTTTTTGCCGGAGCACGGGGTTGCCGGCTTCGCGGGAGGAGCGCATGAGTTTGAAGCGAAGAATGCTGCCAGGTGGAACCATTATTTTTTCTCGGTATCCGACCGTGCCTTGCAGTCTCATCCAGGGTCGTTCCATTTCGGGGTACTGATATGGATCGAGAGAGATCGCGCCGAGATCACCGGTTGCAGGTAAGAAGATCGCGGTTGTATTGCGGAACCAGGGATGATCATCAATTAAGATGCGAGCCTCAATTTGGTACTGACTTTCGGGATTGAGCTGAGAACGATCGAAGTTGAATTTGATCGGTTGGCCCAGAGATTTGGCAGGCATTCTCCGGATTTGTAAGGGCTCCAGCGGTTTATCGGCAATGAAACTGAAGAGTCTGAATTCGACAATTGCGCCAGGAGGCATGGTGGCATCGCCTGTCCAGTTGAGAATGCCGGTGATAGGGTAAGGGTTTTCGGCTGATTCAATAAGCCCTGAAAGGAGTCCGTTTCGATCAAGGGATGCAGGCATTTCGCTCCATTTCACTTTGATCTGATAGGTTCCTTCTGCCCCTGCACCTACATCGTATTTATTAAAGAGCCATGTGATTCCGGCGGGCGTGATCACAAATTGCTCGGCCATTTCGGGCGTGAGGTCGTAGAATGGGTCGGCTCCTCTTTGCTTTTTAATTTCGTTGAGTTTGTGGAGAACAGCTTCGCGGACGAAAGCGGTTTTATCTGTGCCGGGAAGAAGGAAATCGGGAAGGTGGAGTTCGCCCCAATCATCACCCTTTGGCCCGTATGTTCGGGAAACAAAGAATGATTGACCGTTTGCTCCACCTGTGTATTCATATCCGGTCCACATAATTGAGTTGATTGATGGATTTGCAACACCGACCGCAGCGGTGGCTTCAAGTGACCATGCTGGCCCTTCCCACCCTTGTTTTTGATTGCGGCGAGCGTTCTTTAGGAATTCGTCGTAAATGTGCTTAGCAGTTTCGTAGGCGCCTCGATTCGCTGTGCTACTGACCATATTCATGGTCAAGAATGTAGGGTAGGAAACTTTGGCTTCCCACTTGTTCGCCACTTTTGAGTAAAAAACTTCGAAGTTAGGAGCCGCTTTGAATGGAGCAGCGGAGGCAAATGGTGTAGCTATAGCGCAGATCAGGAGTAATAGTGAGCGTTGCATTCTTCATAGTGTATGACGAACTTTGCTACCGGTGTAGATTTATTTTGAGACTCTTGGTTAAGGATTGTTTGTATTTGTATAAAGTGTTTATGGTATCTGTACGATTATGAAAAAGTTTGCGTTCTTCCTGGCTGTTGTCTGCTCAGGTTTTAGCTTTGGTCAGGCGGTTGAACCAGCTCCAGAAATTCAGGCTTTGAATTGGATGATCGGGAACTGGACTTCCTCTGGTCAGTACGCGATGATGGGGCAAAAATTTGACTATACGGCGGAATGGGCAATCTCGATGGAAGGTCCATTTTTAAAAATGGTCAACAAAACCCATTTTGAGGGCATTGATACATCGGAGACGGCATATCTTTACTTTGATGCAGAAAAAAAGGAGTATGTTATGACCACATACGCTGAATTTGCGTTGGCTCCGCGAACAGCCCGTGGAAAGATGGAAAACGGGGTGCTGATGGTGACCAGCGAACCTTGGGATGTCATGGGAACGAAAGTCGTTGGTCGCTCGACTTTTAAGAAAATTTCTAGCGATGAGTTTTCCAGTAAGTTAGAAATGAAGTCGCCAGAAGGTTGGGAAGTCGCGACAAATGATCCGTTGAAACGCAAGAAGGGTTAAGCCTTTCTGACAACAAGGACTTTATCTTCGGTCATTTCGTGGAAGGTGTTGTAAACACCTTCTCGCCCGAATCCGCTTTTTTTGACGCCTCCGTACGGCATCGCGTCGAACCGGAGGCTGGGGGAATCATTGACGATAAGGCCACTAATCTCGATTTGGTTGAAGTAAGTTTGAATGCGCTGTTCGTCGCTGGTAAACAACCCGGCGTGGATTCCGAAACTTGAAGCGTTAATCCAGTTGATCGCTTGCTCATCAGTTTTGTAGCTTTGAAGTGTGACAACGGGGCCGAAGGCTTCTTCGCAGCCGAGTCGCATCTGTCGAGTGGGATTTTCAATGACGGCGGGTTCGATCACTCGCCCAGTCCGGTGGCCGCCGCAGAGAATGGTGGCTCCGTTTGCTTCGGCATCATCTAGAAGGGCAATAATTTTTTCGGCATCGTCGTCGGAGAGGACAGGGCCGCAGACAACTTCGTGGTTCATGGGATCCCCGGTTTTGATTGATTCGGTGGCTTTGATGAACTTGGATCGGAATTCTTCGTAATGGGATTCGTGGACGAGGATATGTTGGACAGAGATACAAATTTGTCCTGCGTAGGCAAACGCTCCGGGGATGAGCTTTTCGATGGCGTCATCGATATTGGCGTCTTGAGCGACGACACAGGAAGCATCACCGCCAAGCTCTAATGAAACTCGCTTGAACGGGAGCAGTTCTTTGAGCATCCATCCGACTTTAGGTGATCCAGTAAAACTCAGCATCTTTATGCGTGGATCCTGAGCGGCTTTTTGAGCAAGAACGCCAGGGCCGTTGAGAACGTTGATTACTCCATCGGGGCAACCTGCTTCATGAATGATTCGTCCGAGGAGCATGGTGCAGAGCGCGCCGGTGCTGGGGGTTTTAATGACAAGCGTGTTCCCAGCGGCGAGGGCAGGGGCAATTTTGTGAGCGGCAAGATTATAAGGCCAGTTGTACGGGACGATGGCGAGAATTGGTCCGATGGGAACACGACTTGTAGTTACTTTTGCACCTTTGCTTCGATCATCGTAAGTGACATCGATTTCTTTGGGCTGGTTACCGGTAGCTAGTTTGGCCGCGAGTTGGAAAGTGAGGATGAGGCGGGTTACTTCGGCCTCGGATTGGGTTATGGGCTTGCCGATTTCGAGAGCCATGAGTTCGGCGAGCTCGGTTTTGCGTTCGGTTACGAGGTTAGCGACTCGGTTGAGAAGGGTTGTGCGTTCTTGTGAAGTTGAGAACTGCCACGTTTTAAAGGCTTCTTCAGCGGCATCAATTGCGGAGTCAAATTCGCTCCATCCAGCTTCAGCGGCGGTTCCGACAAGTTTGCCATCGTAGGGGGCGTAGTGTTGGGTTTTGCCGATGCTTTGGTCACATGGTCCGCCAATAAAAATGCCGTTAATCAAGAGTTCTTGGTGCACGACTCCATGATAACCCGCTGGTCCGTATAGAATGGGTGAAGGGATGGGAAGAAAGAATAAACATAGAATCATTTGCGCACTTGATACGGGCGATTTGAACGAAGCGTTAGCGACGGTCAAGCGGATGAAAGACTTTTGTGGGGCGTTTAAGATTGGCCATGCGCTGACGTTACCGAATGGGCTCTCGGTGATTGATCAGTTGCAGGATGCGGGGGCAGAGCGAATCTTTTTGGACTTGAAGTTTCATGATATTCCGAACAGTGTAGGAATTGCGGTGCGGGAAGCCGCGAAACGAAATGTGTGGATGTTGACTTTGCATTTGAGCGGCGGCCCAGCGATGTTAAGTGCGGCGGTTGAAGAAGCACAATTTCACTCCGAGAACGAAAGGCCTTTGTTGGTTGGAGTTTCAGTTTTGACTTCAATGGATCAAGGAACATTGACAGATAAGCTTGGGGTTCAGCGCGAGATCAAGGATCATATGCTGAAATTAAGTGAACTCGGAATTGAAGCGGGAATGGATGGAATGGTCTGCTCGGTTGAAGAAGCGGCAGATATGCGCGCTTGGTTCCCCCATGCGGTAATTGTTACGCCAGGGATTCGTTCACATGCGGGGGAATTGCATGACCAGACTCGGGTTGGAGATGGGAAAGATGCGATTGATGCAGGGGCGGACTATTTAGTGATCGGTCGAGCTTTGGCGGGGGCAAGTGACCCGGAACAAGCCTTGAGCGAATTGCGGCTTTGTGATGACTGAGTTTCAGTCGGCGTTGCTTGACTGGTATTGGGTAAATCGTCGTGTGATGCCGTGGCGGAAGGATAACCACGCAGATCCTTATGCCGTTTGGGTGAGTGAGGCGATGTTGCAACAGACAACGGTGGCGGCGGTTGTTCCTTATTTTGAACGGTGGATGGAACGGTTTCCGGTGGTGGAAGCATTGGCAGAGGCTTCATCAGATGAAGTCATGCGGTATTGGCAAGGGCTTGGTTATTATTCGCGGGCGCGTAATCTGTTAGCGGGGGCAAAGTTGGTTGTGGAGCATGGTTGGCCAGACTCGGTTGAGAGGTGGCGCGCGTTGCCGGGAGTTGGGGAATATACCGCTGGGGCAGTGGCTTCAATAGCTCAGAGTTTGCCAGCGGCGTTGGTCGATGGGAATGTGGAACGGGTTTATTCTCGGTTGGCAATGGATGGATCGGTGGGGGCTGACCTGAAGAAAGCGGCTTGGAAATGGGCAAGGCAGAATTTAGCGGTAGATCATCCTGGGGATTGGAATCAGGCTTTGATGGAACTTGGATCAACGGTTTGTTTGCCACGAAATCCGCTTTGTGGGCGATGTCCTGTTCCTGATTATTGTAAAGCAGCTCAGGCGGATCGCGTGGGAGAGTTTCCGAGCCCAAAACCTAAAATGCAGTGGATTGAGTTGAACCATGTAACCGTGGTTCCGGTTTTTGACGGGAAAATTGGGCTGATTCAGGTTGAGGATGGGGCTTGGTGGTCCGGACTATGGCATCCGCCTCGGGGAGATGCGGTTGAGGCTTTGGCAATTTTGTTAGGGGATCCGGGGGTTCGGGTTGGAGCCTTTAATCATGTTGTGACGCGACACAAGATTTCGTTGGAAGTGCGGCGGCTTGATTTAGATTTGGTGGTTGGGGGTTTGCGGTTTGTACCGTTTGGGGAGTTAGAAGAGTGGCCAATTAGCGCGCCGGGCCGGAAAGCGATCGAGATGATTCTGAATCAAGGCCAAGTGCTTCCCGGGTTGGGATGACCAACCAACCTTCAGCCGTAGCGTTGAGGATAAAAAGAAGTGTAAGAGTCAGGAAGATACTCACGAAGAAGAGGTTGATTACGAATGTGAGTAAGGGAAGACCGATTTTGCGAGCGAATTTTTCTTGTTTGATTGCTTGGCGGTGAGCGGCTTCGCGGCGGGCTTCCGGGATGAGGTTGAGGGCGGCGCGTTGAAGCTTACGAGCGGCTGGGCGACGGAATTGACCAGAGCATCCAGTACCAAAGGTGGCGGGCGATCCAGCGGGTCATTATTTGATTCTACGCGGGTTGTTACCTATTCGTCTTTTGTGAATTGGGTGGGGAATATGATTCGACCGGATTCATCGAAGAATGTGAGAGAGAGGGGAAGAATGGGGTTGCGTCCGCGGAGAATTTTGATGAGGATACGGCTTTCGCCCGGCGATGAAAATTCGGTCGAATAGCTGGGGTGATTGGGAGGCCTGGATGTGGTGTCGTTATAGCTTAGAATCTGCTTACCGTCGATCCAAAGCTTCAGTCCGCCAGCGAAGGCGGCTTGAACTCGATATGCACCGGCGGGCCAGCTGACGTGGGCATAGAGAAACGCAGCGCCAGCGCCTTGATTGAAGATTGGCTCAAGATCAAATTCGGTGCCGGAGTAGAACTGTTCTTGCCACCGGATACCAAGGTCGCTGCGTCCGCTGAATGCTTGGTTCATTGACTGGGCAAGATTGTTGACTTTTTCAGGTGGATGCGGATGGGAAAAAGCGGTGCCTTCGTTGTTAACGAATGGGCCAAGAAGCCAGTAGCGTTGGGCCGCTGCAAACGGAATGAAGACGTTGAGCTTATCGAGTTGAAGTCGGAGGTGATTATCTTGCCCAGGGTTTTCTGGCGGCTTAATAACGGCAGGGAATGAACTTTCGGTGTTTTGTGGGATGGCGGAGTCGGTGACACGGCTGGAGATTTGCCAGTTTGTTGGGGCGTTGAGCGCGAGTTTGACGTTTTTGAGCTCTTGGGATTGGTTGCGGAGAACCAGATTAAGCTTTTTCACTGGGGGTGCGCCGACAGGGGCGTCAAGATACTGTGTGGTGACTTTG
>JAPUDU010000224.1 GCA_027492935.1 Fimbriimonadaceae bacterium
CATTGCTGGCATCACTTCAGAAATCTGCGCCTGAATAACATCACGCGAAATCATCGGCTCCGCAATCGGCGATCCCGTATCCGTCACCGTCAACGCCCCATTCTTATCGATAACCCCAATCCCCACCGCCTCATGCAAATAGCCGTATAGTTCCTCATAGCTTCTATTCTTCAAATGAATATAAACGAGTCGACCTTCTACCTTCGGGTCAACAATAACTACCCGTTCAAGCTCTTTCCCCAAATCGTTAAATAGATGACCCACCGATTGAACCGGCATCAAAAAGTCGCGGCGAACCTCTTGGTTCGCCTGCAACAAAACACCCGCAACTAAAGAACAAATCACAGTAAAAGTCTATACGCAGTTTGTTCGCAATTGTTTAGTTTCTAACCGATAACGACTTAACTTCTGCTCCCGTCAAACGAATCACCGGATGAACCATCAATCGTGCGTCGTAATACGAACTCCGTTCAAAGAACCAATTCAACCGTGCTCCCGGGTTCCCTGCAAAAGCTGGATCTTTCAAAGCTTCATCAAAAGCGGCCCTGATCGCCGGATCTTCCAGCATCTTTTTCGCAATCGGCTCCATCGCATAAGCTTCTGCATACTCTTTCTGCTCCATAAACCCATTAAAGAAGCCCCACGCCGCAAAGCTATCGCTACTCTGACCTTCCAACAACTGTGCCGCCAACCGACCAAGCCGCTGACCAACCGGAACAATAAAACTTCCCGGTGGAACGCTCACCGCCCGCTTCACATCAACCAATTTGAACCGAGGCATAAACCGCCCTTCAAATGTCTCCGTCCCAAACTTCACTTCTGTAAACTTCTGCGCTGTCGTCTCCAACCTTCCTTCCTTCGCCGGAATCATCTCAATTCCATGAAGCTTTAACCGTTCAACAACATCAACCAAATTCGAAGGAATCAACCACCCCGCCGGAGCCTTTACGGTTAATCCGATTTCAAATTGATCTCGAATCGTAGTCACGTACTCCACTTTGTCCCGTGTCCAATGCGGAATTTCGCCCCCGCTCACATCGCTCTGATAAGGTTCAAATTTTAATCCCTTAAACGTAAACGGACGTGATTTATCCGAAGTCCGCGCTGTCAAAACAATATCATCCCCCTCCTTAATCGCCATTGAATCAATATCGCCGTACTTAACCCGAGTCCGCAACAAACTCGCATTTGCTCCCATCCATTCCAGAGTCAAACGATTCGATTCCAGAGTTCCAAAAAGCCGATCCTTATACGGCTTCAAAACGTGAGTCTCAATCAACATCGAAGGGCGATTCCG
Source organism: Fimbriimonadaceae bacterium (assembly GCA_027492935.1). Classification (GTDB taxonomy): domain Bacteria; phylum Armatimonadota; class Fimbriimonadia; order Fimbriimonadales; family Fimbriimonadaceae; genus UphvI-Ar2. Next base: position 1,298 of record JAPUDU010000224.1, read on the forward strand.
CATCGACCAATAACCCGTTGAATAGCGCGCTCCAAACGCACTGATCGTAATCCCCCGTTCCGGACGCCGATCATCAAAGCCTCCGAAATACGGTGCGGTCAAAAAACCAGCCTTGTCAATCTTCGGCATCACATCATCAACAAACTTCTGCGAAACCTCGACCACCGATGGAGCCATAGTTGGATTTCTCGGCACATCGTACTGAACCGTGTATTGCCAATCTCCACCATCGGTCGTATGGTTATCAATATAAAAATCAGGCTCAATATCGTTTACAAAATTAAGCAAGTTCTTCATCTCAACCGCATCCGCCTTCACCCAATCTCTGTTCAAATTGAGGTTCTCGCCCGTAACCCGCCAACCCATCTCGACCGGCCCATTCTGATTCGCCCGATTATATGGCGACATACGCTCGTGCGCATCAACACTAAACACCGGTACAAACGCCAAACTCGCCTTATCCAAAAGGCCGCTCCAATTCGGATCACTATCTGGCGCACCATCGGGTTGCATCATTCGCCGCGCCATGATCAAAGTCGCATCCTTGCCTTCTATCTCCCCACTATGAATCCCATTATTTATATACAGAAGTGGTTTTTTTCGCTTTTCTGGACTCAAAACATCACTGTCAGTGCTCAAAATCATCAACACCATCGGCCTCCCTTCTGGTGATTTCCCAATCGGAACCATCTGCACATTCGGCAACAAACTCAACTGCTCACAAAAACGATACGCCTCTTCATAGCGCCCCGTCTTGAGCCAATCCGTCTTTTCGCAGGTCAATTCCCAATCAAAATCCGCATTCACCAAGCTCAAGCCCAACGCCGCCATTAACATAAAACGATTATCCCACCAAACGCCCAACTCCCGCATTGACAACCGCGCCACAACCTTTTAACTCAGTGAATGCCCTAACCGAGTTTTCTGATCAATAAAGCCAACTTCACTTAAAGCCTTTGACTCAGTTTGACAATGCCCTCAAACGACCAATACTAGTAAACTTCCCCCCAATGATCCCCACCCTCCTTGCCACGACCCTCGCCACACAAAACTGGATGTACCCGCACACAAAAACCGTCGATCAAAAAGATAGTTACCACGGAATCACCGTCGCCGATCCTTACCGCTGGCTCGAGCAACCGATCTCAACCCCCGATGTCAAAGCCTGGGCCGACGCCCAAACCCAACTCACCAACCATTTTTTCGAACAAATCCCCAACCGCAAACCGCTTCTCGATGAGCTTCTCCGCCGAGTCAACTACGAACGCTTCGATGTCCCCTTCCAACGCGGCAAACGCACTTTTTACGGTTACAATTCCGGCCTCCAACCCCAAGATGTCATCTACGTAGTTGATCAACCGGGTGCTACTCCCCGAGTCCTCCTTGACCCCAATAAATTCAGTACCGACGGCACCGTCGCCCTAAACGGCAGCGACTTCAACAACGACGGTAGCCGTATGCTCTACGGCGTCGCAAAATCAGGTTCCGACTGGCTCGAATGGCACGTCCTTGATGTCGCCACCGGGAAAACGATCGGTGAACCAGTCAAGTGGTCAAAATTTGGCGTCGGAACCATCAACGCCGACGGCACAGGATTCTATTATCTGCGTTTCCCCGAACCGAAAGAAGGCACCGCCTTCACCGATGCCAACATCAACGCGGCAATCTATTATCACAGCATTGGCACCCCTCAATCTCAAGATCAACTCATCGTTTCCGACCCCGAAAAGCCCGAGAGATGGTTCAGCCCATCCTTCGATGACGGCAAAACCGAGTTGTTTATCTACGCCGAAGACACCGGATCAACCAACAACTATCTCTGGCATGTCGATCACGACGGAGCTACTGTCAAAGTCAACAAAATACTCAACGAAAACGACGCCAACTACTCCCCAGTCGGAATCCGCAATAACGAGCTCTATCTGCGAACTACCAAAGATGCTCCCACTGCCAAAATTGTAAAAATGCCGATCAAAGGCGGCGCAATGACCGAAGTTGTTCCTAGCCGCAAAGAATCCATCGAAGGCGTTTCCATTACAAAATCAAAAATCATCGTCCAGTATATGAAGGACGCCCACGCAGCCGTTGAAATCTTTGACCTCGCGGGCAAACCTGCCGGAAATGTCCCTCTCGCCGGGCTTGGTGCCGTTGGCGGATTCGCTGGTGACCCGTCCACCGACGAAACCTACTACAGCTACGTCGACTTAACTACGCCTCAAGTCATATACTCATACGATGCCAAGACTAATCAGTCTAAAATCTATAAAGAACCAAAACTCCCTCTCGATCCTTCCAAATATGTTGCCAAGCAAGTATTCGTCCCCTCCAACGATGGCACCAAGGTGCCGATGTATATCGTCCACCGCAAGGATTTAAAACTGACCGGTCAAAATCCTACAATTATGTATGCTTATGGCGGATTTGGCATTAGCCAAACCCCTTGGTTTAGTACTTCCCGAACGGTGTGGATGGACATGGGCGGAATCTGGTGTCTCGCCAATATCCGTGGCGGCTCAGAATACGGCAAAGAGTGGCATGAAGGTGCCACCAAAGTCCGTCGCCAAAATGCATACGATGACTTCATCGCTTGTGGGGAATATCTCGCCAAAGAAGGCTACACCACAAACAAACATCTTGCGATCCAAGGCGGATCAAACGGTGGGCTCCTCGTTGGCGTTACCATGACGCAACGCCCCGATCTGTGCGGCGTAGCCATCCCCGAAGTTGGAGTCCTCGATATGCTCCGATTCAACAAATTCACCATCGGTGCTGCATGGGAAGGCGATTACGGCTCACCAGAAAAGCAAGATGAATTCTTCAATCTCTACCGGATCAGCCCATACCACAACCTACGCCCCGGAACCAACTACCCGGCCACGCTTGTAACAACCGCCGACACCGACGACCGAGTCGTCCCCGCGCACTCATTCAAGTTCGCTGCTCGACTCCAAGCTGTTCAAGCCGGCCCCGCTCCCTGCCTCATCCGCATCGAATCATCCGCTGGTCACGGTGGCGGAAAACCTCTTCAAAAAGCGATGGAAGGAATCGCCGACGTCTACTCCTTCACCCTCCAAAACATGGGCTTCGATCTTCCGGCTAAATTCTAAACCTGCCAAAACACAAAAAGAAGCCGATGGATAAATCCATCGGCTTTTTTATTCTTAAGTAAGTTTCCTTACTTGTTGTTCTTGCGTCGGCGTGCAACAAAAGCTGCACCAAGAGCTAACAAGCCCATGGTTGCCGGTTCGGGAACGTTTTCTGTACCAAGAACTTGGAACGCTCCGTCTGCGCCCATCGTACCGTTAACACCAGGTGCGAAAGGAGCATTTGCAAGGGACTGTTGCACATTCATTCCGTGTGTGGCAAGTGAAGTCGGCAACGCCGGAGCCCATGGGCCAGAAGCCAATGAACCAGCAAAGTTCCACTTCAAGAAGTAAGTACCTGCAGCCAAGTTGAGGTTCAAGCCAGTGACATCAACTTGTTGGATTTGGCGAAGGCCGCCTGTGCTACCCGTATCTCCAGCATTGACGCGGAAGATGTTGGTGAAGCTAACGGTGAACGCAGAAGACGTAACCGCAGTTGAAGTCAAAGTGCTGTCGATTGCCCAGCTCATGCCAGTAATCGAAGGAGCTGTTGCACCGGTTTGGTAGGTGTAAAAGCGAAGCGCAGTTACATTCCATCCGTTTGGTCCGACTGTAAAGTCATCAGCCATTACGTTGTTGGATGTGGTTTGAGCACCAAATCCAAAAATATTTTCAGCATTCGGTGTCGTTTCCAACATGCTGAGGTTTTGACCAGCAATTGCGCCCGTTCCGCCGCCTACGACGTTTGTGAGTTGGCTTTGATCCCAAAGTTGTCCGAATGACAGTGATGACACTGCCGCAAAAGCAATGATTGCTATTCCTTTCATTTTTTCCTCTTCTGTTCCATTGCAACTATTCAGATGCGGAACGATTACTGCCACTATACAGGAAAATTCATTGAAGTTCCACCCCTAAAAAAAAGCTGGCAATAATGCGAGTAAAGAACGATAAAAATGATTGAAAATATCGTTATAACTCCTTCACTTCACCTAAGCTTTTAGTCTTTTGGCCCGCCAAAATCATTTGATAAAAATAATCTCAACCTTTCGCCACCTATCCACATCAATAACATCACGAGCCCAAGAAATGGAAGCAGAACTGCTCGAAAAACTCAAAATAAAGGATGCGGACGCAATTACGAATTGGGTCGAACAACATCATAAAGACCTCTATCGCCTCCTCAGGCACCTCACTCGGCACAATGAAACCGCCGAAGACCTCACCCAGCAAACCTTTATCCGAGCCATCAACGCAATTCATAAATTCCAAGGTCGATGCACCATGAGAACATGGCTCCATAGAATCGCATTTCGAGAATACGCCGCATGGCGCAGAAAACATCGAATTTTCGCCCCCCTCAATCCCGAATGGGGCAAACCCGATGCCGCAATAAGCGAAATCGAAACCAATCAAGGCATTCTCAATGCTCTCCACCGGCTACACCCCGCTCACCGCGAGGCGTTCCTCCTCCACGAAATCCAAGAACTAACAATCGAAGAAATCGCCGAGGTCACCGGAGATTCAATCGGAACCATCAAATCAAGGCTACATCACGCTCGAGAGAAACTCAAAAGAGAACTCGCAACAACCTTTCCGCAGGTGATCCATGAACATTAACAACCTAAAACCGGAAATTGAGATGCTCAAGGAAGAGTCCGCTCCCGCGCACCTCAAGGCTCGCATCGTCAAGGCACTCCTTGATGAAAACAAGAGCAAAAACATGACTACCAAAAAAATCATTGGCTTCGGCCTCCCCGCTATTGCCCTCGGAGCAATCGTTTTTGGCACCGCTATGGCACCAAGAACTGCAATGGCCAACCCCATTAATCAAGTTCGAGATGCGCTGGGAGCCGTTCACAACTATAAAATGACCACCTTTCAATACGTTGAAGGCAAGAGAACAAAAATAACGGAATCGTGGGTCGAAAAAGGGGAACGAACAACGTTCACTGTCAATGATGATGGATCTCTTACCGAACTACCACGCGAATACGTCACCGTTCAAAAAGCTGTCCAAGGCGTTCTTATCGCCCGTCCTCCAGTCGAAGTCGCTAAAGGAGAAGAACTCAAAGAAGAAATCAGTATTCTGATTGTCGAGGGCAAACCAAGAAAGCCAAAAGAAACTCAAAACAGCACTGAGCCGGTCGAAGTCCAAGTGAGACAAGCAATGCCTGTGGAAGGCAAACGACTAATTAAAAACGTTGAAGGAAAAGAAGGGATAGTCATTGAGTTACAAATCACTCCGTTCATTGATGCCGAAATGAGCATAGAAGCTCTTCAAAGACTCCTCGAAGATAAAACACTCTGGGATATCGAGCCCGATTCAACTCTTGAAGGAAAGCAGGTTCTACTTTATAAGTTGAAACAAACTTATATGGACTTCTCCGTCTTTGTAAACTCCCAATCAAAGTTGCCAATCCTTACCCGCCAAATTCTTAAAAATGAAGATGGCACCCTCACAACAACTGAGGTCGAGTACGAATACGATCAAGTCATCCCACCTGTACTCGCAGAACGAGCCAAACCGACTATCATTCCACCTCGTCAGTCCGGCGACACAAAAAAGTAACCTCACAAAAAAACCTCCTCGCCAACCAGCGAGGAGGTTTTTTGTCGGCCAACAGACTGCCTTTAACCCAATTGATAGATCTCGGAATACTTCGCTCGAATCCGTCGCAGATAAGGTTCAGCATTCAAGCCACCACCAGTCACTCGCTGTAATAGATCTTGAGGCGGATACTTGCTTCCTTGACTATAAACTTTCGTCGTTAACCAATCCAGAATTGGAGCAAACTCACCCTTCTCCATAAGTACATCCGTATCACCAAGATCAGCCTCAAGCAACTCCCAGAGTTGATAACTCAAAATGTTCCCCATAGAATAAGTTGGGAAGTAACCAAGCAATCCGCCACTCCAGTGAACGTCCTGCAAACAACCATTCGCATCGCTCGTCGGTGTAATTCCCAAATAGCTCTCGTACCGTGAATTCCAAGCATCCGGAACATCCTTCACTGCAATGGAACCATCCAACATCCCCTTCTCAAGTTCATAGCGAACCATGATGTGAAGGTTGTAGGTCACTTCATCCGCTTCAACACGAATAAGGCTCGCTCGGCTTTTATTGACCGCTCGGTAAAAAGTGTCAAGATCAACACCCGCAAGTGCTGGGAAAGTTGCCTGAAGATCACCGTAGTAATGATTCCAAAAAACTTTACTGCGGCCAACAATGTTTTCCCAAGTTCGCGACTGACTCTCATGCCAACCCAAACTCACACCACCTGCCAACGGTGTGCGATCCCAGGCATCCGGACTACCCTGCTCGTACATTCCATGACCAGCTTCATGCAAACTACCAAAAACAGCACTCGGCAAGTAATCTAAAAAGCGCGTCGTCAATCGAACATCGCCAATCGCGAAGTTTGTACAGAACGGGTGAGGAGCAGTATCAAGTCGTCCCCGATCCATCCGAAACCCAATGCCATTAAGTAGTTTTAGACTGAATGATCTTTGAGCCGACTCATCCCATTTTCCGGTTAAAAATGAATCATCCGGTTGATTCGGACTTGCTTTAATCTCGGCGACCAATTCCGTCAATGGTTGACGAATGGAATCAAACATACCATCCCAAAACTTTCTGCTCGCTCCCTGCTCAAATTGGTCAGTCACCGCATCATAAGGATGATCATCATAACCCAAGAACTCAGCAATGCGCTTGCTAATATCGACCGTCTGTTCTAAAATTGGCTCGAACGACTTAAAATCATTATTCTTTCGCGCTTTAACCCAAACTTCATGACCAACTGCCGAAAGCTTCGATCTCTCCGCAATCAGTTCGCCCGGCAACTTCGTTTCAATATCCATTCGCCGCCGAATAACTCGAACCATCGCCGAATCATTATCGTCAGCATCCCCCGAAACCTCCTTCTCTGCATCTTCCAGCGCCCGTTGGGTTTCGTCGCCCACAAAAATCTCATGCGACATCCGGCTCAATCGAGAAACTTGCTCGCCTCTTGCCTCT
>JAPUDU010000225.1 GCA_027492935.1 Fimbriimonadaceae bacterium
ATATCATCTCGAAAATAAATCAAAACCGCCAGCAAAGTACCAAGCTGAATAACTGCCGTAAACCCGCTCCCCGCATCTTTCCAGCCAAATAAAGAAGGAACAATCAGCAAGTGCCCGCTAGAACTGATCGGCAAAAACTCCGTCAATCCCTGAACTACCCCCAGAACAATCGCTTCTAGTAAGCCCACATTTTCCTCTCGGGAGAGTCAATCCCAAAGTGCTTCAAAACCACATAGCGAATCCGCTCCGAAGCCTTGCCATCGCCATAAGGCGAAGTCGAATTAGCCATCAAAGCATAAGCCTTATCAACATCCCCTAACAAGCGAGCGCCTTCCGCAAAAATCATTTCCTCGTCGGCTCCAATCAATTTCGCCGTGCCTTTTTCAACTCCTTCAGGTCGCTCCGTAGTCGTCCGCAAAACCAATACCGGAACCCCAAATGTCGGAGCCTCTTCCTGCACTCCACCCGAGTCCGTCAAAATCAAATGCGACCGTTGCATCAAGGTAACGAAATCCGCATAGTCCGGCGGCTCAATCATCTCAATCCGGTTGTGGCCATCCAAGACACTCATCAATGTCTCCCGCACTGCCGGATTCTTATGCATCGGCACAACCAACTTAATATCTTTAAACTCTTCAACCAGACGTAACGCCGCCCGCGCAATCGCTTTCTGAGGCTCACCCCAATTCTCACGCCTGTGCGTAGTGAGCAAAACCACCCGACCCGGCCAATTACTAAACCAGCGCATATCGTGGTTGTTCGCCGTCTTCAAAACCGCGTCAATCCCTGTATTCCCCGTAACAAAAATCTGCTCCTCCGCAATCCCCTCGCGACGCAAATTCTCCGCACTCCAAAGCGTCGGCGGAAAGTGCAATGCCGCAAACAATCCAACCGCCCGCCGGTTAAACTCCTCCGGAAAAGGATTGAAAATTTCCGGGGTTCGCAAGCCCGCTTCAACGTGAGCATAAGGGATCTGCCGATAAAAACTGGCCAATCCCGCAACAAAAGTCGTTGTCGTATCCCCTTGCCCCAAAACCATATCCGGCTTTTCCGATTCAATCAAGCCATCAAGCCCGGCAAGAATTTTCCCTGTCACCCCTGCCAGCGTCTGACCGTGTGTCATTACATCAAGGTCGTAATCCGCCTTCAAATCAAACGCTTCCAACGCCTGCCAAAGCATCTCCCGGTGCTGACCCGTACTCACTAAAACCGTGTCAACTAATTCGGAGTACTTCCTAAACTCGACCACAACTGGCGCGGTTTTAATTGCATCCGGCCGCGTCCCCACCACGAACATCATCTTCGGTTTAGTCATTCATTCTCACCATGTAAAGGATTATTCCGCTGAGCGTAATCGCCACCAAATACAAAATCCAAACGGTCTGCTTCTGCGAAAACCCATACTTCAACAAAGTGTGATGCACATGTCGTTTATCTGGACTCGTAATCGGACTCCGACTCAAAATTCGCCGAATCACAACAAAACCAGCATCAAAAAGCGGAATTCCAAAAATGAAAATCGGAATCAACAACGCCAATGTTGCCGCTGTTTTCATTGCTCCAACCACACTTAAACTCCCCAACAAAAACCCAATAACCGGAGCCCCGCCCCCCAAAAATATCTTCGCCGGATTGTAGTTGTATCGCAAAAATCCTAAGCAAGCTCCCGCAATCGCCATCGCGATAAGTGATATACGCGGTTGGCCTTCAATACTCCCAATAACCGCGATCGTCCCTGCGCTAATCGCAGCAATCCCGCTACTCAGCCCATCAATCCCATCAATCGTATCCATCGTCTTCGTCACGATGAAGATATAAATCGCTGTCAAAGGAATCGCCCAAAGCCCAAAATTCAGCCAGTTCCCCGCCAGATTCACACCACCAACTTGAACCCGACCTACATCGCTGTAAAAAAACTGAACCCCAACCCCAACCCCTAACATGACGGCCATCTGAACTTTGGCTGAAAGCTGAACAACATCATCAATCATCCCCATTACCAAGATCGCAAAGCTGGCCAGAAGCAACCCAATCACATAGTTGGCAAAAGGCACTTCCGGATAAGCAAACGGCAAAACTGCCCCACAAGCCACAACAACCCCTAACCAAACGGGTAGCCCACCCCACCGCGGCGTAATCTTAGTATGAACCCGGCGTTCATCACGGGTCGGATCATCTACCGCCCCGTATTTATGGGCCAACTTCATCGCAAAGGGCGTTGTCGCCAACACCACTAAGAACGAGATTAACCCGGCGACCAAGGGAGTTCGAAAACCCGGAAACACTCCATCAAGTCCGTTTGTCGCCAGAAAATCACGAAACCACGTCACAGACTAAACTCCACCTGCTCCAATCCAGATTCCGTATACCGAAAAACTTCAAGCCCAGATTCTCGAAACAGCTCTAAAGAAAAATCGTCCGGGTAATCGCCCTCATAAATAACTTGCTTAATCCCAGCATTGATAATCATCTTGGCGCAGTTGTTACAAGGCTGACAGGTCACGTACATCGTCGCCCCCTCACAAGGAATACCAATCATTGCCGCTTGCAAAAGCGCATTTTGTTCAGCATGCAAACTTCTAATACAATGCCCCGCCCGCATACATCCCACTGGCCAATCATGCTCTGCGCCCCCTTCCGGACAATGCTTTAACCCCTTCGGCGCGCCGTTATATCCAGTGGCCAGCATTCGGCGATCGCGAACAATAATTGCCCCCACCTGACGACGCGGGCATGTCGCCCGGGTTTTCACCAAATGGGCGATCTGCATGAAATATGCGTCCCAACTCGGTCGCTCCGTCATCACTAGCAATTATGACTGGTTGTGCCAACCTGCAACCGCACCATTCCCCACCAATCCCTTCAGTCCCTCGTTCTAATGAGTCTCATATCCCACCCAACATCAATACCTTCCCGACTCTTCGCGTAAAATCTCTTCAAATGGCAAAACTTCATCACTACCCTGTTACCGTCAAGTGGGAAGGTGGTCGAACCGGAACTGGTTCCATCTCAGGCGACCGACTCGGCGACTCTGCCCCCCTCAGCGTCCCCGAAGAATTTGGCGGCCCTGGCAACGGAACCAACCCCGAAGAACTCCTCGCCAAAGCCGTCGCCGGATGCTACAGCATCACCTTCGGCATTATCGCCGAAACCCGTAAGCTTCCCCTCGTGAATATGGAAGTGAAAGCCACCGGTGAAGTCGAAGAAAATGGCCCGCAATTTACCTACAAGAACATCGTCATCAAGCCCACAATCACGCTCGCCAGCGATGCAACCGATGAGCAAGTAACAATGGCCGATCAAATGGCTCACAAAGCTGATCTCTACTGCATCATCACCAACGCAGTCCGCGATAAAGTCGCTATCAGCGTTGAACCCACTATTCTCCGAGCATAAGCTCTAAATCAAACCATCATGGACAGGTATTAGCGTAAACTCTGTCCATGATGCGAAGCCCGCTCGTCGCTGGTAATTGGAAAATGAACCTGACCTCAGCTGAAGGTGAGGCTCTCGTCAACGAAATCATCCACATTGCCTCCGATACATTCAATATCGATGTCGTTGTATGCCCCAGCTTCTTATCTATCCCAAAAATCCACGACGTTTGCCGACGATCACGCATAAAGCTCGGTGCCCAAAACTGTTTCTGGCTTGATAACGGTGCTTTCACCGGACAAGTCAGCCCTACTCAACTCGCCGAATTCCACGTCGATTTCTGCATCATCGGCCACAGCGAAACGCGTGGCAAATTCGGGAAACTCGACATTCCCGAATCAACCGTCGGCCTTTTCGCTGAAACCGACGAAACCATCAATCACAAGCTCAAAGCGCTCTTCTTCCAAGGCATCACCCCCATCCTCTGCGTCGGCGAAACTCTTGCCGAACGCGAAGCGGGTCAAACCGACTCAGTTATTGCCTCTCAGCTCAAAGGAGCACTCTCCGGCATCGATACTGCTGAGCTATATGGATTGGTTGTTGCTTACGAGCCCGTCTGGGCAATCGGCACCGGAAAAACCTGCGACACCCCAGAAGCCGAACGAGTCTGCGCCATGATCCGCGCGGAACTCGCCAAGATAGCTGACACAGAAACTGCTGAACTAATCCGAATCCTTTACGGGGGTTCAGTTAAACCTGATAACGCCTCAGACCTCTTCAGCCAACCCAATATTGATGGCGGTTTGGTCGGTGGAGCAAGCATGCAAGCTCACGGCTTTGTCGACATCATCAAAGCCGCCGAATAATTAACCAAGCTCACTAATCCGTCGTCTTTCCAAAAAAAGTTGGAAGTCATTACCGACAAAGGCAAACTTCCAACTTCTCGACAGAACGAGGCATACACTTATCCCATCCGAACGTCCGGAGTCACATCAACCCCCTCGACCTCATAATAAAACGCCACTGGCCCCTTCACAATCATCGAACTCGGAAAACTCTCCCGCAACACATTCCAGCTCCGGCAGTTCGCATTGTAAAATCGCCGCGCTGCTGCAATCCGATCTTCAGTATTTACCAACTCTTTCTGCAACGCCAAAAACTGACCATCAGCCTTCAAAGCCGGATAAGCCTCTACCACCGCCATCAAACGATTAACTGCCCCAACTAAGTCCGCCTCGACTTCATAGCCCGACCGCATATCTTCAAGGCTAACAACCGCACGGTTCCGCGCTTCCACAACTGCCTCAAAAACACTCTGTTCGTGAGCGGCATAGCCCTTACATACCGCTACCAAGTTCGGAATCAATTCGTGCCGCCGCTTCAACTGAATATCAATATTCGAACGGCTTTCCTTAATATGGTTAAAAACGCGAATCCCTTGGTTATATGTTGAAATCCACCATGCACCAAACATCGCAATCGCCCCAAGCCCCAACATAAATCCAAGTTGCATTTCTAACTCACTCCTTCCTTCAATTCCTTCGGCAACAAATCCCAAAAACTCAAAAGCGAATTCCTACTTTCCGCCACAAATTGAGCATTCATTTCGCCCCCCTTAAAGATCATGACGCGATATCCCATCACTTCAAACCCTCGATTATCATCTTGCATCAACCACTTACGCACATCCTCATTCAAAAAACTCCGAATCGCTTCCTCATCTTTGCCCCGAACCCGAAACATGCGGTCAAATTCCTTTTCCCCGACTTCAATATCTTGCTTCCCAAACGCCGTCCCAATACGACTAAAGACATCCTCTTGGCGCACCTGCACATCCGGCAAGTAGATCGGCAAATCAAGCTGTGCAACCGAAAATTGTAAAGTTGTCGTACCGCTCCTCGAAGGCACAGAATAGTAATACTCAAATGCCCGGAATTTCAAAACGTAGTTATATTCTGCCCAAAACACATTCCTAACCAATCCGCCAACCTCAAAAAGGCTCCCTACTCCAAAATCTGCCACAAACTTCGCCGTCCCCTGACTAACCCCTTCAGAAAAACTCAAATTCTGAGCCTTCGCAAATTGAAACAACGATTCAACAAATTTTTTATCCTGCTTACCTCTAATCCTCACCCCAAAGAAAACGATCAAAACAAAAGCAAAAATGATTATCAGAATGTAGCTATCACTCCAATCAAAGGCGAATCGCCAATTTAGTAACAGGTTCAAAAAATACATCAAAACCGCCCTTCTTCTTTAACATAGTCCGGCACCAGATTCCAAAACTGAGCCAACATCGCTCGGCTGTCCAATACAAAATTTTCTTCCAAAGTTCCATTCCGCCATAGAACAACCTTATTGCCATGCATCTGAAAGCCCGGTGGAACAACATGCATAAACCACTCCATCATTTGCGGATGCAAAATGTCATGGGCAACCTTCTCGCTAGATCCAACTATTCGAAACTTCTCATTAAAATCATGTGACTCCAACTGTATGTCTTGCCCCCCAAAGAACTTTCCGACCATATCAAAAAAACCTTCCAGGCTCACCGACAAATTCGGCATCCACATCGGCATATCAACACTTGCCACCGTAAAGTAATGAGTCTGACGATTCTTCCCCGACCCTGTTGTGTACTGATAATGAAAAGCCTGAAATGGCAAATCCCCCGCTCTTCCATTAAAGATATATTTGACCGTCGCATTAACTCGACTAATCGGTTGAAATCCATCATAAGCCGTCAAGAATCCAGCATTTGACTGAACCCCAGAGAACATCTGTTCAAACCAACCATCACCGCTTGTCCCCAAATTCACCCGAAACTCAAACCCATTCCGTAAGGCAAACTCCTGCAAACGCTTGATCTTCTGCTGTTCCCAAACGCTGGTCATATACCAAAGCAGAATCACAAATCCCGCAAACAATAAAGGAAAGAAACAAGGGAATATGTTGAGAATTTGCGTGAAATCAGTCATAGGTTCCCTCTCTATCGCACTGCAAATTCATTATTCCTCACCCATCACCACAACTAATACGGATAAAACACTTTGAGGTTGTCGCAAACTTGCCCTCAGCCAACCAACTCGGCTAAACTAACCCCCGATATGAACCCTTCCCGACGTGACGTCCTCAAAGCATCTGCAACTATGGCCACCGGCCTCGTCACCGGAATGGGTTTAGCCGATACGACCATGCCCAACCAAACTCGATTCAAGCTCAAATACGCCCCTCACTTCGGCATGTTCGAAAATCACGCCGGCAAAGATCCATTCGATCAACTCAAGTTTGCCGCCGATCAAGGATTCCACGCCTGGGAAGATAACGGCATGATGGGCAACTCGCCCGACATGCAAGAAAAACTCGGGCAAAAAATGCGCGACCTCAAAATCGAAATGGGCGTCTTCGTTGCTGACGCCGAATGGGGCAAACCCGTTTACGCTCTGGGCGGCGAAGAAACCCGCGCCAACCTTAAAAAGAAAGCCCAAGATGCTGTTGCCTGTGCCCAACGTGTCGGCGCAAAGTACATGACTGTCGTCCCCGGCCCCTATGACCTTCGCCTCGCCTGGGATTATCAAACCGCTAACGTCATCGACTGCCTCAAAACCATGGCCGATGTCTTCCAAGATGCGTATTGCGTAATGGTTCTCGAGCCCCTCAACCCATACCGCGACCACCCCGGAATGTTCCTCAGCAAAATTCCGCAGGCGTACCAAATCTGCAAGGCTGTCAATTCCCCTGCCTGCAAAATCCTTTTCGATATGTATCACCAACAAATCACTGAGGGCAATATCATCCCTAACATCGACCTCGCCTGGTCAGAAGTCGCCTACTTCCAAGCGGGAGACAACCCCGGTCGTCAAGAACCCCTCACCGGAGAAATGAACTACCGCAACATCTTCAAGCACATCTCCAATAAATCACAGGACGTGATCATTGGAATGGAACATGGCAAATCTCAAGGCGGAAAAGAAGGCGAAGTAAAACTTATCAACGCCTACCGCTGGTGCGACGACTTCTAAGCACCTTCAAACTCATAAATAGTCGCTCAACTTGGGGGCAACCCCAAATTATTGTAAAGAAACTGGCGACGAGGAGCTACTCCTCGTCGCCAGTTTCCATAATCAAAACCTACCGATTTTAGCTTTACTACTCCTCACCAACCTCCAACTCCACTTCAACCCGACCCGCCCGCGGATGCCAAGCGACCAAGTTATAAGTCCCCGAACCCTCAACCACCCACTCGAACACCGCAACATCGTCCGACTGATCCGTATACCAACCAAACGTCATTGATGGCACATGGTTATAACCTTTAAGCTGGCCACCATCCTGGCGCAGATCACCCGAAACCAACCACTCGGGCGAATCCGATCCCAACGCTTCTCGCTCCTCACCGACCAGCGTAATCTCACCCACAACCCCTCGAACAAGTCGCTTCTTCGCCGCATGTTCAGTGACCGTTGTCGGCAAGTAACCCGTGTTCTGAACCGCAAAACGAATCCGCGCATGATCGCCAATTCGCTCAACGTCGATCTCTTTCAAATCAAGGCAAGGCAAAGTTCCCGCCATCCAGACCGCCCATTCCGCCAAAGGAGTTACTTCACTTTCCAAGTACTGCGGCGGCGGATTGCGAAACGCGTATTGGGAATCCCAGCCCCCAATCTCCACCTTCCCTAACTGAGCGTGTTCATACTCATACCAATCCACGAACCCTTTGCCCTCAAGCTTCTCATCGCTCCACTTGAGCATTTTCACATCGTCTTCAATCGGATGGTCTCGGAACCAGTCAATGTATTTATAATCCGTAATCCCTGCCTGACGCTGAGGACTCCATATCTCAACTGTCCATCCAAAAACGCCTAACTGGTCATACATAAACTCATCAAACACTCCAGTAATGACCTCTTTCGGATGGTATCGAAAATCATGGTAA
>JAPUDU010000226.1 GCA_027492935.1 Fimbriimonadaceae bacterium
GAGGCCAATCCCTGTCAGGCGGTGGGTAACCCATCTGATTCCAACTTCCGTAAATTCCATCCCCACCATAATCAGCCTGATACATTTTAAAAGCCAAATGTTGTTGCCTCAAGTTGCTCACACTTGAAGTCACTTTTGCCGCCATCTTAGCTTTGCCGAAAACCGGGAACAGAATTGCAACCAATATCACAACGATCGCAATCACAACCAGCAGTTCAACCATCGTGAAGCCAAATCTACGCATCATTTCTTCACCACTTCAATTTCATAGGTTTACCAGCCAATCGCTTTTGAGCATCTTAAATGATGGACGCAAATACGAATCAAGAAGGATCGGCACCCTGCACCTCATCATCGTAGATGATTTGCTCGATTGAACGTACTAGTCACTTGTTTTTTGCCAAGCACTTTCAAAGATCATTCCCCGCTTAACATCAAAATTATCAAACGAGATAAATTTCTACCAGTTCAAGACAGGCTAAATAACAGTATTTACGAAAGGACGTAGTTTATTAAACATTGCAAATGTCAAACCTCGGATGGCTTTCTTATTGCCTTCCAACTCCTCAACAACCCTCATAAGCTCCACCCTCCAATTTAACGCCCAACGGACAAAACAAGCATTTTTACAGTTAGGTCCCCTTCAAAATCAAACCCCTTTCCTCCCATACTAGAAACCTATGAGAGGAATTGCTCTAATTTCTGGCATTTTGGTGTCCGTTGCGGCCCATGCCGGAGGATTTAACTTCACATTTGATTCAGGCGCCGAGGGCTGGACCAAAGGTGACTTCGGAAACAGTTTTGCGACTATGATCACTGGTACCACTGCCGCAACATGGTCAGGTGGCGGTGAATCCGGGGGTTACATCGCCGGTACAGATCACGGATCTTACGCATTCCATTATTCACCGAACCTCGGTGGTAATCACGGCGACCTCTTTGGCGAAACCCTCAGCTTCGATTTCCAATCGGCTGGGACAGGTGCCAACGATCCCTTTCTTGTCCTCTTGTCCAGCAACTCATTCCTTGTTGCAGAAAGAGTTGTAAGCGCAGGAACCTCCTTCACCAACTGGCAGTTCACATTAGATAGCTCAAGTAGCTTCTATTTCAACTCCAGCACATATAACAACGGAGGCAGTGCTGTCCTCGCTACCGATTCACAAATCCAAAGCGTACTAAGCGACCTCCAGTACATTGGCGTGTCCACAGATATCACCAATGGCGGAGACACAACCCGTCTCGATAATGTCCAAGCGGTACCCGAACCCGCAACAATGACTATTCTCGCTGCGGCTGGCCTCGCTGCTGTTGCTCGCAAAAAGCGAAAGTAAACCAACTATCGATATCCAACCTCGGTTCATCCCGAGGTTGGATACGCGCCTTTTCACCCCGGGTAACCTAAATCCCTGATGGCAAAAGCGGTTTTCTTCATTCTCGCCGCCCTCTGCCTCGCCCCTCTTTTCAAACTCCCCACCGAGATTGCCGCCGCCGTAGCCCCCGCCGCTCTTATTCTCGGAACAATCCTCGCCCTCACCCTAGGCAACCCCTACGCTGCCCAAACAAAACCTCTCCAAAAAACTCTCCTCCAGGCTGCCGTCGTCGCCCTCGGCTTCAGCATGGATATCAACAAAGTCATTCAAGCCGGATCAAGCGGGTTCCTTTTTAGTCTCGCCAGTATCAGCGCCGTATTCATCATCGGCCATTTCATCACAAAAGCTCTCAAAATCCGCCCCGTAACCGGACTCCTCGTCAGTACCGGAACCGCTATCTGCGGTGGCTCCGCCATCGCCGCCATCTCAAGCGTCGTCGATGCCCCCGAAGAAGATATCTCCGTCGCAATCGGCACCGTTTTCATCCTCAACGCTGTTGCCCTCATACTCTTCCCCATCCTCGGACACACGCTTGGTCTCACCCAACACCAATTCGGAATCTGGGCCGGAATTGCCATCCACGATGTCGCCAGTGTCGCCGGAGCCGGAACCGCCTACGGCCCCGAAGCCCTTGATACCGCCACCGCTGTTAAACTCTCACGCGTCCTGTTTCTCATCCCAATCACCGCGATAGTCGCTTACTTCAATCACAGAACAAAAACCGAAACTGCCGAAAAATCCAAAGTTCAAATCCCCTGGTTCATCGGACTTTTCATCCTCGCCTCACTTGCCCGGACCGCATTCCCCCCAATCGGCGAATACGCCCCGATTATCAAACAAGTCGCCTCTACCGGGTTCGCTCTCTCCCTCTTTTTCATCGGTACTGCCCTCTCCAAGAAAGCTCTCAAAAGCGTCGGCATCCGCCCCCTCATCCTCGGCATCGTTCTCTGGATTTTCATATCGGTAGCTGCCTTCTTTGCCGTCAAATTCACTTAAACATCAATAACATTAACTAAACTCGAGCAGAAGCTCGCTTGAGCAATCTAAAATATCCTCATGACCAAGAACCGCATGGAAGCCTTCTCCGATGGCGTCCTCGCAATCATCATCACCATCATGGTGCTCGAGCTAAAAGTTCTCCACGGCGAACACTGGTCAGACGTACAACCTCTTATCCCGATCTTCCTCAGCTACATTCTTAGCTTTATCTATGTTGGTATCTACTGGAACAACCATCACCACATGCTCCATACCGTCCACCATGTCAGTGGACGCATCCTCTGGGCAAACCTACATTTACTCTTCTGGCTCTCATTAATCCCGTTCACAACGGGATGGCTGGGAGAAAACCACTTTGGACAAGTTCCCGCCTTCCTATATGGAATTAACCTTCTCGCCTGTGCATTAGCATTCGAGCTTCTCCAATTCTTTATCATAAAAGATCACGGCCCCGACTCAACTTTGAAAAGAGCCATTGGAACCGATTGGAAAGGCAAAGTCTCACCTGCCCTCTACGTCGCCGGAATTCTCCTCAGCTTTGTCAATCAATGGGTCAGCATCGCTCTTTATGTCGCCGTAGCCATTATATGGTTCATCCCCGATAAAAGAATCGAAAGAACTCTCGAACACAGCTAGTTTCACGCACTTTTCACGGTGGCGTATTACGATCAAATTAGGCCCCTTAAAGGGGCTCAAATTGAGAGGAACATCACTATGAAAAAATCCATCGCCCTCGCCGCAGTTCTGCTCTGCAGCGGTTTAGCCAATGCCGATTTTGTTTACAACAATTTCATCTCCCCTCCAGATCTCCAACTAAACGGAAGCGCCGCCATCGCCGGACAAGACCTGCGCATGACTCAAGCTGATATCTCTGGCCAAACCGGAACCGCATGGCACACAAACTTACAAGACCTCTCGAATGGTTTTGCCGAATCCGTCATCTTTAACGGAAACGGCACCAGCGACATCGGACAATGGGGGCCAAATAGCGGAGCGGATGGGCTCGCGTTTGCCTTTCAAAGTGCAAGCACGAATGCCCTCGGCAATGGCGGAGGAGATAACGGAATCGGTGGCATCACCAACATGGTTGCTCTCTCATTCCGCACATTCTGGAACGACATACAGCTTTACCAAACTGATTCCGATGGCAACATCGTCGGCGACGTTCACTCTATCGCCTTCGATTTTCTAGATAACCAGGATTATTCGTTCAGCACAACCTATAACGCAACAACCCATGATTGGAATGTATTCGTCGACAGCACGTACGTCACCACATTTAACATGGATGCCTCAGGAATCTTTGTAAACCCCGTCTACGCTGGGCTTGGCTCCGGAACCGGTTCCGCCGACAACAACAACGATGTCAAAGCCTGGGCCGTCTGGGCAGAACCCGTTCCAGAACCGATCTCCCTTGTCGGCTTGGCCCTCGTGCCGATTCTTCTTAAACGAAAGAAGAAATAAACACTCAGCTTATGCGTTCATTTAGCCCGGTGCAAAATGCATCGGGCATTTTTTTATCTCCGAAAAATAATGACTCCACAACCTAAACCATCCCATCCCCAAAGCCCTCACTCCAAGTAACCTCAATCCACAAATGTCCGCCCCCATTCTCCCCGGCAACAACGTTCAACTCTCCGAAGAACAACTTGCTGCCGTCAAACAAATCGAGGAATCCACCCTCGGTGGGCGACTTATTTTTGTAACTGGACGCGCAGGAACCGGAAAATCCACTCTCCTTCGCCACCTTCGCGAAACCCTCCCCCTAAAAAGCGTCACCCTTGCCCCCACCGGCATCGCCGCCCTCAACGCTGGCGGACAAACCATCCACAGCTTCTTCACCTTCGCCCCTGGCCCAATGGATCCCGAAACTTGCGAAATCCCAACATTCCGTCCCGGCGCACCTAAAAACCGACTTGTCAACGCTCTTCAGCTCATCTTTCTCGATGAAATCTCAATGGTGCGCGCCGATCTCCTCGATGCCGTAAACATATCCCTCCAGCAAAACCGCAAAACCCCTTACCCATTCGGAGGGGTACCCCTCGTCGCTTTCGGCGATATCTGGCAACTCGAACCAATCGTCGGCAACCCGGCCGAACGAGAATTCCTCGCCCACCACTTCAACAGTCCTTTCTTCTTTGATAGCAAAATCACAAAGGATCTCGGTATCGACATAATTGAGCTAAAAACTGTCCATCGCCAAGCCAACGACCCCGACTTTCTCTATATCCTTGATCAAATCCGCGCCGGTGACCCCCAAGAAATCCATATGATCAATCAGCGTGTCGGCCCCGCCCAAACAGAAGACACGCTCACCTTAACCGTAACCAATGCCCGCGCCACCCTCATCAACAATCAGCGACTGATGGAAATTGGTTATCCCGAACGCCACTACCCCGCCGCTATAGAAGGCAACTTTGGACGCGAACTCCCCGCCGAAGAAGTCCTCCGGCTCAAGCCCGGTGCCCGCGTCATGTTCGTCCGTAACGGCACAGAATGGGTCAACGGTTCTCTCGGTACAGTCATAGCAACCGACGAACTCTCAATCCGTGTCGAACTTGATGCCGACCACAAAATAGTCGAAGTCAAGCGCGAGATCTGGGAAAAGAGCCGGTACACCTGGGACAGAATCCGAAACCAAATCACGGCTGAACCAATAGGAAGCTTCACGCAATATCCATTAAAACTGGCTTGGGCAATCACAATCCACAAATCTCAGGGCCTCACCTTCGACCGCATCCACATAGATCTCGACCGCCCCGCATTCAGCCATGGACAAATCTATGTCGCCCTCTCCCGATGCCGGACTCTCGCCGGATTATCTCTTACCCGAGAGGTTACAAAAGACGATCTCATCGTAAACCCACACGTCATCGAATTTGCATCACAGGCCGGTCTTTGCTAGAATTTGCCTACCCATTCAAAAGCACTATACCAATAAATTTTTAATTTTCCGCCCAATAACTGGTTTAGTTTTTTTCCTGAAAAGTTATACATAATCTGCATTTCGAATATTTCCACATTTAACTCGTCCGTAAAAATTATCTATGGGCCTTTATGCCTATCCACGATTCCCTAAAGTCCCAAGTTCAACTGAACTTTGTACTTATAAAGTGAGTTCCCTTAATTTGATTTTATTTTTAAATCAACATTAATATTGCTTAAACTATTTGCTACAGCCTTGTAATGCCATTGGATTGCGAGGTGAGAGTGAATTATGAAACGTGCCTTTACATTAATTGAACTGCTGGTGGTCATTGCCATCATTGCAATACTCGCTGCCATCTTATTCCCCGTTTTCGCTCAAGCGAAAGAAGCAGCAAAAAAAACTCAGACATTGAGCAATGCAAAACAAAATGGAACTGCCATCCAAATCTACACTGCGGATTACGATGACTATCTCCCCAGCGCCTATTCCGTTGACAACGACCTCGGTGTTCTCTGGAACTATGGTATCGGCGTTCCGGCAGGTTGGGAAGGCGTCCCCGCTTGGACAGCTGGCGATGCTAACTAGTGGATGAACTCCACTCAACCCTATCGCAAAAACCTCGAAATGATGGCTGGCGCAGGCTTGTCCACAAACCAAGTTCCGGGTTACACCTACTACGCAACTGCCGTTCTGAAACCTGCATCGATGCATTTCTCGATGAACGGACTTTTGAGCACCTACAGCCAAACAGCAATTGCTCGAATCTCGACAACCCCGTTGATTTGGGGCGGTCACTACAAACAAAACCTCTCTGGTCTTAGTTTGACGAACCCCGCAATGCAATGTAACGTGGTACCGACAAGCCCGGGTGTAATCACGCCCTGTCGATTCAATCCGTCTGGTCACCCGCAAGGTGCCGCAGTACCTGCTACTGGCGATGGTTACTTCCCCACCCCGTTCGTTGCTGCTCCTGTAGCATCCTACACCGGTGGTCAAATCTACGTTCGTGGAGATACATCAGCTAAATTCGCTCGTGTTGGTGCAAATGGTGCAACTGGCATAAACAGCCAATCGGATCCGTTCTCGGCTTACACCGCACAAGGTGCTCCGAGTGCCACACACCGATGCCGAATATCCCCGAGCGCGCCGCGCTACATGAGTTTCTTCCGACCCGACTTGGAAGGAGATTACAACTACGGAGCCGACGTTCCCTGCACGAACTAATATGAAGTTCAAGACAGCGAGTTTCATGCTATTCGTCATCACCATGCTCTGCTTTGCAGGGTGTGGTGATCCTCCTGGAACCAAAGCCGAAGGCCCGCGCCCAGCTGCTGGTCAGGAAGAACGCCCGGCCCCCTTAGAGCCAGAATAACGGCCCTAAAAAACAAAAAAAAGAGAACTCCCCGACTGTAATAATCGGGGAGTTCTCTTTTTTGAAAACCCAAGCTAACTTAAATCCCACCACTCCGGGAAGGCCCAGTTAAAGTGCGCATAGTTGTATCCACACCTTTATCTTTTAACCACTTTGCTGCATCCTCCTGGTTATAAGATTTTGCGAGTTGATAAGCGCTCGCATTATCCTGTACAGTCAAAGTGTTTAAATCCATTCCTTTTGAATCCAATAGCTTTAACATCTTCACATTGTTGTTCGAAGCGGCAAAGTGAACAATGTTCCAACCCCGTTCATCCACCGAATCTGTCTTAGCCCCCTTTTCAAGCAAATAATCAACAAGGGATTGATTCTGGCTAACAAGACCAGCCATCAATGGAGTCATTTTCTTAGGCCCAGATTCGTTTATATCCGCACCGCTCTCCACCATTTTTTTCACTGCTGCTAAGTCACCAGCATGTGCCGCCAAATATAAACTTGAATAAGTTTTCTGCGGAGCACGGTTACAACCAGATGTCACTCCAATCAGTGCCACAGCAGCAAGAAGTCCATGTGAAAAACGAATATTCATTAATACATTCTACATGGCAACACCTTCGAATGGCACAACATATTACAGTTCCCGAGCCCATACTAAAGAAAGAACTGGGAAATGAAGCCGATCCTGCAAAGCCTCATCGAAAATCTCCGCAGCACCCTCCTAAGCACCGTTGGAGTAGCTGTTGCATCCCTCGCCATTATTCTCCTTGTTAGCATCGGCCTCGGAGTTCAAAAAGATATCACCGGCCAAATCGATAGCCTCGGCGCAGACCTCCTCATCGTCGTTCCCGGAAAAATCGATCTCGGAACCTTTAACCCCAATATCGGCGGCAAATCGTTCCTTACCGAAGAATCCGCCAAGAACGTCGCTCAACTGAAAGGCGTTAAATCGGTAGCCGAATTCAGCTTTGCCGGAGGCGGTATCCAAGCCGGAAAACTTGATGCCTACCCCATAATTATCGGGGCGACCCCGGAATGGTTCAACATGCACCCCTCCGAGCTAGCAGAAGGCGAATACTTCAGCGCCAAAGATGAAGGACTAGCTGTCTGTGTCGTCGGCTCCATCGCCGCCAAAGAAATCTTCCCCAACCAATCTGCCGTTGGCAAAGCGGTCACCATTAATGGCCGCGAATATAAGGTCAGCGGAGTGATAAAAGACAAAGAAGCCGAGTCAAGTCCCTTCTCCGCTTTCAGTCTAGTTAATGTCGTTTATATCCCCCTCAGCACGATACGTAAAAACGAAGAAAATGTTCAAATCGATCGGATTCTTATCCAAATCGATAACACCGTCAGCCCCAAAAAACTAATTCCCGAAATCAATTCAACTCTAGGAAAAACTCTTCAAGAAAATCAATTTTCAGTTCTTACCCAAGATGATCTTCTCAAACTCGTTTTTGACGTTCTCGGAATCCTTGCGACTCTAGTCGTTGGCCTCACATCAATCGCCCTCGCCGTCGGCGGACTCGGAATCATGACCGTCATGCTTATGTCAGTCGGAGAAAGAACCCGCGAGATTGGCATCCGCAAAGCGTTGGGTGCCCAGAACTCCCAAGTAATCTGG
>JAPUDU010000227.1 GCA_027492935.1 Fimbriimonadaceae bacterium
CGCCGGGGGGAGCGGTTTTCAGACAGAAAAGAGGAGGGCTGGGGGGGAATTTTTTTGAGGTGTTTAAGTTTAGGAGCATGGTTTCGGGGGCGGACAAGATTGGGGGGTATTCCACTCAGACTGGGGATACGCGGATTACGAAGTCGGGGCGGTTTATCCGGAAGACTTCGCTGGATGAGTTGCCACAACTGTTTAATGTTTTGAAAGGTGACATGAGTTTGGTGGGGCCGAGACCCGATACACCGATGCAAGAAGTGAACTACACACCGGAGGAATGGACGAAACGATGTTCGGTCCGACCGGGGATTACGGGTTTGGCGCAGGCGACATTGCGGAGTGCTGCTACCCCCGAAGAACGCACTCGACTTGATTTGGATTATGTTGATCGGGCGGGAATTGGGTTTGATTTGAAGATTTTGGGGATGACAGTGAGGCAGGTACTCTTTCGGGGAGGGAACTAAGCGATGTGCGGGATACAAGGGTTTTTTGATCGATCTGGTGATGTAAATGTTGAAGTCTGTGTGCAGATGGGTGATTGTATTCAGCATCGCGGGCCCGATGATCGAGGGGTGTTTGCATCAAAGTTTGCGGCGATTGGGAATATGCGTCTTTCTATTATTGATCTGGAATCTGGGCATCAGCCGATGGTTTCGGATGATGGTTTAGTGGCGGTGGTTCAAAACGGTGAGATTTATAACTATGTGGAGCTTAAGGCCGAGCTTGAGGAACTGGGTTACG
Source organism: Fimbriimonadaceae bacterium (assembly GCA_027492935.1). Taxonomy (GTDB): domain Bacteria; phylum Armatimonadota; class Fimbriimonadia; order Fimbriimonadales; family Fimbriimonadaceae; genus UphvI-Ar2. The sequence goes on from JAPUDU010000227.1 coordinate 739, forward strand.
GGTTTAAGACTCAAAGCGATACTGAGGTTTTGCTCAACGGCTATCTGGCTTGGGGGGTGGGGTTTGTTGAGCGTCTGACGGGGATGTTTGGAATTTCGATTTGGGATGGACGAACGGAAGAGTTACATGTGTTTCGTGATGCGCTTGGGGTGAAGCCGATTTTTTTATGTGAGTCTGGGGAACGAGTTTATTTTGGATCTGAGATTAAGGCGATTTTGGCGGCAGGGGTTGAACGAAAAGTCAGCGATGAGGCCTTGCATCATTTTTTGAGTTATGGTTTTGTTCCTCCACCTTACACATTGTTTGCGGGAATCCGTCACTTGATGCCAGGTTGGTATGTGACGATTTCTCAGTCGGGTTTGAAGGAAACTCAGTGGTGGCACCCGCAAGATATTGAGACTCAGCCGATAACGGAAGCAGAATTTATTGAACGATTTAATGGATTGCTGGAGGAATCGGTTCGGCTACGGATGCGGGCTGATGTTCCTTTCGGGGCGTTCTTGAGTGGGGGACTTGATTCGAGCACAGTTGTTGGGATGATGGGCCGGTTTACGGATCGACCGGTTAAAACGTTTTCGATTGGGTTCCATGACGAGCGGTTTGACGAATCAATGTGGGGGAAGATGGCAAGTGAGCAGTTTGGAACCGACCACCATTTGGAGTTTGTCGGTCCTGAGATTGTTCATAAATGGGTAAGTGCGGTTTATCATTGCGACCAACCCCATAGCGACGTCAGCTTTTTGCCAACAATGCGATTGAGCGAATTGGCGGTTCAGCACGTGAAGATGGTTTTGACCGGAGATGGTGGGGATGAATTATTTGGTGGTTACACGAAATATTCAAGTTATTTCAATAAATATGGCGTTAATCAATCCTCGGAGGAGTTTGCAGAAGCATATCATCGGCATATTACGTTGTTTTCGGAAGAAGACAAACAGGGACTGTATTCTGATGGTCAGAAGAGGCGTGCGGTGGACTTTGCGTCGGTTGATATTACTAAGGGTTGGGTTAATAAAGTTGAACAATTTGATAACATTAATAAAGCGCTTTGGCTTGATGTTGCGATGTTGTTGCCAGGGAATAATTTGGTTAAGCCGGATCGGATGGCCATGGCGGTTTCATTGGAGGCTCGTGATCCATTTTTGGATAAGCATCTGGCGGAGTTTGCTTTATCAGTGCCGGGAGATTTGAAAGTTCGTGGGGATGTGACTCGGTATGGATATAAAAAAGCAGTCCAGGATTTGCTGGGGAATGATCTGACTTACCGAGAGAAACGCATGTTTACGGTGCCGATTGGCGAGTGGTTTAAAGACGTTTTATCGGGTTTTACGAAGAGCCTGTTGCATTCAGATCGGTTTATGGAGCGGGGGCTTTTTGAGCCGGAGGTCGTGAGCCGGATGGTGGATGAGCATGAATCGGGAGCGGCTGACCACACTCGTCAAATTCGACTTTTGCTTGCACTAGAGATCTGGTTTAGGTTGTTTATTGACCGGACTGAACTCAACCCGCATCTTGAGGAAGAAGCTTTGATTGGTTCGATTTAGGCATCACGAGGTTGCCACTTAACACCCATGCGATGGGCATGAGGAATGCGATTGGACCGAGCCCTTCGAAGACAAACGAGGCGGCGGCGGTGAGGAAGAAATAGAGCAAAGCTCGGTATTGTTGGCCCATTCGGTAGATCACGATCAGGAACCAAGTTACAGCGGCCAGGATAAGACAGTACGCGACAAAACGTTTGGTGTCGTCAGTGTTGTAAGACATGAAAATAGTGTTTCGTTCGAGGGCACTGAGAATGCCACTTGATTTGCTCGCACCTTTCGGGGCGTTGGTAAAGAATGTGATTTTTTGGGCGATTGAGGCGATCAAGCTGGCAAAGAGAATAGTGACGGCTGAATAGAGAGCGATTTGTTGCTTTTTGAATTGCTTTGCATTGATGAGGACAACGATCAGCCATGCGAGCGTGACGCCAGAAGAGAGGAAGGCGAGGAGTCCACTGAGGTAGATGCGCCATGGTTCTCGTTTATCCGAATAGAGGACGATGTAGAGATTGGCCATTCCGACAATGACGAGGATTGTTCGGTAAGAGAAAGCGAGTGGGAGCAGGAAGATGAGGAGACTTAGAATCGTGTAGCGGTTATTGAATCGCGCGAGGGCGACAGTGAGGAGAAGGGGGAGAAGAATGAGGCCATCAATGAGTGCGGGCATGCCGTTGAGCCAAGCCATAAACCACGGGTAAACGATCAGGAACCTTACGAGGTGAACAGCATAGAGGGGTTCGGCGATGGGATCAAAAGTGTTGGTTTCGAGGGCAAAAGCCATGTCTCGGATTTGCGCGAAAAATCCATCGGAGTCTAAGCCCGTGATCATACGCCTATCGGTGACATGGGCAAGTACAAGAAAAATTATAGCGCTGAGGGCGAGGACAAGGTGAAAGTGGGGAATTACCCAAGGAGTTCGCTTTGCCGGAGTGAGTTCAGTGGCGCTCATTGTGGGCTAGCTCGTTTTGAGGGCAACTTTGATTTGCTCGGCGACGCGGGTGGCGTCTTCTTTGGTAAGACTAATTGAGCATGGAAGGCTAAGGCACTCGGCTTGCAGGTGAGCGGAGATTGGGTTTATTGATGGGGAAAGGTGCTGGTAAGCCTGGGATTGGTGCATGCATTGCCACAGGGGGCGGGATTGAATTTGTTGGGTTTCGAGGTGTTTCTGGATTGGTCGCCAGGATCGATTTTGAAATTTTATGGTGTATAGCCAGTGGGCGCTTTTGCCGTAATCGGGTTCGGGCATAAGGTGGAGGTCTTGGTTGTCGCCAAGAAGCTCTCGATACCAGTTGGCAATTTCTACTTTTTTGGCGAGGAAATCGGGGAGTTGTTCGAGCTGAGCGACTCCAATAGCGGCGAGAAGGTTGACAAGGCGGTAGTTGTAGCCAATCTCGTCGTGGATAAATTCGACGGGGTCGATTTTAGCGGTTGTGGTGAGGTGCTTTGCTCGCTTGGCGAGATCGGGGCTGTTGGTGGTGATCATGCCGCCGCCGCCGGTGGTTATAAGTTTGTTGCCGTTGAAGCTGAAAGCGGCCATGTCGCCGATGGAGCCGACACTGTGGTTATGATAGCTGGCGCCTAGGGATTCGGTAGCGTCTTCGACAACCGCGAGGTTGTATTCCTGGGCGAGTTCGAGAATGGGGTTAAGGTCGACAGGATTACCGAGAATATGGACAGGCATGATTGCCTTGACCCGCTGCCCTGAGGCTTTGTGAAATGTTTCGCCATTGGTGAATGTGCATTCGTTACCGAGGTAATTGGCGACTTCGGCAGGATCCATTTGCCAGTACTTAGGTTCAGCGTCGATGAAGATGGGGGTTGCACCGAGATGGCTGATCGAATTTGCGCTGGCAATGAATGTGAGATCGCTGACAAGGACTTGGTCGCCAGCTTGGACGCCGCAGCATTGGAGTGCAATTTGGAGGGCGGTGGTGCCGTTTGAGCAGGCAACGGCGTGCCTGGTTTGCACGACTTTGGCGAATTCTTCTTCGAACTTTGTGACGTAACTTCCGACGCTACTGACCCAGCCGGTGTCGAGGCAATCTTTGACGTACTCCCACTCGCGTCCGGCAAGGTGAGGGACGCTGAGGGGAATAAAGGGTTGTTCGTTAGACGGCATAGATTTCTGGTCGGTATTTAGCGATATGGTCGGCCATCCATTCGATGGTTTTGGTGAGGCCTTCTTCGAGTGTGACTTCGGGAGTCCAGCCAAGAATTTGTTTCGCTTTTTCGGCGGAACCGAGAAGGCGTTCGACTTCGGAATTTTCGGGACGAATTCGTTGGTTATCGGTGATGATTTCGATGGGTTTGTTCATCAGCTTGGCGATGAGGTGTGCGAGATCGCCAATGCTGATTTCTCGGTTGCTGCCGAGATTAATGGTTTGTCCGATGGCAGCTTCGGGGCCGGCGGCGGCAAGGAAGCCGGAGACGGTGTTGCTGACGTAGTTGAGGTCGCGGGTGGGAGTGAGGGAGCCGAGTTTGACCGCTTCGCCCTTATAGAGTTGGCTGATGATGGTTGGGATGACCGCGCGGGCAGACTGGCGTGGGCCGAAGGTGTTGAATGGCCTTATTGTTACGACGGGAACACCAAATGAGAGGCAGAAACTTTCGGCGATTTTATCGGCTCCGATTTTGGATGCGCTGTAGGGGGATTGACCTTGGAGGGGATGCTCTTCCGTGATGGGGACACTGATCGCGGTGCCGTAGCATTCACTGGTGCTGGTGTGGATGATGCGTTCGGTGCCGAGGGTGCGGGCGGCATTAACGACGTTCATCGTGCCTTCGACGTTTGTGCGGATGTAGCTTCGGGGAGCGGAATAACTGTAGGGGATAGCGATGAGAGCAGCGAGGTGGAAGACGACTTCTTGCCCGGTCATGGCTTCAATAACGGACTCGTTGTCGCCGATATCGCCGGAGTGAATCCGCATATCTTTGAGGAGGGGTGATTCGTCGAGCCAACCCCAGCGGCCGGGGCCGTTGTAACGGACAAATGAGGTGACTTCGGCACCTTGGCGAACGAGTTCTTCGGCGAGGTGGCTACCGATGAATCCTCCTGCTCCGGTTACAAGTACCTTTTTGCCATTCCAATCCATGCTTTTAATTAAAGCATTTTGGGACGGTGATTATACGAGGCCTTCTGCAGCGTCGCGTTGGGCGCGATTGTAGTCATCCATGTGACCGATGTCGAGCCAGTATTCGGTAACAGGGAAGGTGACGACATTTCGACCGGATTTAATGAGTCGGTCGATGAGTTGGGTCATGTCGAGGCGGCCTTCTGTGCCGAGAAATTCGAATGCGCTGGGGCTGAGGAGATATATGCCCGCGTTGACGAAGTGGGTGTAGGTTGGCTTTTCTACGAGCTTGCGGAGGTATTGACCTTCCGTTTCGACGACACCGTAGGGGACATATACGTCGTAAGGGCGCACAGCGAGGGTGAGGTCGGCTTCGTGCTCGTTGTGGAAATTGGTCATGTTGCGGAAGTCAATACTGGTGAGAATGTCGCCGTTAATGACCAGAACGGGGCCATTGGGTTGGGGGATCATTCGGAGAGCACCGGCAGTTCCGAGGGGGGTTTCTTCGTGGATGTAGTTCATCTCCACGCCAAAATTTGATCCATCGCCGAAGTGTTGTTCGATGATTTCGGGGAGGAAGTGGGTGGTGACGCTGACCCCGTAAATCCCAGCGGTGGAAAGTTGGCTGACGATTCTTTCGAGAAGTGGTCGGTCGCCGATTGGGAGCATCGGTTTGGGTAAATCTTCGGTGAGAGGGCGGAGTCGGGTTCCGAATCCACCAGCCATTACGACCGCGTTGACGGGGGGCTCATCGGTGAGGATTAACTCATCGAGCATGATGATATCGACAATGCGGAATTTTGAATCGACGATGGGGATTTGCCGAACAGAATCTTTTTGCATCAATTGGCGGATGGTTGCGGGGGATTCTTCGAGGCCAGCGACGGTAGGAATTCGACCTTCTTCTGTGAATCCGGTTTGCTCAAGTGATTGATCGACGTTTTTGCCGTTGAGGATTGCGCGGCGGATGTCACCATCGGTGATTGCGCGGAGGAGGGTTTGATTTTCATCAACAAGAAAAGCGACGCCGGCTTGATTCTCGTTAATTAGGCGCAAAATATCACGTATTGAATTTGTTTTTTGGCAAAGATAACTTTCGACGTCCCTCTTTTTCGGCATGGTATTTCCTCTTTGAGCCTTACGCAACTGAGGTGTCAACTGTGCCACCTACTTCCGTATAGTTCTGACCTGCTTCTTAGACGGAACTCTACCCCGTTATTATTGCGTGGATTGTAAAGCATTTCTTAATCATATCGGGCGAAATATCTAGGACTTTAATTTGATTGACGATTCTTTTTGCGGCATTGCCGTCTCCATAGATGTTTTTTGTAGCTCGGGCGATGTCTTTGGCGTGCTTTGTTGAGGCGAGTTTGATGGCTTCTTCGATTTCTTTTTGGGAGGAACCACAATTCAAAACGTTGCCAGATTGGGCACGCCCTTCTTGTCGATTGCCGATGTTGACGACGGGAAGGTTGAAGCTTACGGCTTCGATGATTCCGCTGCTACTGTTGCCGACGATGAAATCGGCGTACTTCATGGCGGTGAGATAGAGGAGACCGAGGTTTTCAACGGCGAGGAGGTGAGGGAAGTCGGGCTGTATTTGCTTAATGGCTTCTCTGACGGCGAGTCCGCCGGTATCAGCGTTTGGCATGGTGAGGAGAGTTTGTTGCGGTTGGCTTTTGAGAGCGGCAAGAAAGTTTTGGGCTTGGATTTTGGCTTCGGTGGGTTCGGTGGTTACAGGGTGGAAAGTGGCGAGGATGTAGGGTTGCTGGAGGGTCGGGAATTTGCGTTGGAGTTCTTCGAATTCAGGGATTTCTGAATGTAGGATGCGATCTAAGCCAGGTGCACCAGAAATGTGGACTTTGCTGGGGTCTTCGCCCATTTGAATGATGCGTTGGGCGTGGAGATCGGTACTGGCGAAGTGGATATGGCTCATTTTAGTGAGCGAGTGGCGATAAACGTTGTCGATTGCGCCAGTGGTTTCTTCGCCCCCGTGGATATGAGCGATAGGAATGAGGTGGGGGACAGCGGCAACCCCTGCGGCGTGCATTTCGTATCGGTCGCCGAGAAGGAGGAGAATGTCGGGTTTGAGGTCTTTGTAGACTTGGGAGAAGTTCTTGATGCCTTCGGCGGTGGCGAGATTGACACTGTGGGGGTCGTCTTGATCTTGGGTCATTGCGACGGTAGCGGCGATCGGGTAGCCATCAGTGTTGATTTGTTCGATGGTGTTGCCGAATCGGGGGCTGAGGTGGGCCGCGGCGACGATCAGTTGGAGTTGGAGTTCGGGAGATTTGAGGATCTCGTCAAGGATGGGTTGTAGGAGCCCATAGTCGCTACGGGCGACGGTGACGACAGCGACTTTTCTTTTCATTCAAAATCGTCCTTGGTGATGAGATGATCTTTTTTGAGTTCAGTTTTGGTCTTAAGTCCGATTAAGTATGGGAGTTCAGCGGGAGGAAGGCCGGAACCAGGTCGCCGAAGAAGGAGATCGGCGGATTGGATTGTGTGGTTTTGGGGGAGGTCGTGGGCAAGGACGATGGAACGGCGGGCGACGAGGGCCGTTTTTAGCTCGGCTTCAGTCGGAGCTTTGATTCCGTTGCCGAATGCGGCTTCGGTTTCGCGGATTTGCTGAACGAGGTGGGTAAGTTCCTCGGGATCCAGTGAGGCTTGATGATCGGGGCCGGGGAGAGATTTATCGAGGGTGTAATGCTTTTCTATACAACTTGCTCCCATGGCAACTGCGGCGATGGGGATGTGGATACCGAGCGTGTGGTCGCTGAGGCCGACGGGGATTTGGAATCGTTCGCGCATGGTTTGCATGGCGCGAAGGTTAACGGTTTTAGGGTCGGCGGGGTAATCACTGACGCAGTGGAGGAGTTGGAAATCGGGGTTTCCG
>JAPUDU010000228.1:0-3891 GCA_027492935.1 Fimbriimonadaceae bacterium
TGAGGAGGTTTACCCGGGTCATCTTTCGGACATTGAAGATGTGCTGTCTGGGCTTTCTGAGGAAGAGTGTTCGGTGCTTTCAAAAATTTTGCAGAAGGTTGGCCCACGAGCTGAATTGGTTTGTTTGCCGACTGAGAAAGAAGCAGTTACCCGGTAATTTTAATGGAATTTAAGCGTTGGGATATTAATCCTTGCGCTTTTTATGTTAGGTAGCTAACTGTTAGATGTTTTCAATCCAAAAGTAATAGTGTGAAGCGAATCCTTGGATTTGCACGGCTGGAGCCGATATTGAAACTCGACAATCGCTGGGTAGCGTTTTGGGTAGGTTTAGCTGTCTTTGGTTTTTTATCAATTTTGGGGCTCATTTTTGGAAACAAGATTGAGTCCAATACTCATGAATCGATTAAGAAGCAATTGATTTCGGTGGCGCGGGACGCGGCTCATTTTGTTGATGGAGATGTTCACCGTAAGATTCGGTTGGACGGAGCCGGTGAGAACTCTGAGTATGTAAAGGAGAATGAAAAGCTCCGTAAGGTTTTGAACGCAAATGAAAATTTGCGTTATGTTTATACGTGTTATTTGGATGGTCGAAAGATTAAGTTTGGGTTAGACCCGACTGAGCCAGGTGATCATGATTTTGATGGTACTGAAGATCATTCAGATTTTGGGCAGGTTTATGATGCGGCTCCTCCCGCTTTAGAGCAGTCATTGCAGACCGCGAAATCAGTTGCCGATGACCATCCTTTTCACGATCAATGGGGTTCTTTCATCAGTGGATATTCGCCGGTGTTCACGAGTGATGGGAAGCTTGAGGCGATTGTAGGTGTAGATCTTTCTGCAGATCGATATGCGTCGGAGATGGCAGGTCCGAAAATGTTTCGACAGGTTTGGATTTTGTGTTCCGTTTTGGTGGGGGGACTTGCTTGGCTGGTCGCGCTTTATTTTCTGAACCATGTTCATATGCGGTTGCTTTCGGTCTTGGAAGCAAAGCAGACAGTCGAGATTGCGAATAAGGAGTTAGCGGAGTTGAATGAGCGTCTTGATATTCAGGCGCGAACCGATACGTTGACAGGGCTGTTTAACCGCCAAGGATTCTTTTTGAATGTGGCAGAAACTTTGAAGCAGATTGAGAGTGGTCAAGAGCAAGGCTGTTCGATGGCGCTGATGGATCTGGATAACTTCAAAATAGCGAACGATCATTACGGGCATATATTTGGAGATCACTATCTTGTTGCTTTTGCTCGATTGCTGGAAGAATCTTTTGAAGGAGCAGTTTTGGGGAGACTAGGTGGCGACGAATTTGTTTTAATGATGCAGGGTGAGCAAAGTGACGAAGAACTTTGTTTGCGGATTGATGCCTTTCAAAATAACTTGGCAAGGAACCCAATTATGGTTGGGTTGGTGAGTATGCGGTCGTCAGTGAGCGTTGGGATTGTAAAAGCGAAAGTTGGGCATGATGCGACCGACTTGATGCGACGTGCTGACATTGCGATGTATGAAGCTAAACGTTCGGGCAAGGGCGAGCTACGGGTTTATGAATCGTGGATGGGTATGGCTCTTGAATCGCGGGTTGAACTTGAGCGAGAGTTGCGGGAAGGCTGGGAGCACGGTGAGTTCTGGATGGCGATTCAACCGATTGTGGATTTGAAATCAGGGCGTACGAATGCAGGTGAGCTTTTAATGCGCTGGACGCGGGAGGATGGGAGGTCAATTTCGCCATTAGAGTTTATTCCGGTGGCAGAAGATACAGGGCTCATTATTGAGATGGGCTACTGGGCAATTGAAGAGGCTTGTCGCCATTTGGAGCGATTGGAGCGTGAATTCCCTGGAGAGCGAATTCACCTTTCGGTGAATGTTTCAGCGCGACAACTTAACCAGGTTGATTTTGTTGAAAGGTTAGAAGAAATTTTTGTTCGGTATTCATTCCACAAAGGCGGTCTGTGGCTGGAATTAACAGAGTCATCTTTGATGGATGACCATTTGACAGTAGCGTCAAAAATGAACCGGATTCAGGCGATGGGGATATTGATTGCGCTTGACGATTTTGGGACGGGGTATTCCTCATTGAGCATGCTTTTGGACATTCCTTTGGATTGCTTGAAGATTGATCGTTCGTTTGTGACGAAACTGGACGAATCGGAGAATAGCGAAGAAGTTGTTCGGATGATTTTACGGTTATCCGAAATCTTGCATCTCCATGTGGTTGCGGAAGGAATAGAGAGTGCGGAGCACGTTAAGCTTCTTCGGCAGATTGGTTGCCAGTGGGGTCAAGGTTTTTACTACTCAAAGCCGTTGCCGATCAGTGACTTTATTGATCGGCTGGCAAGTGGCAAAAAAGCGGCCTAGAGACTAGACAAGACTATACTATTTCGTTAATTTGAGGCGTATAATTAGTTTGGAATGGCTTCGTCAATCGTTCGCTTTGATACTCCTCTTACATTGAGTCAGGATTTTACGCCTAAGGGTGACCAGGCGACTGCGATTGCGGGTTTGGTGGATGGGCTTGATTCGGGGATACGGTTCCAGACACTTTTAGGGGCGACGGGTACCGGGAAGACTTATACTATGGCGAGCGTGATCGCCGAGAGTCAGCGACCGGCTTTGATCATTGCCCATAACAAGACTCTGGCGGCTCAGCTTTGTCAGGAGTTCCGGGCGTTTTTTCCGGATAACGCGGTTCACTTTTTTATTAGCTATTACGATTATTACCAGCCAGAAGCTTATGTTCCGGGTTCGGATTTATATATTGAGAAAGATTCAAGTACGAACGAAGAGATCGAACGACTTCGGCACGCGGCGACTCATGCCTTGCTGGAACGGCGCGATGTGATTGTGATTGCGAGTGTTAGCTGCATTTATGGTTTGGGGAGTCCGGATGTTTATGCGGAGAGTGTGATTACATTTGAAACGGGAGCGGATTTCCCGATGGATACGGCGATGACGAAGCTGATCCAGATGCAATTTACGCGGAACGATTTTGTTTTGGATCGAGGAACATTTAAGGTTAAAGGGGATGTTTTGGACATTCAACCGAAGGACGAAGAAATTGTCACTCGGATTGAATATTTTGGCGATACGATTGAGCGGATTCGGCTAATTGACCCGTTGACTCAACACGTATTGGATGAGCCGAGTAAGTGTTCGGTTTTTCCGGCGACGCATTACGTCACTCCGTTTGAGAAGATTGATGAGGTGGTTAAAGTTATTGAGGCGGAAGCGGCACAGCAGGTTGCTCAGTTTGAGAGCGATGGTCGCTTGTTGGAAGCTCAGAGGTTGAAGCAACGGACAGAATTTGATATGGAGATGATACGGGAGGTTGGATTCTGTAATGGAATTGAAAACTACTCGCGTTATTTTGATGGTCGTGAGCCGGGTGATCCTCCTTATACTTTGCTTGACTTTTTGCCAAAGGATGCGATTGTTTTTATTGATGAGAGTCACCAGACTTTGCCCCAGATTCGGGCGATGTATAACGGGGATCGGTCGCGCAAATCGGTGTTGGTGGATTATGGTTTTCGGTTGCCGAGTGCCTTGGATAATCGCCCATTGAAGTTTGAGGAGTTTTTGGATCGCGTTCCGCAGGTTGTGAATGTGAGTGCAACTCCAGGGCCGTTTGAACTTGAAAAGGAAGGAAATCGAGTTGAGCAGATAATTCGCCCGACTTACGTTATTGATCCTGATATTGATGTACGCCCGACGGGGAATCAGGTTGATGATTTGATTGGTGAGATTCAGAAGCGCGTGGCGAAGAAGGAACGGGTTTTGGTCACTACTTTGACGAAGAAAATGTCGGAGGATTTGACGGGGTATTTGGAGGACTTAGGGGTGAAGGTGAACTACATTCACTCGGAAGTTCACTCGATGGATCGACCGGAGATTCTGAAAGACTTG
>JAPUDU010000228.1:3901-8228 GCA_027492935.1 Fimbriimonadaceae bacterium
GCGGCTTGGGGTTTATGATGTTTTGGTTGGCGTGAACTTGCTACGGGAAGGTTTAGACTTGCCGGAGGTTACTTTGGTAGCGATTTTGGATGCGGATAAGGAAGGGTTTTTGCGTTCGGAAACATCTCTCATTCAGACGGTTGGTCGGGCGGCTCGGAACGCAGGCGGTCAGGTGATTATGTATGCAGACAAGATCACCCGGAGTATGCAGGCAGCGATTGACGAAACGGATCGACGTCGGGAGATTCAACGTGCGCACAATGAGAAATTCGGATTAGAGCCGGTAACAGTTAAGAAAGAGATTCGGGAGACCGTTCGGAACTATGATGCGGTGGCGGAGACCACGGCGCAGTATTCGGATGAAACGAACAGTCGACTTATGGATAAAGGTCAGCCGGTACGGATTGAAGAAATTCCAGTTTTGATCGGGGTTCTTGAGAAGCAGATGAAGGAACTGGCTAAGTCGATGGAGTTTGAGAAAGCAGCGGAGATCCGGGATGAAATTTCGGGCTTGCGAAAAATGATGGGTGTGAGCGACGGTCGGATTGGGGTTGAGAAAAGGAAGCTTCCTAGTTCTCGGGGTAAGAGCCGTTATCAGCATTAGCGGTTCTTTTTGAGCCAGTTTGCTTCTTGTTTGAGGGAACGGATTGCGCCTTTTAACAATGTTGGAATGAGAGGGTCTTGGGTGAAGGCTCGGGCGATGGCGAGTAGATGTTTGAATCGGAATTTGGGTTGGGGGGCAACGGCGTAAAGCAGTTCCCAGGAGTGTGGGCGGAACTTTGACTTGTAATTTTCGAGTCCGTCAAAGTTATAGAATCGGTTACCATGGGCTTTTACCCAGCGAAAAACCCATTGGAGCCAGATCGGTTTCGGATGAAGAAGTGCGGCTTTTGAGATTGGGACAAGGCCCATGGTGAGGAATTGGTGACCTTCGCGGGCGAGTTGTTGGGCGGCAGTATGGAGGAGGAAATCAACTGTGCCATTAGGGGCATCTGGGAGGCGGGGGAATTGCTCGGTGAGCCAGCCTTTTCGTTGAGGAATCGGGCAGAGGTTGAGCCAGGCGAGGATTTTTCCTTGGTACTCGGCAACGAAGATACGGCGGTCAAAAACGAAGTCGAGGGTGTTTGATTCGACGAGGAAGTGGAGAGGGGAGAATCGTCGATGGGCGAGCCAGATTTTAAGGACATCTTTGAGTTGCGAGTTCGTTTTTATCTCTTCTTTTGTTAGCTCACGGATTGTGACGCCTTTGGCGCGGGCGCGGCGGAACTGTTCACGATTGCTCGGCACGGCGAGAACGGTTTCATCCCACTTTTGAAGATCCCAGCATGGTTGCGAGCCGATGCATACTGCCGTTGGGTTGGTTAATTGGCTGAGTGTCTCGGTGAACTGCTTGGTGGCACCGAAAAAGCAGGAGTCGGGATGGGATTTGAGGAACTGAGCGGTGACTTCCTTTAGGAATGGAGGAGGTGCGACGGGCTCGGTGGCGACAATTTGGACACCGTAGTACTTGACATAGCCGATAACGGAAACCCCATTTTTAGGGAAGAATTTTGTGATTTGAGAATTAACAATTTGATAGCTTGCGGCATTTAATCCGAATTTTAGGATGATCTCTCTTGCGGCGAGGTTGTCGGGGGTGATTTGCAAGCTACGATAAGAATACTTCTTGTGATGGGTGGTGGGCATGAGAATTAGAGTCGGTAGAGTTTAGGAATGGGTGATTCGCCAAACGACGTGATTCGGATTCCGGATTCGATGTTGGGACTGATTCAGACCCTTGATCGGTTACCGACTCCAGAAGAAGCTTTATGGCTGTTTTGCACTCCTGTTCGGGTGGAAATGGCGAGAAAGGAAAGGATGGCGGCAGATATGGGGCGCCAGTTTGATTTTGTGGTTGATGGATCGACTTTGGCGGGTTGGGAATGGGGATCGGGAGAAAAATCAGTTTTGCTGATGCATGGATGGAATGGCCGGGGGACGAATTTAAGTTCGTTTGTGGAGCCGTTGGTGGCATCGGGGTTTCGGGTTGTGGCGTTTGATGCACATGGACATGGGGACAGTAAAGGACAGTATTGTTATGCTCCGTTGTTCGCTGAGGCGGCGATGACATTAGCCCGGGAGAAAGGTGATTTTTATGGGTTAATCGCGCATTCGTTTGGCACTTGCGCGGGGACAGTAGCGCAGAAATTGGGAATGCGGTTTGATAAGGTGGTTTATCTGAGTACGATGTGCTGGATTAAGCAAAGGTTCTTTGAGTTTTCGGCGGCGGTGGGATTGGATGCGGCGGGTCAGGAGGAGATGTGGCAGGTCAGTGAAAATTATTTTGGGGTTGGTTTGATTGAGAGCTTTCACGGGGATGTCGCCGGTAAGGATTTTACAAGTCGAGGGTTATTGATTCATGATGAAGATGATCCGGAGATTTTGCCAGAGCAGAGTCGGGCGATGGCGGCGGTGTGGCCGGATTCGGAATTATGGTTGACGAAAGGGCTTGGTCACTTTCGGATCATTCGCAGTCCTCAGGTGGTTAGCCGAGTCGTGGAGTTTATGAACAATGAAGTTTGAGATGAACCCTAAGATTGAAGAGGCATGGACGATTCCAAGTGCGTTTTATGCTGATTCGGAAGTCTACGAGGCGAGTAAGGAGAAGATTTTTACTCGGAGTTGGCAGATGGTCGCCTGGCTTGACCATGTGAAGGTTCCAGGCAGTGTTTATCCGTTTACATTGTTGCCCGGTTGTTTGGATGAGCCGCTTTTGATGACACGAGGTCGGGATGACGTGGTTCATTGTTTAAGCAATGTTTGTACTCATCGCGGAAACTTAGTTTGCGAGGGAGCGGGGACGGAGAACTCTTTGCGGTGTCGGTACCATGGGCGGAAGTTTGGGCTTGATGGGGGCTTTCAGTCGATGCCAGAGTTTGGGAGTGTTTGCGACTTTCCGAAAGATTCGGACGATTTGCCGAAGGTGACATTTAGGGATTGGCGTCAGTTTTACTTTGTGCGTGCCGGTGATGGGCACGTGAGCTTGGAGGAGGTGTTTAAGGAACTTGAAGAACGAATTGGGTGGCTACCGGTTGAGGACTTTGTATATGATCCGGATGGGAAGCGCGATTATCTGGTGAATGCAAATTGGGCGCTGTATGTTGATAATTATCTGGAAGGGTTCCACATTCCCTATATCCATGCCGCGTTGAATGCGACGCTGGATTATGGCAGTTACCGGACTGAGTTGTTAACTCATGGGAATTTGCAGTTAGGAGTGGCGGGCAGTGGAGAGCCGGCTTTTGACTTACCGGAATCAAGCCCGGATTTTGGAAAGCGGATAGGAGCTTATTATTATTGGTTTTTCCCAAATTTGATGCTGAACTTTTATCCCTGGGGGCTAAGTGTGAACATTGTTCAACCACTTGGTCAGGGCCGGACGAAAGTGACTTTTATGCCATTTGTATGGAAACCAGAGTTAAGGGATGCGGGGGCTGGGGGCGACTTGGATCGGGTGGAACGTGAGGATGAAGTTGTGGTGGAGATGGTTCAGCGCGGTGTGCGTTCGCGGTTTTATGACCGGGGTCGTTATTCACCGGAGCGTGAATCAGGGGTACACCAGTTCCATTGCATGATTGCGGAGGCTATGAATCGTGAATAAGAGATTGGTGTTGCCGTTGTTCAATTTGGCATTGGCGGTGGCTTTGGGGGCGTTTGGCGCTCATGCTTTAGAAGCATCCTTGAGTGAATATGCGATGGGGGTTTATAAGACTTCGCGGGATTATCATATGTGGTTGGGGCTTGCTTGGCTCGTTCTAGCTTTGGCATCATTGAGTGATCGGGGTTGGCGGGTTGCTCGGGTGGTTTTCCCGGTTGGATTGGTGTTTTTCTGCGGGAGTTTGTATGGTCTGGCGATTAGTGGGCTGCGGATTTTGGGTGCGATTACACCTTTGGGAGGCGCAACCTGGATTGTTGGGTTGATTTGGTTGGGGGTCTTGGCTATACGAGGGGATTTGGTTTTGGAAAAGGATGTTAGTGGTTTACGGGACTAAGAAATTGGTATCTTAGAGAGGTGTTTAGTGTCGTTGTGGCGGCGGTGATGATTGGGCAAGTGAAGCAACCCATGATGTACACCCGCGAGGATTGGGGGGCGAAGCCAGTTGTTCTTGAACTGGAGCCACACAAGATAGACCGGATTACTGTTCATCACACGGGTGTTAAGCAGGATGTGAAACGTCCTTATTTTGATAAATTGAGGGGGTTGCAGGCTTGGAGTCAGCGGGCAGATGAGTTAGCGGGCGGTAAACCGAAACCGCAGTGGGCAGATATTCCTTATCATTATTATATT
>JAPUDU010000229.1 GCA_027492935.1 Fimbriimonadaceae bacterium
GTCTGTATGTTCCCCTAGCCCCTCGTATAGAGGACTGAGGATTTGCATTCTCGAAAAACGAAAGCCCAGTATCTCTACTGGGCAATATATTCTCAGGAGATTTCCTTGAGCTCATAGAATTTGGTCTTCCTTTGCTGGCATTTCTCCTGTGTAGTGACCAAGGCGATAATTTTTCCATCGACTGGCACGGGTACTGGAGTCACTCCATGTACAATCATACCGTCTTGTTCGGGCGGAATGGCATATGTATATTCTTGGCTCCGAATGTGGTTCCATAGTGTGACGTCAAGCATCACCCCACTCTTTTGGTGCTCCTCAATGAACTGAGCAACTTCAGTCAAGTCACCGGTTGCCAAGGACTCTTGGAATGGATGAGCGTTTCGAGGGTAGTAGATGTTGTCCATCTAACTACACCCAACATTCAAGTTGGATGGAATTAGCTAGTCAATATTAGTACAAAATTAGCAGTTCAGAAGCGCGCAGTCAACTACATCTATTCTAGTGCCTAGCGGAACGCAACTGTGAGATCGGATGAACCTCGATAGGAATCGGACAGAATTTAACCTGAAAAGCGGCCGTCACAAAATAATGAAAATTTCACAATATACGCACTTACAAAAGAGACAGCTCTCAAAGATGTTTTCACATGCGATTATTGCAGTAAATCCGTAGTGCACCCGATGCTACCAAGCTCGAACTTTTGCGTGTGCGCAATTAATGCGTCACTTCTCTTGATAAACTATCGAAAGAAGTCATCGACGGTATTCTCGATGACCGATAACGTTGACGCAACTAGCAAGTCATCTGCCCCAGCATTTGCCAGAACTAGGTCAGTCTCCACCGCCAAGACTTTCAAGACTACAGTTTTGAGCGAGTCTGATCTGTGAGATATTGTAATCTGCCTACCAAGATGATGTTCGAATATGGCTTGATTCTGAGTTCTTGATATCAGGCTCCAATTCGGCCTGGTCTCTAATGCCATCCCGCTATTTCTCCGAACGACCTTGCAGAATGCGATCCCGCTTGAACAGAATTAAATGCTCCGTACATTGCTTTGCACGCACCGAGCGCGTATTCTTTTGTGAGTTGCGTGTTTGATTTTCTAAATGGCCACACAAAAATGTGTTTACTGGTGTCCTCTTAGTTATACACAAACAAACTGGAAAAGCAAATCAATATTTGTTAAGCAACGATTGCGGAGATGTAATCAATTTTGAAGGGACAAGTTTAGCTTGAGAAGGTGACTTCAGCGGCATACCGCCGAGGTCACCATGAAACTCACGATCTACGAAACTGTCACTTTGACAATCCTGAACTCACTCAAAGCCGGAGTCGTCCCATGGCGCAAGCCATGGCATACCGACGCCTCGCTCCCGATTAGCCTGGCCACAGGCAAACCGTATCGTGGCATCAATTCGTTCCTCCTTGGAATCACTCCGTACTCCGATCATCGCTGGCTTACGTTCAAGCAAGTGCAAGAACGAGGAGGCCAGGTCAAGAAGGGTGAGAGATCCACGATGGTTGTGTTTTGGAAGTATTGGGAGCCACCGACTGAGCCGGACGAAGCGAAGAAGCGAATACCGGTACTCCGCTACTTCCACGTGTTCAACGTTGACCAGTGTGAAGGACTGGACGTACCGGAGCTATATCGTCCCAAACCGCTCAATGAGCCACAACGGATCGAATGTGCTGAACTCTTGGTGCAATCCATGCCAAACCCTCCTTCGATTTCTGAGGGCGGACAGTCGGCTTGGTATCGACCGAGTGACGACCATGTCCAAATGCCTCCGTTGAGTACATTCCAGAGCTCAGATTCCTATTACGCCACCCTCATGCACGAACTTGGGCACAGCACCGGTCACGAATCTAGGCTCAATCGAAAGGAAGTAACTGGAAACATCCAGTTTGGTTCAGGCGACTACAGCAAAGAGGAACTCGTGGCCGAACTTACGTCAGCATTCTGTTGCGCTACCGTTGGGCTGGACAATTCTCTCTTGGATAATGCCGCCAGCTACATCAACGGTTGGCTCAAGGTTCTCAAGAGCGATCCAAAGGCTGTGGTCATCGCCGCAGCCCAGGCTCAAAAAGCCGCCGACTATATCCGAGGGGTCACGTACTCCTGATTCCTGACCTCGCAACATGCGGGGTCATTTTTAGTTGAAGCTAAGGAGAAGCGCAAGGAGAACCAGGAGCCCGATTGCGCCAAGATTTCGGATGAGCTGATCCGCATCGCGCTTTCGATCCATTCTTCGAGCACACGCAGAACACAC
This sequence comes from Fimbriimonadaceae bacterium, assembly GCA_027492935.1. GTDB lineage: Bacteria > Armatimonadota > Fimbriimonadia > Fimbriimonadales > Fimbriimonadaceae > UphvI-Ar2. The sequence continues at coordinate 2,271 of JAPUDU010000229.1, forward strand.
CACCCGCATCCCAAAGGTAAATTTGCGGTTCGAAATCCGACCGTTGCGACGAACAAAGCGGTCACCGGTCTGAACACGACGGCGAGTTTGGCGAATAGCTTGCGGGATTTTTGATCCGCAGAGGTAGCAGTTCATTCCTCTAGGTTCTCCAAGTTGTGGTTGGTCGTCAAAGATTCCGTTTGGCGCGCACGTACGTATACGAACCCAACTCACAGGGTAGTGCCAGGTAGACTCGGTTCTGCTAAAATCAATGGGAATAAGGGGTCACATAGCTAAAAATCAAAATGGCAAAGTACCAGGAATCTGAGGCTCAAACAAGAAGAAAGCGGATTGATCCCAAGTTGGCGGCTCAAGGCTGGACTGTGGCTGATTTTGCCGCTGAAGCTCAATTGACCGGGCTCGAATCGCACGCAATCGTTGAATATCCGACCGACAATGGGCCGTCCGATTATGCCCTGGTCTCAAACGGGGCAGTGGTTGGTGTTGTCGAAGCTAAAAAGGTGACTGTGGGTCCACAGAATGTCTTGACTCAGGCCGCTCGATACTCACAAGGAGTTCGAGAAACCAGAGCCACATACGGAGAAGGGTTCAAGGCTCCGTTTCTCTACTCTACCAACGGAGAAATTATCTGGTTCCAAGATGCACGTCACCCTCTGAACCGCTCGCGGAAGGTGAAAGCGTTCCACACCCCGCAAGCTTTGCAAGAAATGATGGAGCGTGACGTTATGAAGGGTTATCAAGATCTTGCCGATATGCCATTTCGAGAAGGTTCGGTTCGAAACTATCAGGAACGAGCAATCCTAGCAGTCGAACAGGCAATCCGAGACCGCAAACGGCAAATGATGGTTGTAATGGCAACCGGCACGGGAAAGACCCGAACTACCATTCAACAAGCCTATCGGCTTATGAAGTCGGGTGCCGCAAAGCGCGTCCTTTTCCTTGTTGATCGACGTGCCCTTGCCGCTCAGACCGTCCGGGCATTTGCCTCTTTTGAATGTGAACCTGGCCTAAAGTTCGACAAGACTTACGAGGTGTACAGCCAAAAGTTCAGTCAGTCAGATTTGGATGATGATAGCGGTGAAAAGTTTGATCCAAAGGTTCTTCCGAATCGCTACTTGACCGATCCCCAACCAGGCGACGCATTCGTCTACGTTTCCACGATCCAGCGAATGGCGATCAATCTTTTCGGACGACAAGGAATGTTTGAAGGCGAAGGAGAGATTGAGGATGACGCAGAGCAGCTCAATATCCCGATCCATGCATTTGACCTGATCATTGCTGACGAGTGCCATCGGGGCTATTCTCGAAAGGAAGAGTCAGTATGGCGGGACACGCTCGATCATTTTGATGCTATCAAAGTCGGACTTACAGCAACGCCAGCCGCTCACACAGTTGCATACTTTGGCGACCCTGTTTTTCGTTACAGTTACAAGGAAGCCGTTGACCAAGGATTCCTGGTTGATTACGATGTTGTTAAAGTACGTTCTGATGTTCGAATTGATGGAGTCACACTGAACGAAGGCGAGCGTATCGAAGTCATCGATACAATTGAAGGCACAACCAAAAACATTGACTATCTAGAGGATGAAATTAGCTACGATGCATCTTCAATCGAGTTAAAGATCACATCGCCGGATTCAAACAAAAAGATAGTTGAAGAGTTGAAAAAGCATGCCCTGGCTCATGAAGCTGAGTTTGGACGATTCCCCAAGACACTGATCTTTGCCGCCAACGACCTCCAGCACACCAGTCACGCCAATCAGCTTGTTTTGTTGTGCCGCGATGCTTTTGGAAGAGGTGACGGATTCGTTTCCAAGATCACGGGAGCCCGCGATGTTGACAGGCCACTTCAACGCATCAAGGAGTTTAGAAACCGACCAGAGCCCAAGATCGTCGTCACCGTCGATCTTTTGACAACCGGGGTTGATATCCCTGGGATCGAGTTCCTAGTGTTTCTTCGCCCAGTAAAGAGCCGTATTCTCTTCGAACAAATGCTTGGTCGAGGGACTCGGCTCTGCGACGAATTCGAAGGTCCAGCGAAGTCTCACTTTGTCGTCTTCGATTGCTTTGATGGAACCCTTATAGAGAGCTTTAGGAACGCTAGTGCAATGGCTGTAGAAGCTCCCATTTCGGATCCAGTACCCCTGAACGAAGTCATTGAGAACATCTGGAATAACGAACGCCGGGATTACAATGTCAAAGTTCTTGCCAAACGGCTTCGCAGAATTGACAAGGAAATCACCGGCGACGGTCGTCTCAAGTTTCTCGAATACTCAAACAATGTTGACCTCTCGGAATTCGCAGACAAGCTCGATTCCCTTCTCAAGAACAATTTCAAAGAAACGATGGAGCTACTTAGAAACGACCAATTCCAAGAGTTTCTCAAAAGCTATCCGCGCCCTAATCGCGAATTTGTCGTCGCCACGGGAATTCAAGATACGGTCACTTCAGAACGATTGATCCGATATAAAGACAGAGACCTCCGGCCGGATGATTACCTGCTCGAATTCAGTCGGTTTGTCGAAGAAAACCGCCACCAAATCGAGGCAATCCGTATCCTCCTGGAAAAACCAGAAGGCTGGAACACCGAAGCACTTCGAGAACTCCGAACAGCACTTCGTCTCGCCCAATTCCCAGAAGAGAAAGTTCGGGAAGCAGTAACAATCGCCCGGCATAAGGCATTGGCCGACGTGATCTCCATGGTCACAAACGCAGCCGACAATGCAAGACCTCTGCTTACAGCCGAAGAGAGAGTTAATGCTGCCATATCTCAAGTTACGGGCGGAATGGAACTGAATGCCGAACAAGCCGCTTGGCTCGACCTGATTCGCATGCGACTCGTAGAAGACCTCGCCATTGCTCCAGAAGACTTTGACCTTTCACCTCTCGATGACAAAGGTGGATTCGCCCGCGCAAACAAGGCCTTTGGCAACAACTTAAGAGAAATGCTCTCGCGACTTAACTGGGCAATTGCCCACGCCGCATAACAAAATTCAATGACTGATGTAGTACAAAAACTCTGGGGGTTCTGCCACACCCTTCGCCACGATGGAATCGACTACGGTGATTACATTGAGCAAATCACCTACCTTCTCTTCCTTAAAATGGCGGATGAAAGGGCGGTCGAGATTCCAGAAGGTTGTGATTGGGCGCACCTCATATCGCTCAGCGGAGTGAGCCTCACGGACGACTATCCGCAAATGCTCCGAGAACTTGGAAGGCAAGACGGCATTCTGGGAGACATCTTCGCCGGAGCCCAGTCCAGGTTCACAAACCCAGTCAATCTTCGCAAACTCATCACGCTTATCGACGAAACTGAATGGACAAGCCTCGAAGTTGATGTAAAAGCCGAAGCGTTTGAAGGACTGTTAGAAAAAGCTGCAAGTGAAGGCAAAAAGGGAGCCGGTCAATACTTCACTCCTCGACTCCTCATTCAAAGTATGATGCGGTGCATCAAGCCCGACCCACGGGCTCATGCTGATTTCAGCATTGGCGATCCGGCATGTGGAACGGGTGGGTTTCTCGTTGCCGCTTACGAATGGCTGAAAGAAGAGCTTCGCAAGGAAGGCAAGGCTCTTGACCGGGATACTGATCGGCGAGTTAAACGCTCCACTTACTATGGTCAAGAGCTAGTTGCTCGCCCTCGTCGGCTTGCATTGATGAACCTCTATCTCCATAATGTCAGCCCCCTCATTGCCCTTGGCGACTCAATTTATGAAGTCTATAGTGGACCAAAATTCGACGTCATTATTACCAACCCACCATTCGGTAATCGAGGAGCGAACCAAGCTCCGGAGCGAGAAGACTTTACCGTTTCCACAAGCAACAAGCAGCTCAACTTCATCCAGCATATATTGACAACTCTCAAGCCGGGTGGCCGTGCTGCAGTAGTTGTTCCGGACAACGTTTTGTTTGCTGATCAGGCCGGTGAAGTTTTCAAAATCCTCATGCAGGACTGCGACTTGCACACGGTTCTTCGCCTTCCTCGTGGAACGTTTACCCCCTACACGCCGGGAACTAAAACCTACGTCATTTACTTCACCAAAGGCAAGCCGACCAAGGAAGTCTGGCTCTATGATGGTCGTGCCAACGTTCCAGGCATTACAAAGAAAGATCGACCGTTGACCGCCGCTCATTTTGCCGATTTCGAAAAATGTTATGGCGAAGATCCGAACGGCAAGTCACCTCGTTACGAAACCGAACGGTTCCGATGCTTCGGCATCGACGAGATCAAGAAACGAGAATACAAACTTGACGGATTCAAGTGGATCAAGGATGAGTCGCTCGATGACGCCGATGATCTTGGGGAACCTGAGGAGATCATTACCGAAGTTGTCACTCAATTGACCGTCGCCATTGACGAGCTCAATCAGGTGCTGAAGCTTCTTGAGAAGCCAGAAAAGGTGGAAGCATGAATATTGCCTGGGCTCTTAATGAACTCGACATATTTATTGAGGAGACGACTATGAGTTATCCACCATCTGTTCCGGGCATCATCGACATGTCGGGATACAAAATTACGAGAGCGGACGAAGATACGATAACCAAGCACGCTCAAACTATCGAGCAAATTTTGGATCGAGTCTTGCCAGAGTGGAAGTCATTTGACTCTAAGATTAAAGTAAATCGCTGGATGAGGCATAGGGATGCTGCGATCAGGGCAAAAGCTGCACTTGAACGGCAAGAGGAACTAGAAAAGAATCTTGGTGAAAATGCACCTGCAATATCGGCAGCCGAGTTTCATCCCTGGGTTTGGAGCGGTGCAAAATCGCTTTGGCAATCTGGCCACTTTCGATCAGCCGTTGAAGATGCACTCAAAAAGGTCAATGCAGAAGTCCAAAACAAAGTCGAACGCAGAGACCTGAGCGAAACAAAACTCTTCCAAGAATCGTTTAGTGAAAATCCACCTCAAGCGGGTAAGCCACGACTTAGGCGGATGGTAAATGACGGAAGCGATACATACAAATCATTGCAGCGAGGAGCAATGGCACTAGCAGAAGGTATCTACGCAGGAATTCGAAACCCTCTCAACCACGAGGCTCCTCAGGATTTGAACGAGCAAGTCGCGTTGGAGTATTTAGCCGCATTAAGTGTCCTGGCCCGTTGGGTCGATGATGCAACCGTGGAGAAGGTGACATGAGCGAGATCATCTTCTATTCATCCCCAGACGGCATCACCAAAATTGAGGTCCAATTTGAGGACGAGACGTTTTGGCTCACCCAGCGACGGATCGCCGAGCTATTTGGAGTATCCGTCCCAACCGTCAACGAGCACTTGTCCAGCATTTTCGAATCAGGAGAGCTGAACCGTGAGGCAACTGTTCGGAAATTCCGAAGAGTTCAGACTGAAGGTGAACGAGAAGTCGAACGCGACCTCGACCACTACTCACTCGACGCCATCATTGCGGTTGGTTACCGGGTCAATTCCAAGCAAGCCACCCACTTCCGCATCTGGGCGACCAACACCCTCCGAGAATTCATCGTCAAAGGATTTGTCCTCGATGACGAGCGGCTCAAGCAGGGCAAGCGGTTTGGCAAAGACTACTTCGACGAGCTTCTTGAGCGTATCCGTGAGATTCGGGCGAGTGAACGTCGGTTTTATCTCAAGATCACCGACCTTTACGAGCAAGCGAGCATCGATTACGACCCGAAAGCGGAGATCACCCATACATTCTTTGCCACCGTGCAAAACAAGCTGCACTGGGCGGTTACTGGCAAAACCGCCGCCGAAATCATTGCGGACCGCGCCGATTCCTCCAAACCTTCCATGGGATTGACCACTTGGAAGAACGCTCCGACGGGCAAGATTCTGAAGGGCGATATTGGAACTGCGAAAAACTACTTGATCGAAAAGGAGATTAAGGATTTGGAGCGAATCGTCTCAATGTATCTGGACTATGCGGAACTCCAAGCCACCCGACAGATTCCC
>JAPUDU010000230.1 GCA_027492935.1 Fimbriimonadaceae bacterium
GATTGGTGCTTGGTCGCCCGTAGCAATAATTTCACCATCGACAAGGATGTAGTTGCGGTCGGTGATGTTGAGGGTGGCATCGACATTGTGGTCGGTGATGAGAATGCCGATTCCTTGCTTTGAAAGGCGTTCGATGATGTGCTGGAGTTCTTCAATGGTGACTGGATCGATGCCAGTGAAAGGTTCGTCGAGCAGGATGAAGTGAGGTTCGGTGGCCATTGCACGCGCGATTTCGACTCGGCGTCTTTCTCCGCCAGAAAGCACGCCACCCATGCTGTGGCGGATTTTTTCGATGTTCAATTCATTGCACAAGCGGTCGATACGTTCTTTTTGGATTTTCTTGCTGAGTCCGCGGGCTTCAAGAACGAGGCGAATGTTGTCTTCGACAGAGAGTCGACGGAAGACGCTGGATTCTTGGGCAAGGTAGCCGAGACCTGCGCGGGCGCGTTTGTGCATTGGCCAGCGGGTGATGATTGTTTCATCAAGTTGAACATTGCCTTGGTTAGGTCGAACAAGGCCAGTAATCATGTAGAAAGTAGTTGTTTTTCCTGCACCATTTGGGCCGAGAAGGCCTACGATCTCGCCAGTAGTGAACTCGACGCTGACATCGTTTACGACACGCCGTTTTTTGTAGATTTTTACAAGATTATTGGCGGTAACTTTCATCTAATTCTTGCCCCCGTCGGGCTTGATACTGACTTTGGCCGGATTGCCGCGCGCGCCATATTTGAGGGGCTTCATGTTGTTGTCGACAAGAATGTAGATGGTTTGGCTTTCACCGTCAGATTGGTAATCAAGGCCTCCGCCCGTGATTTTCACGTTGCCGATCAGGAGAATTTCCCCTTTTGCATCCATGGTTAATCGGTCGCCTTCGGCATGGAGATCAATCGCATTGCCTTCTTTGTCTCTGCCATCGAAATCGATGTTAACTCGGCCCTTAATGCTGGCACTGGTGATTGGTCGAGAGTTTGACTTTTGGGTGATATTGGGGGTTGTGATTGAGCCACTTGTACCAGTGAACTTAACTGTGCGAGGACGTCCATTTTCGTCGTTAGCAGAGTTTGTGACGGTAAATGAATTATTGAACTGGAATACCGAAGTTGTTGGTCGCTGATTGAGGAGAAGCCCGGTGGTTGTGAGCTTGGTCACTCCGTTGCTGTTGGCGGTGACGTTGACTGATCCGCGGAGAGTGACTTGGTCGAGTTGTCGGTTGCCGTTAGCGGGGCCCGATAAAGTCACGATGCCAGAACTTGCGGTGAGTTTGGTGTTTGGTTCTTTAGCGGTGAGAGTGATCGCGGAGCTAAAGGTGAGGTTGGCCGATGCGCGATTAGGGGTTTCTTTGAGGGTGAGAGAGGTGCTTTCGAGAGCGACTTCTTCACTTGTTCCGGGGTTTTGGCGAATAACAACGTTCCCGCTCAAGGTGGTGTTGAGCAGATACATGGTGCCGTTACTGCCATTGCGGATTTGACCCTTGGCCTTGGCAGCAGTGAAGCTCAGTTTTTGGCTATCGGATCGACCGGTGAGGGGTTTGCCATCGAATTCAAAATCGATGGCGTTTGTTTTGGCGTCGAGTTCAAAAACTTGCTCGGTGATGTTGCTGATTTCGAAGTCGCCTGATTTGCTTTTGAAGCTGACGCCGGTTTTATTTTGGGCGAGCACAATGGCGGCACAAGCGGCGACGGTGATGGTTATTCCGAGAGTTAGACGCTTCATTTGAATTTTGAGGGAGTTCCGATTTTGCTTAGGTCAGGGGTTGCCCAGACTTCGTTCATGTTGCCAAGTTGCCATTCGGGGCTATTGATTTGGACGTTACCAGTAGCGGCAAAGAGTTCTTTGTCTTCCATCCATGTGATTTTGTCGGCGGTGAGGCTGACTTTTTGGGGAACAGATGTTAGTTTGACGTTTCCAGTGAGCACAAGTTTTTTGGTCTCAGTTGCAGCTTTGGCTTCGGTGGCGGAGAATGTGCTGGACGTCTTTTTATTTTCAAAGATTTCGCCGGTGACACCTTCAAGAAAGAACTCATTGCTTCCACCTTCTTTTAGCCCAGCGCGTGCGCCATTGCCGTTGACTCTCCAGGAAGCTTGACCATCGTTGCTGGAGCTTTCCAGAGTTAATTTGCCCGTAACGATTGTGCGTTTTTTGAGATCTTCTTCTGATTTAGATGCGGCTTTTTCGACGGGATTTGATTCCTCAGAAGATGGCGACTTTGGACTACATCCGACAAGCACTATTGTGAGGAGAGCGATGATGGCTAAGGGACAACGGTGAGTGGGTTGGATGGTGTCCTCCGTGCAAATTTGCCCTGATGCTGACCTGCGAGCTGCCCACATGCGGCGGCGATATCGTGGCCTCTTTCAACGCGCTCCGTTACGTTGATTTGGTTTTGTTCGAGAATGGATTTAAAAGTGTTGATGCGTGATCGGGCAGGGCGTTGAAAGCCGTTTCCGGTATCGACCCAGTTGAATGGTATGAGATTAACGACGTGAGGAGTTCCGCGCACCAACTTAGCTAACGCTTCAGCTTGCTCTGGCGTGTCATTGACCTCACTGATTAACAGATATTCGACCATTACTTTTCGACCGGTCATGCGTTGGTACTTCTTCATGGCATCCCATGTTTCGGCGACATCCCACTTGTTATTGACGGGCATGAGGCGTGATCGGACTTCATCTATCGGGCTGTGGAGGGAGAGAGCCAGATGGATGGGGAGGTTGTGTTCGGCAAGTTTAAGGATTTGAGGTACGAGGCCGACCGTGCTAACAGTAAGGTTGCGGTAGCTGAGGCCGACTTCTTCGTGAAGGATTTTTAGAGCGGCGACGACATTTTCAAAATTGAGGAAGGGCTCGCCCATTCCCATGAACACAACGTGGCTGATGCGTCGGTCCGAAAGTGATTGGAGGAACAGGTATTGGGCAACGATTTCGTTATGGGTGAGGTTGCGGTCGAATCCACCCATGCCAGTTGCGCAGAAGGTGCATCCCATTGGGCATCCGATTTGGGAGCTGATGCAACAACTTACGCGTTTTTCGTAGGGAAGGAGAACGGCTTCAAAGACTTGGTTGTCGCCGTTGTGAACGAGAATTTTATCGACTTTGTCGGTGCTTGTCCGGTGGCTGGCAAGAAAGAGGGGGGAGACAACGTATTCTTTTTCGAGTTGTTCGCGGAGGTTTTTGGGAAGGTCTTTGAGGTCGTCGAAGGTTTGGGCAGCCTTCTCGTATATCCAGTGAGCGATTTGCCTTCCGCGATACGGTTTGTGCCCAAACTTGATGACGATTTGTTCAAGTTCAGCCCGGGATTTTCCTATTAAGGGTTCCAGATTTGGCACTTTGCTATTTTACCGGTTCAGGTTCGCGAGGTTGGCGAAGTGCCCCAGGGGCGGTTTAGCTCGGAGATATTGAATCAAGTTCGAGATGACTTAATGTGGTGGTTAATTCCGTTGGTCTTCTGGATCGGGAAAATCGCGGTAGAGGGCAGAGTGGTAGTTGGTGACGCGGCTATAAACTTCCTTGTGGAGGTTTTCAACATCGCCAGTGCGGGTAGCGGAGAGAGAGAAGGCATCTTCGAGTTGGGTGAGATTATTGGTCTCGATAGTGATATGGAATTCACCGAGAGGGGCGAATCCGAACCCGAACATGCGGCGAGAGATTCGGTACTTTTCGATGGTTTGATTTTTGATGTGATAGTTGAGCCAATTTTCGATCGCGGTAACCAATTCACGATCGGTTGAGCCAGGTGCAACATCAACCCAGATTTCGTAGAGCCTCATACCTGAGAATTTTAGCTTGCAACGGTTTTAGTTTGGTGAAGTAGATAGTAGAGGATGTATAAAACGGTTGTGGTTTCAGCAGAGGTCAGGAAAGTTTCGCGGCCGAGTACGGTTCTATTTGCATCTGGATACGATCTGTTTTGTGATCCAGAAGAACTTGGTAGAGAGATTGAGAGAGTAGCGAACGCGCTTTACTCAGATGGTTACGAAGTCGTTTCGATTATGCCGATGAGTCGTTCTATTTACGAAACGAGTGGTCAGGGAATGGGGGGTGTTTCGCTAACTGGTGCAGCGGTCATTACGGCGAAGAAAATATCTGAACCAGATTTGCCAGGAGCACCACCCCGCGTTCAATGATCTGCTTACTTTGAAGAGAAAGGGACGTTAACGCATAATTTGAACTGGGCAGGTACCATTTGAACTTGCCTATGACCCCACATGAATTGCGCCGTAAGTACTTGGATTTCTTTATTTCCAAGGGGCACAGTGAGCATCCGAGCGGATCGTTGATTCCGTACGATGTCACTGGGCGATTGGATGAATCACTCTTGTTCAATGGCGCGGGGATGATTCAGTTCAAGCCGTATTTTCGAGGTGTATCTGAGCCGCCCAGCCAGCGGTTGACAACGGCGCAAAAGTGTTTTAGAACAGGGGATATTGATGAAGTGGGGAATGCGAGCCATCTCACGTTTTTTGAGATGCTAGGCAATTTCAGTTTTGGCGATTATTTTAAGACTCAAGCCATTGATTATTCGTGGGAATTTATGACTGATCCCGAGTGGCTGGGGCTTGATCCGAAGCGACTTTCATTTACAGTATTTGAGACCGACGAAGAGGCGTATGACCGGTGGTCAATGCACTTGCGGTCGGTTGGAATTGACCCGACAACACGAGTTTTTCGTTTAGGGGAAGAAACAAATTATTGGCCAGCAGGGGCGTTTAGTAAGGGCCCTCCGGGGCCTTGCGGGCCGAACAGTGAGATGTTCTATTGGACTTCGGATGATCCGATGCCGACAGGAGCATATTCCACGGAAGATTGGCTGGCTGATGATGACGCGAAGCGTTGGGTTGAGATTTGGAACGACGTTTTTATTCAGTATGAGTGGCAAGGGGCGTTGCGTGATTCTGCGCGCCCGGAAAAGGGTTATGAAAAAACCGGGATGCCGAATTTGCCTTTTCTTAGCATTGATACCGGTATGGGGCTTGAGCGCACGGCAATGGTTTTGTCGGGGCTTAAATCGGTTTATGACACCGAAGCCTTTCAGCCGATACTTCGTCGATTAGTGCACCTTTCGGGCAAAGAATACAATTCTTCGCCGGAAGTGACACGAGCAATGCGGATTATTGCTGACCATTTGCGGGGTGCTTGTTTCTGCATTGCGGATGGGGTTTTACCGGCGAATAATGGTCGAGGTTATGTGTTGCGGCGCTTGATTCGTCGAGCGGTTTTGAAGGGGGCTCGGACGCTGGGGTTTGGCGAGTTGTTCTTTTTTGAGTTGGCATCGGTTTTGATTGAGGAGATGGGCGGTCATTACACGGAGCTGGCGGATCGCCGAGCGACAATTTTGGAGACTTTGCGGAATGAGGAGGCTTTGTTCCGGCGGACGTTGGATGCGGGGACAGAAATTTTGCTTAGCCATCTGTCGCATTGGAAGTCTGGAGAGCGAGCCAGTTCCACCCCGGTAGCGGGCGATTTCGCATTCCAACTCTACGATACTTTTGGGTTCCCACTTGAAGTAACGCAGGAGATTTGTGAGGAAGCGGGGGTTTCGGTTGACGTTGAAGGTTATCGCGAGGCGATGGCGGAAGCGCAGGAGCGTAGTCGGGCGAGTGCGGGGATGGACACGGTTTACGGCGGGGTTGGGGTGCTTGTTTTTGCAACCGAGATTCAGCCCGAGGCCACAGAATTCTTGGGTTATTCAACTACTGAAGCGGAGACAGAGATTTCGGGAGCGCACCCCATTGTTGATGAAGGTGTAGCGACGGACGAGTTTGTTTTGGCGTTGCGATCCACTCCGTTTTATGCAGAAAGCGGCGGTCAAGTTGGCGATACGGGCGTGATCGTGGGTGATGGTTTTAGACTTCGCGTGGTGGAAGTGACTAAACAGGACGGGATTTTTGTTCATGTTGTGAAGCCGGAATCGGGTGAAGGGGCGACGGGTCTGAGCCAAGATCAGGCGGTTCAGCGGTTGAATGAAATTTACTTTAATCAATCTGTTAAGGCATTCGTTGACGTAGAGCGCAGACGAGCTATTACACGCAACCACACGGCAACGCACTTGATGCATGCGGCATTGCGGGATACTTTAGGAACTCATGTTACGCAGGCCGGTTCGCTTGTGAATGATGAGATTTTGCGGTTTGATTTTACGCACGGAGCAGCCATGACGCCTGAGCAGATCGCGCAAGTTGAAGCGATTGTTTATCGGCAGATATTGGCAAGTTCGCCTATTATTACTTACGCAGATACTCCGATTGATGAAGCACGGGCGATGGGGGCGATGGCGTTGTTTGGCGAAAAATATGCCGACCGAGTACGGGTTGTTCAAGTAGGAGGGATGCCGCCGAGTGAGCCTTCATTTAGCCGTGAACTTTGTGGCGGTGTGCATGTTGGGTCGACGGGTGAGATTGGCATGTTTAAGATTCTGCATGAGGCTTCGGCGGCTTCGGGTGTTCGTCGGATTACGGCCGTTACAGGTTTGCCTGCATTTGATTGGGTTCACGATCAACAGACATTGATTCATGAAGCGGCAAGTAAATTGAAAGCTCAGCCTCGAGAATTGGCTCATGCGGTTGAGAAATTGCAGGAGACTTTGCGTGAGGAACGGAAGAAGCGCGAAAAAATGGCTCAGCAAGGAGCGGGTCAAGCAGTTTCTGAGGATAAGCGGATTGGGGCTGTTCTTTTACGCATCCAAAAGTTAGTGGATGCGGATGGAGCGGAGGCAAAGTTGGCAGCGGATCGTCTGGTTGACGGTAAGCCGGATGCGGTGGCTTTGGTTAGCAATGTTGCAGATGGCAAGGTGACGTTTGTTTGCAAAGTCGGTGAAGCAGCTCAGAAATCAGGAGCAAAGGCCGGGGATGTGATTCGTGAGGTTGCGAAAGCAGCAGGTGGCGGTGGCGGCGGTCGACCAGATTTTGCGACGGCGGGCGGCAAGGATGTTTCGGCGGTTGATGCGGCTTTGGCGATGGCGGAGTCGGTTTTAGCGGGTATTTGAGAGGCTATTTCAGGTTCCCTGCCTGATGCTGGCATGAGGCAGGGTAACGAGTCTTAGTTATGCAGCGGCTTTATGGGCTTTGCTCACGGCTTTGGCGATATCTTTGGGGAGCAAATGTTCGGTATCGAGAAGGACAGTGAGTTGATCTTTTTTGCGCCCAATTGAATTGAAAAATGCATCGTTGGTGTCTTTAAGCATTTCTGGACTTTCATCAATATCAGCGTCATCGAAGTCTTCAATTCCATCGACAGTATCGACGCGGAGAGCGGTTCGACCGAATGACCCGGATACGATGATGTAGTTGGCGTCGCCTTGTTGAGGGGCAAAATCGAGCCTTGTTCTGAGGTCGACGGCAGCGAGAGTTTCACCACGGAGTTCGAAGACTCCGAGAACCATTTTGTGGGTTCGAGGGATCCGGGTGGGATTTTGGTTGTTTAGAATTTGTTCAACTCTATCAATTGGGATGCCGTATCGCTCTCCCTCTAGTTTGAAAATGACGTATTTTGACTCAGCCATAGCTCTTCCTCACTTCGTATGTTCCTTAACAGTGCCCGAAAAAACCTGATAATAGTGTTGGAGTATCTGCCATGATGGGGGGAGTGATGACGGCAGTAATCCTTGCAGTTTTGACCGCTGTGCAGCAGACTCCTTCAGAGCGTCTCACTCAGTTTTTGAGTTCGGCGTCGGATAGGAGTGTTGTTTATCGCGTAGAAAGTCTGGGCCAAAAGATTAATGTATCGCTGAGTTACCAGACTCCGAATTATCAATACTTGCGTTTTGAAACGGGGGGAGTGAAAGGGGAGTTCTTCCAGACGAAAGATCGGATTTTGTATGTGAGTCATCGAGATCAAAGCTACTATGAATTTAAGGGTTATGAAGGTTTTGTAGGGTTGCCGCCCGAAGCGGGATTGCCGGACGAGGCATATGCTAGTTATCTGCAAGCTTGGGCGAAGCCAGATGGTTTGAAGGGGGTTGTTGCTAGCGCTGCTCCGGTTGGTGGGGACACGAGTTTAGATTGGCTTAAGCAAACAATTCAGACACAAGCAGGAACGCTTGAAATTTTTATAGGGGTGAAGCAGGATGGCGAGTTGGCGATGATTCATTTCAAGCCGGCTGGGTTGCCACCCACGAATGTTGTTTTTGAGAAGTTT
>JAPUDU010000231.1 GCA_027492935.1 Fimbriimonadaceae bacterium
TTATACGGCAGATCACCAGTAATCTTGACGGTACCTTAGGCTTTCGGTTCACTTTGTCCTATTCGGCTGTGATGTCTACGTGCTTAATCTCGCCTTTCTCATCGACGACAACCATATCGCCGTCAATGTTCATTTGATACCAACCACGGGGAGAGCCCATCATTTTGGGTGCATCTTTGAATTTTAATGCTTCAGGCTTAGCCGCGACATTACGACCAGTTTTCGGAGTTTCGAAGAACATGATTGTGTCGGGGTCTTTGAAATCGGCGGGTTTTTTGCCCGAAAGTTCCGGGTTAAAAGCAATCACGGTTGATGGGGCACCGGATGTGTTGCATTCCATTTCCGCGTTGATGTCGGCAATGTCTCCCCAGTCTTTGAATGGTCCAGGTGCATCTTTGAACTCGTCGGCAAAGTTTGTTTTTTCCTTTGTGTAATACGGAGCGAGGTCATCTTGCCAAGTCGCGGCAGAAGGATACTTATTCTTTTCTTTAACGTACTCACTCATTGATCTGTTGAGCGTGGACATTGTGAACATACACGGCATGAGATTTTTTGTCTGATTCATGACAGCCATTGTCATGCCACCAAATGCGATGATGCCGATACAACAAAAAGCACCGAGAGCAACAAAAATCCAAATAAGTGGGTTGGTGCCTTTCTTTTTGGGCCCCATACCAGGAGGTGCGTTATACGTCATGTTTAACAAATATACCGAAGTGAGATAGACTGAGGTTGCAGTGGCAGGACGAGCAAATGAGAATGAATCGGGGTCTGTAAGGCCGCCAAGCGTAGACAAATTAGCACGGCAGATCAATGACGACCCAGATTTGCATAGTTATGCGGTTTTTGCGGCAAGAAAAGCCGTGAGTTTGGGTGGGGATTTTGAGCGTGACGCGCGGGAAGAGTTTATTGATCTTGTGGGGCCAAGTTTGCGGCCAGTTATCAATTTGAGTGGGGTTGTTCTGCATACAGGTTTGGGTCGCGCGCGGTTTGCGGATGAGGCAGCGGAGGCGGTTCGAGCAGCGAGTGAGAATCATTCAGCCGTTGAATTTGATTTGAATTCTGGTGAGCGAGGGGATCGGCAAAGCCACGTTCGTTGGCTACTCCAGAACTTGACAGGGGCAGAAGATGCTTTGGTCGT
This sequence comes from Fimbriimonadaceae bacterium, assembly GCA_027492935.1. Lineage (GTDB taxonomy): Bacteria > Armatimonadota > Fimbriimonadia > Fimbriimonadales > Fimbriimonadaceae > UphvI-Ar2. Next base: position 1,142 of record JAPUDU010000231.1, read on the forward strand.
GAATAACTGTGCGGGGGCAGTGGTATTGGCGCTTTCGGCAGTTTGTGCCGGTAGCCCAGTTGTGCTTTCGCGGGGGCAGATGGTTGAGATTGGTGGGCATTTTCGGATGCCGGACATTATCAAGATGTCGGGCTGTGATTTGGTGGAGGTTGGTTGTACGAATAAGACTCACTTGCGGGACTTTGAGTCAGTAATGGGGGATGAACCGGGAGCGTTTCTGCGGTGTCATCAGAGCAATTTTGCGCAGGTTGGATTTGTTGGTCAACCGGAACCAAAAGAATTGGCGGCGTTGGCTCATTCGCGGGGGTGGGTGATGATTGATGATTTGGGGAGTGGGTGCTTGGTGGATACGACTCGGTTTGGTTTGCCGAAGGAGCGAACTTTGCGGGAAGCAGTAGAAGTCGGGGCAGATTTGGTCTTGGCGAGCGGGGACAAACTTTTGGGCGGGACTCAAGCGGGGATCTTAGTTGGTTCGACGTCGATGATTGATCAGTGTAAACGCCATCCTTTGGCGCGGGCACTGAGGATTGATAAGTTGTGTTTGGCGGGATTAGAAGCAACGCTCCGACTTTACTTTGAAGGTCGTGAGGCAGAAGTTCCGATCTGGGGAACCTGCATAAGAGAGCTGAAAGATATCAAAGGGGATTGTGAGAAGCTGAAAAAGGCTTGGGGGCGGGGTGAGATCGGCGAAGCTACGACCGAGCTGGGTGGAGGTTCTTTCCCGGGCATTGGGGTGCCGACATGGCGGTTTGGTTTGGGGACGGGAAGTGGGGAATTGGCGAAACGCCTGCGGACGGCAGGAGTGGTGGGGAGGACGGAATCGGGCCAGATTTGGCTTGATCCGCGAACGGCAACTTCGGAGGAGATTCGGGAGACCTGTTTGGTTTTGGAGTTAATCCGGGAGAATGGTGGAAATGAGCTTTGATATTGAACGCGCAGAAATCGAACGGATGAAATCGCTGGGGGCGGAGAATCCGGTTTGGTTGCGTTATGTGCGGATTCGAGATTGGGTGGTGAAGATGGGCGAGTTTATGGGGATGGAAGGGGATGTGGCAACTTGGAAGACATTTGTATTGTTGATGGATGCTTTTCCGGGTGATGTAGAACCAGCAGATTTAGAATTGGAGAACGAAGCCAAGGAATCAATTCGAGTTTCGATGGAGCGCGGTAACGCGAGTTTGCTAGATGCGCATGAAGCCATTCTTTTCATGGAAGAGATCATGGATCAGGAGCAGATTCCGGCGGATGAAGCGGTTGACCGGATGGGCAATATCAAGATTTTGCCGTTTTCGGATGAGATTTTGGCGGCTTTGATTGCGGTTGTTCCACAACCGAAACCCGCTTTGAGCGCGATACCGGAGGATGTTCTTGGAGAAAACGAGAGCTGAGCTTTTGCGGAGTTTGGTGGCGGATCGTGAAGACCGCGACCAGATTGATGCATTGCAGTCATTCACAGTTTGTATGGGTGAGCGGCTTGGGGTTGAGGAGGAAGCGCTTTGGATATGGCGATGCGCAGTAGTTTGGTGGATGACGGGTCGCCCAGTTGAACTTGAGGAGTCCATCGGATTACTTACGCACAAGGAGCTTTATTCGGTGGTGGCTCAGTGCGCTGGGGCGTGGCTCGGAGGAATTGAACCGAGTTTGGATATAGCTGGCTCGCAGGAAGCATTAGATGCTTGGAAATACACGGCTGACTTAATTGTTGCCTTGCACGATTAGATGATGTTATGCGGGCCAAGGTTTTGTTGAACTTGGCCCGCGTGAATGAGATTATTTTTCGAGGTGGGGTTCGACAATCGCCCGCACTTCTTTTTCTGACTTTTTGCCGACCCATTGATCGACGACTTGACCATTTTTGACAACAAAGAACGCGGGAATTACGCGGACTTTCCACTCTGACCATGTTTGAGTTGAATCAAACAGAACGGGGTTTTTGAATGTGTTCTTTTTCAGAAATCCGGTGAGGGTTTCTTTTTTCTCATCGATGCTGACGCTGAGAACTTCGTAGTTCTTTTTGGAGAATTCAGCATGGGTTTTTTCGATGATCGGCTTCATCTCTTTGCATGGGCCGCACCAAGTTGCCCAGAAATCGACGAGGACAACTTTATCTTTCATTGCTTCGGCGTTCCATGCTTTTCCGGCGGTGTCCATGAGATCGAATTTAGGCATGGTTCGAGGGAGAACTGGCGGCATGAATGCTTCGGGGTCGGCTTTGAATGTGGCGACTTCTTTGGTGCTACAGAAGTAGTAAGTGTTGCCTTTGTACTTGACACCAGCGGCGGGTTTTTCGTCGCCATGGCTTTCTCCGTTTGCATTGCAGATTACGCACGGAGCCGACTTGGCAAGCTCGGCTTTTGGGATGTCGACGGGTTGATCTTGATGGCTCAAGATTATTAGGGCGAGAGAGGTTGTGATCATTTATCTTTTCCTTTGGTTTAGAATTGCCAGCTAAAGCTCACACCAGGGTGTTTGAACCACACCCACATCAGAGATATGCTTTGGCTGGGTTGACGGTAGGTCAGCAGTAGGTGGGATTTGCGGCCATCATTCATTGGCATCAGCAACCAGTTGTTGTGGAGGTAGAAGCTGGCTCCGAACGGGAAGTTGAAGCGTTGTTCGTACTCGGAATAGTTGAGGGAGACGTAGGGTACGACACGGGAATCGAGTGTTTTGGCGAATGTGAAGTAGTAACTTTGCACACCCGCTGGGGTTCCGATTCGGTCGCTTGACGTTCCGAAATTGATCATGGGCATGGACTCTGTTTCTGTATGCACCATGTAATTGAGAAGTGGGCCAATCTCTCCCGCCGCGGGATTGAATTCGAGACCGATTTGCATACGATCGTCCACACGATACATGCCGGTAAATCGGTACCGGGCTCGTTCGACATCGAAATCGACTAAGCGGGCTGAGAATGTCCATTTTTTTGTTATGTCCCCCGAACTGAGGAACCCCCCTTCACCGGGTCATCCGGTTCACGTCGGGACCGCAATGGGCGGTGTTTGTGTGCTTTGGCTCTGTGCGTGCGTTAACGAGATTGTCGTTGCGGCGGCGAGGGCCAGAAGCACGGTTCGTGTTGTTTGCTTCATGGTTTTGTGCTTTCGATTAAATCGCGGATTGGATTGGGTTGGTCGAGTTGACCGGGGCCGAGATCGCAGATTCCGTTGGTTCGGAATTTGAGGCGTTGATCAATACGGTTGCGGTCGCGTTGTAGGCGTTTGTCGCAGGCGAGGGCTTCGGCACTTCTTTTGAGAATGGGTTCGATGACGGCTTTTGCTTCGGGGAAAAGCGCATAGTTGACCATTTTGTGGCGGCGGGTGGTTTCGACAATTCCGGCCTGTCGGATGGTTTGGAGGTGGTTACTAAGCGTGCTTTGCCCAAGTTCGAGGCAATCGACCATTTCACAGACGCAAAGGTCGGAGTGCATGAGGGCGTAGATGATCCGGACGCGGGTGGGGTCGGAGAGGGCTTTGCCAAGGAGCACCACATCATTCATTGTCATATCAGGATACCAGGATTTGAAGATGAGTTTATTGGTTTAATCTTGGTTAAGTGAGCTATTTGTTTAGTCGTGGAGATGCTGTAGCGACGGGCTTATGGGAAGTCGCGAACTTTATGTGAGCCAGTCAGCGGCAGCGGTTTCTCCGGCAACAAAACCGGTTGACCAAGCCGCTTGGAGGTTATATCCACCGACGGGGCCGGCGATATCGAGGACTTCTCCGGCGAGGTAAAGGCCTTGGACTTTGTGGGAGCGCATCGTATGGGGATCGACTTCATCCAGATCCACGCCACCGGCGACTACTTCGCCTCGGTCGAGAAGGACTTCTTTGACTGGTCCGAGTTGCCAGGCTTTGAGAGTTTGGGTGAGGATGTTGATTTGCTTTTTGGTGATGTGCTGGTTAATATCTTCTTCACCGATTTCTGCCGTTGCGAGGAGACGGGGAACGATGCCTCGGGTGGTTTTTTGCTCGATGAATGGCCTTATTTGGCTACCAGGTCGTTCGTTTTTGAATTGAGTGAGGCGGGTTTGAATTTGTTCGAAGTTGAGGTCAGGTATGAGATCGACTTCGAGTTTGGCGGGTTCAGTTTGCCAATGGTCGCTGATTTCGCGCGTGATGCCGAGTACACAGGGGCCAGTTAAACCGGTGTGGGTGAAAAGCATATCGCCACGCCATTGGGCGATGACTTTGTTTTGGACGCGGGCTTTGAGGATGATGTCGCGAAGGGGAACCCCGGCTTTTATCTGGAGATTTTGGAGAGGGAGGTCAACGGGGGCGAGGGCGGCGAGGATGGGGACGATGGTGTGTCCGATGGATTTCGCCCACACATAGCCGTCGCCAGTCGTGCCTGATTTTGGGAAACTGGAACCGCCGGTGCAGAGGATGACATGGTTTGTGGGGATAGTTTCATCGCCGAGACGGACGGCTTCAACTTTTCCTCCGGGGGCAAGAATTTCGGTGACAGGAGCTTCAAATTTGATATGGACGTTGGCATCTTGGAGGTAGGTGTGGAGGATGCGAGCAACATCTTTGGCGGTTTGGTCAACGGGGAAAATTCGGCCGTCTTCGCGGGTGTAAACGTTGAGCCCACGCTCGGTGAGCATATTGAGGATATCTTGATTTGTGAACCGGAAGCAGGATGGTCGGATGAAATCAGCTTCGTTTTTGCGAAAGGCTTTGAGGACGGAGTTGATTGGGCCGTCGTGGGTGATGTTGCATTTGCCTCCGCCGGAGATGAGGATTTTTGTGCCGATTCGGTCGGTTTTTTCGAGTAGCAGTACGGTTGCGCCATCCATCGCCGCTTTGTAGCTGGCGATTATTCCGGTGGCCCCGGCCCCAATGACGACGAGCGGTCGTTTCACTGGGGCATATTACCGGAGGGGGTTCGGGTAGGTTTGAATTGGGGATTTTTGTTCATCAGTTGTGAAGTTTGCATTTGTGGTTTTCGATTGAGAGATATTGCGGTTGCAAATAATCGGGCAGAGCAAGTAGGCATTTCCAGGTGGAATCGCATGGGCAACGCATCCGCTCAGGTAGTTTATGCGTTAGAAGCCTAGTTAGTCATGATGAAATTTGGTCGGAAATCGGGGGAATCGCGTCAGGAGTACGCCGTCATTGGTTTGGGGCGGTTTGGGACGAGTGTGGCTCGGACTTTGGTTGAAGCTGGGCATACCGTTTTAGGGATTGACCGTGATGAGAGCTATGTTCAGCGGTACTCGCACCTGATAACTCAGACATTGGCGCTTGATTCAACCGATGAAGAAGCTCTGAAAGAGATCGATATTGTCAGTTACCAGACGGTGATTGTGGCGATTGGGACGAACTTTGAAGCAAATTTGTTGACGGCGGTCGCGTTGAAATCGTTAGGGGTGAAGACGGTTATTTGCAAAGCAACGACAGAGATACAGCGGGATATTTTGTTGAAAGTTGGAGTTGACCGAGTTGTATTGCCAGAGTTTGAAGCGGGTGAGCGGTTGGCGACAATGATTACTTCCCCTGCGGTAGTTGGCCAAATGATGCTTTGTCCGGGATATCGGGTGAGTGAGGTACAGGTGCCCAGAGCGCTCGTGAATATGAGCCTTGAAGACTCGAACATTGCAGGTCGGTTTGGGCTGAGTGTGGTGGCGTTGCAACGGGGTTCGAACGTCATACCGACGCCGAAGAAATCGACAGTGCTACGTGAAGATGATTTTTTGGTCGTGATAGGAGCGGATGAAGCGGTTCTCAAACTCAGTAATCACATCTAGTCGGGCGAGCCTTCAGCGCAAAGTTCCGGTTTCGGTGCGGCTGATTATGGGTTTGTTCGCATTTATTTTTGCGGGCACGATTTTGCTGAGTTTGCCGATTTCTACAACTCGTCACATTGAATATGATGAAGCTCTTTTCACATCGGTGAGTGCGTTGACGGTTACTGGCCTTTCGACAATTACTCCAGCGGTGGATTTGACGCCTACCGGGAAGGTGGTGTTAATGTTGTTGATCCAGATGGGTGGGGTCGGCTACATGGTTTTGGCTATTTTGGTCTTTCGGTTGATTGGGCGAAGTATTTTGCTGACTGATCGGATGGCGTTACAAGATGCGCTAGGGTTGTTGAACTTAGGGGGGATTGTTCAATTGACGATCCGAGTTTTTGTGACGGTATTGGTAATAGAGAGTGTGGGGGCGTTTCTCTTATTTTTGCATTGGAGCAGTAGCGGGATTTTGGCGGACAAATCGCCGGGTTATGTTGCGTTTTTTGCAATGTTCCATGCTGTTTCAAGCTTCTGCAATGCAGGGTTTGATTTGTTTAACGGCCGATATGCGTTTCCGGCTGATGGCGTGAGTTTGGGGATAATGGGGGGCTTAATTTTCTTGGGTGGATTAGGGATCCCGGTGCTGTTTGATGTGATTACGCATTGGCGGAGAAGGGTGATTTCGTTGCATACGAAATTGACGGCAATTGTTGCGGTGAGCTTGGTGGTTTGGGGGGCAGTTGCAATCTTTGTGGGGGAATCGGTGCCGGGTGGAAAGTTTGATCAGATGGATTTTGGGCAAGCGGCGGGGCTATCGGTTTTTCAATCAATTAGTTGCCGGACGGCAGGGTATTCGGCAATTGGGGGATTAGGCGACTTGCAACCAGGCACGGTTTTGTTAATGATCACGCTGATGTTTGTTGGGTGCGCTCCGGCTTCGATGGGGGGCGGAATTACAACGGGGACATTTGTGGTTATGGTCTTGGCACTGAACGCATATGTGCGGCGGCGTTCGACTCCGGTGGTTTGGGGGAAAGCGATTCCGGGTGAGATGATTCGGAAAGCGGCGGCGGTGCTGACGATATCCCTGTTTGCGGTGTTGACGGCTTCGTGGTTGATTACGTTGACTCATCCGAGTTGGTCGATGGATGAGGCGATTTTTGAGGTTGTGTCGGCGTTTGCGACATGTGGTTTAACGCTGGATAA
>JAPUDU010000232.1 GCA_027492935.1 Fimbriimonadaceae bacterium
AAAATGAAGCGGGCAACGCAATGGATCAAGTCCATGTAGTTGATGACCAAATGTCGGCCGTCGAAGAAAAGCTTGAAAAAACCGAACGAGATTTAATCCTCAATAAAAAAGAACAACAACGCCTAGCTACCGAGCTCCGTGTACAAGCCGAAAAACTGGATCAAATCAAGTCAAAAGTAGCTCAAAGAATCCGAGCAATCTATGTCCAAGGCGACTCCTCACCCATAGCGGTTCTCTCCGAATCTGAAAATCTTAGTGACCTCGCTTCCCGAAAAGCTCTCCTTGAGAGAATCGCCGATCACGACCGAACAATCTTCAACGAAGCCCGAGTCTTGCGAGACACCGTTCTTTCAAAAAAGAAAGAAAGAGACTTAAAAGTCATTCAAGTAGCTGAACTCGCCAAAAAGCACGAACAGCAACTTGCCGAGCTCCAAACCGTCCGCGCCAAAAAGAAACTACTCTTCTCCGTCCTCAAAGCTCAAGAAGACGAACTCGAAGACCAGTTGGCCGTCATGGAGCAAGAAAGCCATAAATTGGAAGCCGCCATCGCAGCTATCCAAGCAAAATCGGCTGGCTCCGTCCCCATTTTCAACGGAAAATTTATCCGCCCCGTCGGCGGGCGAATGTCCAGTACATTCGGATACCGCAACCACCCAATCAGCGGTGGACGAAAAATGCATACAGGAATTGATCTCGCTTCACCTTCCGGAACCCCTATTAAAGCGGCCGGATCTGGCAAAGTCATTACCGCTTCTTACATCCGAGGTTACGGTAACACCATCGTTATTGATCACGGTGGCGGTGTATCAACCCTTTACGGACACTGTAGTCGCCTCTATTCAAAAGTTGGGCAATCCGTTAAAACCGGCGACCGCATCGCAGCCGTTGGCTCAACCGGAAACAGTACCGGCCCCCACCTTCACTTTGAAGTACGTATAAACGGAAAACCCGTGAATCCACTTGGCAAGTTCTAAACTCAAAACCCCCTGATAGAGTAACATTGAAATTCAGTTCAAAGAGGACATTCTGTGGCAATTGATACAAGCGACTTCCGGCCCGGCGTAGCATTCTACATTGATGGAGAAATTCATCAAATTGTAGATTTCCAACATGTTAAACCTGGCAAAGGACCAGCATTTGTACGCACCAAGCTGAAGCGGCTTAAAACCGGTGCGACAATCGAAAAAACTTTCCGATCAGGAGAAAAATTCGACGATGCATTTTTGGAAAAACTGAACTTTCAGTATCTTTATCGTCAAGGCCAAGAGTTAATCCTCATGGATCTTGATTCTTACGAACAACTTCCCGTCAGCGAATCCGTCTTCGGTGACCAAGCAAAGTTTCTTAAAGAAGAAATGGAAGTCTTGGCTATCCGAGTCGGCGATGAAATGATCGGATACGAAATACCCAATTTTGTTGAGCTAGAAGTCGTTCAAACCGACCCAACACACAAAGGAGATACCGTCACCGGCGGTAGCGGCAAACCAGCAACTCTCGAAACCGGAGCTGTCATCAACGTGCCGTTCTTTGTCAAAGAAGGGGAAGTTGTCAAAGTAGATACTCGAACCGGCGATTACCTAGAACGCGTCAAAAAATGATGTAAACCAAGATGGCAAGGCCCGATCCCCCAAGTTACAACAGCAACGTCGTAAGTGATTCCATTTCAGGATTTATGGATTCAGTGTGCAAGTTGCTCCTTTACGGGGGCGGGCTAGTTGCTATAGCCTCAATCCTGATTCTGGTTTATCAAGTCTTTAGTGGTGGTTCTGCATCGGGCGACGAACTCGCAAAAGCTATTCAAGTTCAAGAGTATTTTCGTCAAGGATCTCTATGGGGCCTACTCGCTACAAGCTTGGGAGTTGCTTGGCTTTTCTGGGGAGAAGAAATCGCTGGACCAATTCTCCTTATTATTGGCTTAGCAATGGCTCTAATGAGCTGGTATATGCCCGGAATTCTTAACGGCGCTGGAAATGAACTGCAATCCAACGCAATCACTTACCTTTCTGCCGCAGGTTATCCAGCCGCATTTGTTGGACTGATTCTTGTTGTCGCAGATGTTGTTCAAAAAAGCCGCATTCGAATGAAAGAGGGTGCCAAAGCCGAACAAATGAAATACGGCAAAGGCATGAAAGAAGAACGCGATGTTCGCGATGTCTTCCTCGGAAAATGTTGGCAGTTACCGTACTGCCGTAAATTCGTCCGCGAACGATGCCCCATCTATCATGCAAAAAGGACCTGCTGGAAAGAACGCGTCGGGTGCATGTGCGAAGAAAGCGTTATCAAAAACGCAATGGAAGGCAAAATGGGAGAAGGTCAAACCCTCTCCAACGATCTCGTTGCCGCATCTAAATTTATCCCTAAAAATAACAAACTGAGCGCCGCTGCAAAGGCCGAGCGATGTCGTCAATGCGTCATTTACAATGAGCATCAAAAGCATAAATACAAGTTGTTTATGCCGATTGTCGCCCTCAGCGTTGCTGCTGGTTACATTGTCCTCCGACCCGTTCTCGCCGAAGGTATTCAAAGCGCTCTCAAAGCTGTCGATAGCGTAAAAGGAACCGTTCTCCTAACCAAAGATACCGAAGTTGGCAAAGCAACATCGATCGATTCCGGTGCCATTCCATACAACGAAATCATCCTGTTCGTTTTGGTGCTTGTAGGCATGGCTTACGCCATTAAAGTCCTTGAGTTCCTCATCTGGAAACTCAAAATCTAGTCCCCATGCGGACAACCGAAGATCCAATCCTCCTCAACGGGAGCCACGGTGAAGGAGGAGGCGCTCTTTTCAGAACTGCACTCTGTATGAGTGCTCTCACTCAAAAGCCCCTCGTCATAGACTCAATAAGAGGCGCAACCCGCAAACCGGGAATCTCCGCCGAAGATTTTCCTGTTCTCCAAGCTCTTATCAACGCCTGCAACGCCCAAACCTTTGGTGCCGAGATTGGCTCGAAAAAGCTCGAATTCAAACCAAAGTTCCTACCTCGACCAATCCATTTCTCCCACGACATCAGCCGATCAGGTTCAGGGCGTTCTCCGGGTAACGCAATCGTCATCGCCGAATGCCTTGCCCCTATTCTCGCCCGATGCGGAGCATTTTCTAGTATCGAGCTCCACGGCGAAACCCACAATAACAACACCCTCACCTTCGATGCGTTTGAGCTCACTACAATCCCCGCTCACCACGCTCAAGGCATTGGTATCTTCCCCCACATCCACCAAGCTGGATTCGGTTACGCCGGACGCGGGCACATTCTGATTGAAATTGAGCCATCAGCTATCAATGCGATTGATTGGTCTAAGCGCGGAGGTGTCGTTGCCGCCGGGGCACGGATTAGTGCCTGCGATACCCACTCACAAGTTCTCGCCGATGCCACCACCAAATCCCTCAAACTCCTCCAAGATGCCGGCTATGGCGACCAAATCGAACAAATCGAATTATCTGGCCCCGAACCCGGTATCAGCATCACTTTCTGGATCAAATTTGAGCACGGTTTCGGATCAGCATCTGCTTGCTGGAACCGTGGAGGACAAATCACCGAAACTATCGACCGAGCCTGGCAAGAATTTATCCACTTCACCCAAACCACTGCCACCGTCGACCCTTATCTGGCCGACCAACTTCTCATTCCGGCATGCCTCGCCGATGGCCCAACAACATACACAACATCAAACATCACCAAGCGACTCAAAACAATCGCCTGGGTTATCAAACAATTCATCCCGATCGCCATCACAATCAAAGGCACAGAAGGCTCACCCGGCACCATCACGATTCAACGCTGAATAAGTCTTTTTTCACAATTACGAAACGCAACGTACACAATTCTCAAAAATAGGCGTATCATGCTAAAAGATGGAACAAGAACTCACAGTCAAGCAGTCTGCGCTTGCCCGCAAATCGATTCGTAAATATACCGATGAACCAATTTCAGATGAAGTCATTCGTGATCTCATCACAACCGCTGGACTAGCCCCCTCCCCTTGGAACCTTCAACCTTGGCGCGTAATAGCCGTTAAGGATCCCGAAACCAAAGCTAAGTTAATGGCTGCAGCTTACGGTCAACCCCAAGTTGGTGCATCTGCAGTAACGTTTGTTATCTATACCGACATGACCGACACAATTGAGAATGTCGAAAATACAATCCATCCTGGAATGAAGGAAAGAGAAGCAGAAGTTGCCCAGCAAGTCCGCGACCACTTTGCCAACTATTCAGAAGCCGACTTCCACTGGTGGGGCCGCGCTCAGGCGTACACATTTATGGGCTTTTTCATGCTCCAAGCGCAATCTCAAGGATATGCGACTTCAGGAATGCTTGGATTTGATCCTCAAAAAGTCAAAGAACTCTTTGGACTCCCCGACCACGTTCAAATTCCTGCTCTTGTTGCAATGGGTCGACCAGCCGAAGAAGGCTTCCCTCATCACCGGCATGACTTTGAAGATTTCGCAAAAATCATCTAAGATTTTCTTCCGTTCATAAGCAAAATCGGCCCGATTCTCAAGGATTGAGATCGGGCCGAAATTTTATTTGGTGAGACGTCAGGGATTTGAACCCTGGACCCACGCCTTAAAAGGGCGTTGCTCTACCGCTGAGCTAACGTCTCACTCAACCGAAACAATACCCAAACAAAACAGGCAGAGGGGAACTTTGGGTCACCTGAACCGTTCACAGGGGTACATTCGTACCCATGGATTCGGGCCAAAGCTACACCGCCTCCGGAGTAAATATCGAAGAAGCTCAAGCATCACTTGAGTCGGTTAAAGAGGCAATCGCCCAAACCCACAACGAAAATGTCCTTGGAGGAATCGGTGGATTCGGTGGAATGTTCAACGGATCATTCCCTGGTTACGAACGTCCTGTCCTCGTCACTTCCATTGATGGCGTTGGCACAAAAACCAAAGTTGCCCAACTCACCGGTGACTATTCCGGTCTTGGCCATGACATCGTCAATCACTGCGTCAACGATATTCTCTGCCAAGGGGCAAAGCCCCTCTTTTTCCTTGATTACTTTGGTTGCAGTCAACTCGAGCGTTCCATCTTCAACAGTGTTGTGAGTGGTGCCGCCGAAGCTTGCCAAGCTGTCGGATGCGCTCTCATCGGTGGCGAAACAGCCGAGATGCCAGGTGTTTATCACGATGGCGAAGTCGATATCATCGGCAGTATCGTCGGCGTTGTCGACGAACCCCATAAATTGCCTCATCCCCCCATCGTCGCCGGGGATCGCCTTATCGGCCTAGCCAGCAACGGCCTCCACACTAACGGATACTCATTAGCCCGTAAAGTGCTTTTCAACGACCACGGTATGAGCGCCCGTGATCCTTTGCCAAACGATTCGGAGACAACGATCGCTGACGCCCTCCTCAAGCCCCATACGTGTTACTTCAACGCCGTCTACCCCCTTCTCTCTCAAGGAGTCGGTATCAAAGCCATTGCCCACATTACCGGGGGAGGGCTTTACGATAACTTGCCCCGTGTTCTGCCGCTAAACGTCCAAGCCAAAATTAACCGACGATCCTGGCAACCGCTACCTATTTTTGAAGCTATTCAATCTTTAGGCGAAATCCCAGATGCCGATATGTACCGTGCATTCAATATGGGAATCGGAATGGTGCTCGTCGTAGATCCCGATACCGCTGAAGAAGTAATCCAAGCCATTAATGATGCTGGAATACCTGCCGCCGACATCGGCAAGCTCCAATCAGGCCCTCAAGACGTTCAAATCGTCTAATTTCGATTGCGTGCAAACACAAAATTGCCCCAGTTCTAAAAAGAAACTGGGGCAATTTTCTTAATCAGCTCAACCGAAAGATAAAGCGAGCATTTCCAAAGGCAATTTCATCGCCATCAGCTAACTCACTCTCTGTAACTCTTTGAAACTCATCGTCGCGGAGCAAATAAACGCCATTACTGCTACCCAAGTCGTGAATCGAATAAACCCCATCCGCTTCTGTGATCTTAGCGTGCTTGCGCGAAACATAGCCGCCTTCCTCAATCCCGCCCAAGTCAACATCAATCGGGCCAACACTCGGATCAAAGCGACCAATAATAGCTGGTGCCACAAATCCAAAGACATCTTCCGTTTCAACGCCCTGGCGCTTAACAATCAATCGAGGATTCAACGATCCTGTACTCTCGCCGCCATCTGCAACAACGGCTTCTTCAAGCGGTGCCCCCGCCTCATCACCAGTTTCTTCAGTGGAATCTACAGCATCCAATATGTCTTCGGTTGCTTGGTCGGTCATGTCGTTCGGGGTTGTCATTTCTAGTTCCTAGGAGCAAAGATCAATTGCCGATCCTGTTAATTCTATCGGTTATTGGACGAATTCCAAAAGGTTATCCGTTTCAAATCATTCAGTTTTTCTATCAAATTCACTCCCAGCTAACGATTCCAGCATCTAAAACCACCAGCGCAACCCCATCATGAACCTCTATTTCCACCCGTTCACCCCCCATCACATTGCTTAAAGAAGCTCCTGCATCAAACGAAACATTCATATGATCCATTTCCCATTCCGCACCACGGCTCGAAATCACTGCCGATCCTAACCCCACCACGGAGAAGTTCTGCCCCTGCGATCCTTCAAACATCATAGAACTGCCCGCCCGAACAATCTGCCCAAACCCCTGTTGAAACAATATTCGTGGATTTAATCCGCTCCGAACAATGCTCACCAAGCTCGCGAGAACATGATCAAACCGATCTCCCTCCAACCCCGCCATCACAAGATCAACTTCACCGATCAGAGCTATTTCCGCTAACAGCTTGTCGCAGTCAGAAAAATCTTGATCCATCCGCTCGCGATAATCGACTCCTTCCAATCTCTCTCCTAAACTATCAAAATCTCCAACAACGACATGAGGCCGGAAACCATGACGCAAACAAACGTCTTGACCAGAGTCAGCCGCGTAAACAAAATCGCAACCGCGAGAAATCTCCAACAAAGATTGAAAACTGGCCGCTCCCCCCGCCAAAACTGCCAAAACTCGAGCCGACATTTCGATCAGTCTAACTCATCCAACCTCATAACATACTCTTGACAATTTCCTACTAGAATTTTTTGCCCAAAGTCCCGGCCTACGTTGTCCAGGACGTCTTATGCAAAATTTTATTTGGTTTTTTTGCCCGCTTTGCCAGGAGTGTTCGGGCGGCCCGCCTACAATACTTTCGCTCAACCCAGAGCACATATAAATTATCTAAAAATGCCCGTAAATATCTCTGAAATTCGGACGGCCCCGTGTGTATACTCGGCCCACTTCTTTGCCCCTTTTGGGGATTTGATTTTCACAATGTCAGACCAGCACACGCTCATGGATCACGAAGACCTCGTCGTTTTAAAAACCGCTTGGGAAACCGTTCTCAAAGACCTCAAAGGTCACGTACCCGATACCGTTCTTACGCGTTTTCTCAAACGCCTTGAACCTATCGAGCTTCGTGAAGATTGTGCTGTCCTCAATGCCCCAGGGCGTTTCGTTCACGATTGGGTGAAAGATCGATACATCGATAAACTTCAAGCCCTCCTCATGGTTGCTCTTGATCGACCCATCAAGCTTGAACTCCGACTCGCAAACAGCCAAAGGCCAACAACAAACAATCACGCCGTCGCCGCTGTAACACCAAGAACCTCTGAACCCGGTCGATTCAAACCCATCGAAAGGCTATCCTTCGATAATTTCGTCGTCGGCCAATCCAACCGCCTTGCCGTCGGAGGAGCCAAAGCAATTGCATCCGCCCCTGGCACACGCTATAACCCCTTATTCATTTATGGCCCCAGCGGACTAGGCAAAACTCACTTACTACACGCTATAGCCAACGAAATCCTCGAACGCGATCCCTATCACAGCATCATGTATGTGACGGCGGCTCAATTCATGGAAGATTTCGTAACCGCTCTCAAAAATAACCAAATTGAACGGTTCCGACGCCAACAACGTGGCGTCAATGTCTGGCTCCTCGACGACATCCAATACGTCGCCGGCAAGGATAAAACTCTCGAAGAAATCTTCCACACATTCAATTACCTTCAATCTCTGGGTAAGCAAATCGTTCTCTGTTCAGATCGCC
>JAPUDU010000233.1 GCA_027492935.1 Fimbriimonadaceae bacterium
GAGGGGCCCATTCTATTTGCGAGGGGCGTAACCCCTCGAATGGAAAGGAAAACAAAATGAACAAACAGACCTTGACCCTGATTTTGTCTACAGTGGTTGTGGCTTCGGCGCACGCGCAGACTGCAACTGGCATTACCGCTCCCACGGCTTTGAGCTTGGGTGGAGTAACACAGACCGACGGTTGGACAGATGTTTCGGCCGTAGCAAATCCTGGATATGGCGCATTCCCCGGCACTGGTGCATGGCCCAGCGCAATGCAGTCCAATGTTGGTGGCGATGTAAGATTGGTAAAAGTATCGAACGGCACAGGTGGTGGCCCCTATGCGGCGAGCGGCAGCATTTACTATGGTGGCTTTAGTTCGACAATCAACAACAATGGCGGAACACTTGCGGTGCAAGACAGCACAGTTGCTGCGAATCTGAAAACGGTCGTATTGCAAATCCAAATTGGTGAAGCTTGGACTTATGACTTGTGGAATGACGCGGGAGCGGTTTTGAGCTACAACGGTGGATCGCAGTCCGTTACGGCTAACTTCCGTTCACTCTTTGCTAAGGAATTTGTTGGCACAGTGGCGATGCCGACGGGTCAAGAAGACATTTTCAAGAACCTTCATGCGTTCCAATGGGATTTGAGCTCTATCGCTGAACCGATTACTGACATCTCGATTTCATTTACGGGTGTGCAACACGCGCAGCTCTACGGTTTGCAACTTGACCAATCCAGTCAGGTTTATACCGATGCTGTGCCGGAACCAGCCACGATGACGGTTTTAGCTTTTGGTGCAATGGCAGCGTTTGCTCGCCGCCGCAAGAAAAACTGATTTAGCTAACTAGAGAGGAGCCCGGGAGACTGACGTCTCCCGGCTTTTACATTCAAGTTTGTGCTGTTCAAACTGGCCCGATGACTCATTCGGTGCCGGAAGATAATTTCGTCATTTTAGGCAAGAAATCAGCATATTTTGAAAGTATTTTTGCTATGTTACGTTAGTTTAGTCAAGAATGAGGGCATTTTCGGTTATGTGAGGCAATTAATAAGTAACCGGGATAACAGGTCCCCGGAAACATGGGAGGCATCCTGATTGTGTGGGAGCAATCCCAAATTTTTTGGAGAAGAAACACAATGAACAAACAGACCTTGACCCTGATTTTGTCTACAGTGGTTGTGGCGTCAGCGAACGCACAAACTGCTGTTGGCGCGACCGCTCCGGTTGCACTTAACTTAGGTGGCGTGACGCAGACCGATGGTTGGACCGATTTGTCGGCAGCTTCTAACCCTGGATATGGCGCATTCCCTGGCGCAGGTCCATGGCCGGCACCGATCGAATCCAATGTTGGCGGAAATGCTCAGCTTGCAAAGGTTGCAAACGGTGCAGGTGGTGGCCCATTCATCGCAACAGGAAGCCTTTACTTTGGTGGATTTAGCACTGTGCCCAACACTTTTGGTGGCACGGTTGCAGTTCGTGATAGCTCACCAGTTGCTGGTTTGAAAACACTCGTATTGCAAATTCAGATTGGCGAAGCTTCTACATATGACTTGTGGAACGATGCTGGTGCTGTTTTGAGCTACAACGGTGGATCGCAGTCCGTTACGGCAAACTTCCGATCGCTTTTTGCTCAGCAATTTATTGGAACAGTCAATATGCCAACGGGTACTGAAAATCTTTACAACAATCTTCACGCTTTCCAGTGGGATTTGAGTTCAATCGCTGAACCGATTACTGATTTTTCAATTTCATTCTCGGGTGCGCAACACGCTCAAGTTTACGGCTTGCAACTTGACCAATCCAGTCAGGTTTATACCGATGCTGTGCCGGAACCAGCCACGATGACGGTCCTTGCTTTTGGTGCAATGGCAGCGTTTGCTCGCCGCCGCAAGAAAGCTTGATCGGCTCACAAAAAGAGCCGGGGCGACTCATATCGCCCCGGCTCTTTTTGTTATGTCAGCGGGATTCTTTGCCGCTCATTTCTTTAATGTGGCGTAGAGTTTCGAGATCGTTGTTCTCGGTTGGAGCGTTGGCACCAGGTTTTACGACGGCTGATTCATCGACTTTATCTGGCGGGTTGATAGATTGCCAGACGAAAACACCTGCCGCGACGAGAATCGCAGCGATGAGCCAGGGTATCCAAGTCGATGGCTTTACTTGAGATCCCATAGGGTTTCGTCGGCGAGACTGCCATCGCCTCCGGTAACGGGCAGCGGTTTGACATGGGTATCGGGGAAGATGGTGACGGCTCGGTTGTTATGGCGGGGCCAGACATAGCCGTAGCTGTTGTATTTCAGTGGTGGTGAACCCATCCAACGTGATGGGGGATCGACGATCCAGTAGCCGAGATCGGGTTGTTCGGCTTCGTTGAGCCAGGTGCTTTCTGCAAGAAGAACAGTGCGGGAATGGTCGGCAATTGCACTCATTGAAACGCCGACGGTGGAGGCGATTGGTTCACCTTCGGAGAGATACCAATAGTTGAGGCCATAGTTGGGAGTTAGGCCGTAAATGTAATCGGCGAGCCAACCGCTGGTTCCGTAATCAGAGCGGTGGTCGTGAGCATCGGGGCAGAAAGCGATTTGGCGGTTTTTGGCGTACGTTGGGATTGTATAAACAGGCCAGCGTTGCCCCGGTTGGCTTGCTCCCCAATACTTGCCGGGGAGGCGGTCATCATAGTCGGCGACGTAAAGAGTCATTGCAAGCGCCATCTGCTTTGCATTGCTGATGCAGACGGTTTTTTTGGCGGCGCTTTTAGCTTGAGCGAAAACTGGGAAGAGGATAGCGGCGAGGATTGCTATGATCGCGATCACGACGAGGAGTTCGATGAGGGTAAACCCGGTTCGTTTCATAAGCTAGGCGTAGCTTACGAAATCGGGTTTGGGGTCCTAACTTACTAAAATGACGGTCGTTATCTCTTATGATTGAATTGAGATTATTGAATGAGTTGTTAGAGACAAGAAAAACAGTTGAACCTGTTTATTTTCTGGCAGTGGTGCGGGATCGTTTGTTCGCACTTATTCTTATGATGCGGTTGGTAACCAGACTTATGGTTTTGCTCAGGGCTCGGTTGAGAGTCAGCACAACCTAGCGGGTGAGATAACGAGTATGTTGCGTCTGGGAGGGAACCAGGTAACTCATACTTATGATTTGAATGGCAATGTTATTGGCACAACGGTTACGACTGATACTTACTCTGGCGATGGTTTAAAGCGGAGTGAGATTAAGAGTGGCGGAGTGCCGACTGTTTCAGGTTTAATCCCTGGAATGACGGGAAGCGTAAGCGCAGATATAGACAGATGTATATTCTTGCCCGTTGAGTTGACATTTACTATATTGGGGGGTAAACCATTCCTAGAACTAGAAATTTGTTACGAAAAATATAACACTATGTGTTGTAACCCTCCATTTGCAAATGCATGTACAGATATTAGAGTTAATTTTGGCATAACAATAGCAGCCACACCATTTAGTTTAAACGCGATTAAGAATTTCGAGGATATGCATGAGGAATAACTCAAATTCTGCATGGAATTTTAGGTGGTGATATAATGCGATGTTCGGCTCAATGTTGCCCATTACTGGTTGCCCTCAACCAATGCTCAGTAATTCTACTGAAATCTGTATTCGAGGTTGTGGTATTTTTGTTTCGTTCGAGATATGTAGCGGTACGAGCTTTGGCGGAACTAGTCACACGAACCTTAAGTTCTTTGTGGGATTTTGTGGGTTACCTGAGATTGATATTTTCATCAGATTGCAAAATAGAGAATGCAAATGAGCATTGAGCGAAACACGAAATCGAATCGAACGTTGCCGATAATTATAGAATGCGGCGAAGGTTCATTACTAATGCAAAGATTAAGCCTTGATGCCGTGGTCGCAATGGCTGTGTTTTTTGTCGCAGCAGTCGCAATTGTTGCCTCTGAGAATGTTTTCAATCTTTCGCTTGATTTGTATTCACGCACGGGAAATGCTATTGCGTTGTATCTAATCATATTTTTCTTAACGGATATCGCATTTAGAAGAAGATTTCAAAGACGCATGACCCTTTCATGGGATGGTCAGAATTTAGAATTTTTAAGCGTTTTGAATAATTTTTCAATAACAATTGATAAAATTGAGAACATTAGTCAAAATTTATTTTCAAAAACATGGGATATTTCGGTTGAGGGAGCGACTTTTTCAAGAAGACTCCCATTTGAAAAGCGATTTGAGATAGTTATGGATGAGGTTATTGAAATTGTAAAATTGAGGGCCACTAAGTAATTTTCTAGGTGATGCTGTTATGGAGATGGATTAGACGATCGATTGATCACGGATATTCTGCCATAGACATGCATTTATGCTTGCGATAGGTTGAAATCGAGATCAATCAAAGTAGTACTCCATTGATGCCACTGGTTGCTACTGGTCAACGAAATTTTGAGCTAACTTCTAGTTTTGATGCGGTTGGTAACCGTACATTTGGTTAGGCTCAGAGGTCTGTAGAAAACATTTACAACCTCGCGCGTGAGTTATTAGCATGGTGAGGCTTGGTAGGAAACCGATAACTCACGTTTATGAATTAAATGAAAACGCCATTTCAAACGGTTGCAACTCAATATTAGTGGTGCTCCGCTTGGTTCTCCTGTTGCTATTACCATGAGTTATGATAGCGAGAATCGACTGAGCAACAACTTAGAGAATGGTGTGAGCACAACGCATACTTACTCTGGAGACGGGCTCAAGCGGTGTGAAGTGACTAGTAGTGGCAGAACGACATTTGGATTTGCTCGGATACTCCGGGCGGCTACATAAAGCCGAAGAATATAACGCGTGAGCTTCGGATAGCCTGTGAGAAAGCGGATGTGCCGGTAGTTACTCCGCACGAACTCCGGCACACGTTCATCTCGCTTGTGGATAGCGAGATCGAAGCACCCCGAACGGTTGTCATGTCGCTCGTTGGTCATAGTCCAAAGTCCACTACAGATGGGTATTCACACGTAAAAAATGAACAAAAATTACTTTGGATGGAGATATTGTGGGATCGTGTGTCTGCGGATTGTGTCCCACAAAGTTGGGTTACAATGGCATGATAACTAGGTTCAAATGAACTTGGGTGTTTCTATGGTGCCCAGGAATGTGACCGTCTACATACTTGGGATCGAAAGTATGTAGACGACCTTTAGTTAGTGGCAGTTGCACCGGAGTTAGCCGGACTTGTTGGGTTACAAAGTGGGTTACAGACTTTTCTGAATGTATCTCGTATTTTGACTTAAGTCTTCTCAGTTCTGTAATGCAGTGAATCCGTCGAAGCTATGCACTAAGGTCGAGCAGTATCACTGAATTTCAATAACTGGATGTTTTGATCGTCGTCGGAGATACTTTGGGAGATGTAGTGGCAAATGAGCAAGCCTTCTTTCTTTAGGATCGAGCGTTCTTGGTTACAGGTTCAATCCAAAATACGTGTTTGAAGTTGTGCGTCCGCGATTATTCGTCTTGTTGGAAAGACCCTGGAGAGATTAGCCGACCAATAGACCTCCTTTTGCAACCAATCTGAGCAGCCGACGAAGAAGTAGTGTGAGTTTTACTTCGGAATCCATTGCTGGAAAGCTCTTTGCGGAGCCATATTCTATGGTTAGTGCGCCGCGTCCTTATGAGGGGAATGCGACCATTACATGGGAAAGTCGCGACGGCCTAAGGTCAATCTTAAGATTTGAAGGCGAATCTGGACACGGAATTGAAGCCGAGGTCACATTTGTGTCAAACGACGGTCTACACAAGTATGATCTGGTTCAAGAATCCCAAAACCAGACCATGGCTAGGGCTGGTAACACTTTTACGATGCTTGCCCGGGCTTATCGGCATGAGGGATCTCTCGCAGGTGGTGATGTAGATGAAATTTCATTCCAGCTAGTCAATTTTCCCCACTACTTTTGGGTGACCGGGGAAGGTGCATCTTCAGCTGATCCAATCATTTTCATGGTCGGAGACTGGCATATTCAAATTGCCCCGCCCATCAATGGGATTGACAGATCAGAGGGAGTTCGAACAAGAGGTTATCTGACTACGAACTCAGCAACTGTTACGAATTCAAACGGACAATTTAAGCTTAGCGAATGGGTGCAGGTGGAGGAGTTCTTAACTTATGTCCTTACGTTTTGTTCAGGCTATTGGTGTCCCCCTGTGCATATTGAAGCAATCCTCAATGGTAATCCTGTGTGGAGAGATTTCTCGGTACAGAGCGTAGGTCATCTAAGACCGAAAATGAGTTGGGTTCCGTATCCTTATCCACATGAATTACAATCGTTATTTGTGGGGGCTTGGTCAAGAAAGCAAGACCAAGATAAGTGGGATGCAACTAAGCGAGCCATTGAATGGCATCTAGACGTAGCCAACTTGGAAACAGAAGCGGAAGTTCGGGTGGTCCATTCACAGCTCGTATTGGAGTTATTATCTTGGGTTTCGTTGGTGGAAGAGGGTCAAATTCTAAGTGTGGACGGATTTGGAAAGTTACCAGCGATGGATAAGATTTCTATGCTTGCAAATTGGGTTGGAATGCCGGCACACATTCCGGCAACATATACAAGATTTCTTGCTGCTAACCCTCAAAACCCCTGGGCGAATGCAGCAGAAGGGCTCGCCTTTATCCGAAACAAATTAGTTCATCCAACTAAGAAAAATCGAGCAGCGGTTGCAAATATTGATTCGGGTGCGTCACATGAAGCTGCAAATTGGGCGTTGAGCCTTATTGAATTGACAATTCTTAAACAACTAGGCTACGTAGGGGTCTTTGATGATCGGACTAACTATTGGAGTGAAGAGTTTCCGACCGTTCCCTGGGCTCCTCGCTGGCAAAAGCCGGGATAGCCATATGCAGACACTAGTGTGATGTATTAAATCAGAGTTCTCTCAAAGTTTTGAAGCGGAGTTTTGAAGTATTTGGCAGACCTGTTTTACTAGCTTTAGTCTGGGATTTGAGGCTCATCACCCCAGATGCCAGATCCGGCTCGATTTGCTCTACCGCATCCGGCTCGATTCGCTTTTGAGAAGGAGGAGCTTATTGTTGCGCTATGTGTCGAGCGATAGACTAGTCGCTCTCCTACGATGGTGCCTACATAGCGTCCAGCAGTGTTGTAGACCTTGTCTTTACGAATGCGACCCACTACTACACCAGAGCGGCAGTAGACAATTTCATTGATAACCTGAAGCGGCTTACCATTCTTAGTGTAAAGCTCCATAGTTGCATTATGGACGTCGGTATGGTGGAGATGGCATGTCTTATGTCGCTGTAGTAGACATTTATTTGTGGAAAATTCAGATAACTCACTTTGAACCGGCAAAATTGCCAGTGGAGTAATTCAAAAGTTTATTCACATTGAGTAAAATGTAGACAAACGTGCAGTATTTCCTTTATGCGCGCCTTGTCGGTCTCTGCGCCCA
This sequence comes from Fimbriimonadaceae bacterium, assembly GCA_027492935.1. Taxonomy (GTDB): domain Bacteria; phylum Armatimonadota; class Fimbriimonadia; order Fimbriimonadales; family Fimbriimonadaceae; genus UphvI-Ar2. The sequence continues at coordinate 7,404 of JAPUDU010000233.1, forward strand.
GGTTAGTCTTACACGGCACCAGTTGGGTGAAGCGCACCCCTGCGTGATACATCGTGAGGGAACGGTCTATGACGCAAATCAAGCGGCTCTAGCCCGTCATATAACTCTTGGTATGCCGCTCAAGGAAGCCAAGGTTCTTCTTCAAGGTCAAGGGTTATTCATTGAATACCGCCCCGAATTGTTTGAAGAAGCTCAGGATTCATTTCTTTATCCATGCCTGGGCTTTAGTGATGCAATTCAAGCAGGTATGGCTGGTGAAGGCATGATTGACCTCTCTTCTCAACCCCAACCCCTCGATATCGCTGCTACGCTTCTCTCCACGGTTAACCGAAATCAAGGGCTACCTATCCTTGCCGGAATAGCTTCCTCAGTTTGGCTAGCAAAGGCTTCGGTTCGTAGATGCGATCCACGCGCTCTTTCGCTCGGAATTCTCCCGTTTAATCCCGTTCTTGACCCTGCCGCGTGGCTTGCACCTCAACCGGTATCGATTCTTTCTGTGCTGGATGCCATGGATCGTCGGAAGCTTCATCGGCTCGGGTTCGACCGAGTTTCGCAAGTCCAGTCTGCACCCCATGCGCGCCTCGAAGAA
>JAPUDU010000234.1 GCA_027492935.1 Fimbriimonadaceae bacterium
CATATCGCTGCTTGACAGGACGGGGAAGTAGTAGGCGATTAGTACGGCGCATACTGAACCAGCAAGGAACATGTTTAAAGCGTAGCCTGGGTCTAGATTGCGGAATTGTGTTCCGAAGAAGAGGATTACGGCTACCACACCCCACGATTTGAGAAGAGTTAAGATTCCGGAAGTGAGGGTGCGATGGTAGAGGGCGCAGAGTCGGCTGATAATCCAGACGGGGCCGATCAATGTGAGAAAACTTAGTCCACCGAAGAATAGAGGCTTTAACTCAAAAAATCCAGCTAGGAAGGTTAGGACGACAATTGAAACTCCAACGGCCCAAACAATTGATGCGCGCATCAATGGCTTTTTAAGATAGCTCGTTAAAGGTGTTTTTCGGATTCCGCCGACCATAACGGCGAATGCTTCGACATGCATTCCGCAGAGCTTGGCGAACAAATAGTGACCGTATTCATGTACGGCAATAAGGATGGTAATAACAATAAGGAATGTCACACCGACGTTTAGTCCATGTAGTACGGTTTTTAGCAGATCCATGCTTCTATTCTTTTAACCCCATTTTTTGTCTTGCAGTTTCGCGGGCCCAGCGATCGACTTCGAGAATATTTTCCAGAGTTGGCTCAATGGGGTTATGCGCTTGCATGACTTGTTCATTAATATCGGCGATTTGCAGGAAGTTGATAGCCTCGTTTATGAAAGCGTTGGCTGATTCTTCGTTGGCGGCGTTGAGCGCGCAAGCCATCGTTCCACCAGCTCGGGCGGCATCGTAGGCAAGTTGAAGGCAACGGAAAGTTTCGAGGTCAGGCTTTTCGAATGTGAGGTTTGGAGTCTCAATGGGGTTCCAGGGTTTGAGATTGTTGGCTTTACGGTCGGGGTAGAGAAGGGCGTATTGGATAGGGAGGCGCATATCTGGCCAACCCAGTTGCCCGAGGACGCTGGAATCTTTGAACTGCACCATGCTGTGGATGATGCTTTGAGGGTGAACAACAACATCGACTTGATCGATGGCGGTGCCGAAGAGCCAATGGGCTTCGATGACTTCGAGGCCTTTGTTCATGAGGGTTGCGCTATCTACTGTGATCTTGCCGCCCATTGTCCACGTGGGGTGGGCGAGAACTTGCTTTTTGGTGACGTGGGCAAGGCTTTCGCGGGTTTTGCCCCGGAAGGGGCCGCCCGAGGCGGTGAGAATGAGCTTGTCGACTTGGTCGCTGGTATAGCCTTGGAGGCATTGGAATAGGGCGGAGTGTTCGCTATCGATAGGGGTGAGAGTGATGCCTTTTTCTTTGATAAGAGGCATCACGACTTGACCGGCGGCGACAAGGACTTCCTTGCTGGCGAGAGCGATATTTTTTCCAGCATGGATTGCGGCTAAGGTCGGTTTGAGCCCGATAACTCCAGCGACGGCGACAACAACGAGATCAGCTTCGGCAAGAGTTGCAATATCTACGATGGCTTGCATACCGCCTGGGAGGAGATTTTCTCGGGCGACTTTCTCGTCCATGAGAGCGAATTTTTTGACATTAAATTCGCGGGCTTGGGATATGAGTTCGGTTGCGGAGCGATTGGCGACTAGGCCAACGACTTTCAAGCGATCCGGATGCTGGCGGACGATGTCGAGGGTTTGGGTGCCGATGCTACCGGTTGAACCAAGGATGACGATCCGCTTCACGGATGGTAGTTTAGCTGGTATTTTTTAAGGGTCCTCTGATGTTGGTTGTTGAGGTGGCGTATGGTAATATTGAATCAGTTTTCATTTTTTGTTGAAAACTGCTAGTGAACAGCAATGAGTATTGCCCCCGAGCGAATAGTTGGTGCGGATTTGATGGATATCTACCGCAAAGTTGAAGCGGGTGAGCGCTTATCTTCTGAGGATGGATTGCGTTTGTGCCGGACGAAAAACTTGACGGCGGTTGGCTATTTGGCGAACATTGTTCGGGAGCGTAAGCACGGACAGCGCACCTATTTTGTGCGGAACCAGCACATTAACTACACAAATATTTGTAACAAGTTCTGTAAGTTTTGCTCGTTCTACGCGAAGAAGGGTGGCCCGTCACCTTATGAGATGACGATTGAAGAAGTTCGGAATCGTTTGGCTTGGCACAAAGATGTTGATGTGACGGAGATTCACATGGTTGGTGGGATTAACCCGCGCTTGCCTTATGAATACTATATGGATTTGTGTCGGGTAGTGAAAGAGGTTTATCCTCATGCCCACGTTAAGGCATTTACGGCAATTGAGATTGAACAGATTGCGCAGAAGGGTGGGGTTACCCATGAGCAGGCTTTGAAAGATTTGATCGAGGCCGGACTTGACTCGTTGCCAGGCGGAGGAATTGAGATTTTGAGCGACCGAGTTCACCGCGAATTGTTCGGTAAGAAGTTAGGCGGTGACGGCTGGAAATCAGTTGCACGGGCGGCGGCAAAGCTGGGATTGATGCAATACGCAACGATGCTTTACGGGCATATTGAGACCGATGAAGAAGTTGTGAGCCACCTCATTCAGTTGCGGGAACTACAAGATGAAACGGGGCACTTTGTTTGCTTCACTCCACTTTCGTTTCATCCTGAACAGACCGAACTTGCCGAGCAGCATGCGCCGACAGGCAATATTGATTTGCGTTATGTGGCGCTTAGTCGCTTGATGCTCGATAATTTTGAGCATATTAAGAGCTTCTGGATTATGAACACTCCCGAAGTCACTCAGACTGCGCTCTGGTATGGCGCGGACGATGCCGATGGTTTTGTTCATGAGTATGAGATCACCTATAAGGAAGGTGATTTTGGTAACAAGCAGCAAGTTTTGACTCTTGACCGCATGACGCGCATGATTCGGGAAGCAGGTCGGGAGCCGATTGAGAGGGACTCTCTTTACAATGAGATTAAGCGTGATCCGGCGGTTCAATCTAAGCGAGAACGGACTTTGATACCGTTGAGCGTTTCGTAGTTTAAACCTGAATATAAATTCGCCAGAGCTTTGTTTGACTTTTGATGAGTTGAACAAAGCTCTTTTTTATGCTTTGATCATAAGAAAGTGGACTCCCAATTGGGAGTCCTCTTTCTGTGCATTCACTAGAGACTTCAGTTCTTATTGAACTGGTGTGATGCCGTCATCCTTTCGGATTTCGCCGCCACCTGCAGTGTAAGCTCGCTTACCCCAGAGGTAGTTGTTTTGGTTGATCGTAGCATCCAATGAAGAGAACTTTGCATGGGTGTCTGCGAACGTGTAGTTTGCACCGTTGCCGAATCGATCCGGTTGGGTTTAAACGAGGTGGCTGTAGGCTGTGCTCAACGTGCCAGCTTTGCAAGCAGCGAGGTCAGCAATGACGCGTGCCTTAGGAACGGCTCGGTAGAACGCATTTCCGATTTCGGTAGCAACTTCACCTTGGAACTTTGTGGTTCCGTCGGCAAGAAGAAGACCGTTTGCAGGTCGGTGAGACTTGAATGCAATTCCGGAAGCAGCTGAACCGTCGTTGATACAGGACGGATAGTGAGTTTGCGGAGCGAGCATGATTACGCCAGCAACATCGTCGATAACAGTTGACCCGATAACGTTCATCGGGTCGATCGTGCGTCGCTTGCGCGGCATGATCATTGCGTTGGCTGAGTAGCTGACGCGTGGAGCTTGGTTATCTTGTACTGCGTTTTGTGGAACTTGTCCAGCAGGAGCGCCATAGCCGTTATTGTTGCCGATGTAGTTGGTTGGGGCCAAACCGCCTGTGGGGTCTACAGTGCTCTTGAAGATATCCAAGTTCTTGGTGTACGGCTGCAACATACCTGTCCAGTGGGTGTAACCATTGTTGGAGTTGTTATCGTTGTTGTAGTAGTACGCGGACATGTAAACGTCATCGTAGTCAGCCAAGTAGATTTGGGTTGACGTACCGATTTGCTTCATGTTGCTGAGGTCTTGGGTTTTCTTCGCAGCCATTTTTGCTTGAGCAAATACAGGGAAGAGGATGGCTGCCAGGATGGCGATGATCGCGATAACGACCAAAAGTTCAATGAGGGTAAACGCTTTTCGCATTGTGTTTTGGATTCTCCAGAAATTGCAGACACCCAAGATCAGGCGCCGCAGTAAGATTAATTAAGTTCTGTTTTGAGCTTAATATTAAGACAGTGTTAATAATTGATTACGGCTTTCACATTGAATAATGCTTAACATTTTCTTAATGATAACCTTAACAATTGCTAAGGTTTGTGAGTTCAAAACTTGACGAATTGTTAAGAAAAAATTTAATCTGCTTGATGCGTTTTAGATGCCTTTTGAAGACATAATTCAGGTCCTACGGAGGAATGAGAATATTTCCTTAACAATTTGACAATGTTCGCGATTGTTTTTTCGAGGAAAAGCGAGTATATGAGCCGCGTATTGGTTCGTCATGCGGATTCGAGCATTCCGTGCCCAAAGTGTCGAACACAGTTTTTGCCGGCATGCTTAGCTTGATAGAGTGCCTTATCAGCTTCATCTATGAGGGTTTGTTCGGACTTTGTCATTGAATAGACAGTGGACACGCCGATGCTTGCGGTGACAGCACGGGAGGTGGTCTTTGCCATTTGAATTCTGCGTCTAAGTTCTTCGGCAACGGCTTCGGCAGCTGATTCTGATCCGCCGGGGAGAACCATCATAAATTCTTCTCCACCGTAGCGGCCGACTCCGGCACCTTGAGGACAGGAGAGTTTGAGAACCTGAGCGATGGTACGGAGGGCTTCGTCACCCGCTATGTGTCCGTACTGGTCGTTCAATTGCTTGAAGTTATCAATGTCGAGAAGGATGACGCTACTGGGTGAGCCGATAACCGAATTTCTTTTCATATGAGTTGAGAGGAATTCCATTAGCGCGCGGTGATTCATAACGCCGGTTAAGCCATCCATTGTGGCAAGCGATTGGAGTTTGCTATTGGCTTGTTCGAGCGCATCATGCGAGGCGGCCATGATCTGATTCTTTTCAGTAATCAGTTCCATTTGCGTCTTGATTTGTTCGCGCTGAGCGATCATTTCGGCTTTGGCTAGTCGGGCTTCGGCTAGGGTTTGAATCAATTGAATTCCCGTCACACCACCAAATAGGGCGAGAAGGAGGAGAATGGCGGTCATTGTGATGACGCCTTTTTGAGCTTCGAACTGAGATTTTTGCCATCCCTGATCGAAGAAAGTAATCAAGAGGAGGGCTTCTGCTTTTGAATTGTCGGTTGAATTGTAGATTGGAGCAGCACTGATCGAAACAGCGGGATTACTTGTCAGCTGAGTGATTTGCGATGAACCGTTCCAGGTTTGAGCAAAAGTGGCGGTATTTCCGAGGAGAGAATCAAGGTATTCGTTCGTACCGAAGCTGGAGATAGCTTGAAGTTTGCCGTTCGGAGTTTTGCGGACTGTCTGAACGCCAACGATGTCACTTCTCGATTTGTTCCAATTACGAAATTCTTCTTGAATTTCTTTTTTCAAGTGGTCGGTTGAGCCATCGAGACGGAGATCGGAATGACCGGATGATTTGATTTGGTCGGCGAGGATTGCGGTGAGTTGAAGGTCGGATTGGAGCCTGCGGGCGGTTTCGCCATGGGCGGTTGAGTTAGCGGTTAGGAACCCGACGCTGAGGGTGATAATTGTAAAAGCAAATATGAAGGGAAGTGATTTCGCAGATCGTTTGGTACGGAAAGTCCAAACCGTGATTCCAATGAATGAAAGTACGGCCGTGATTGAAAGAACCAAGAACCATGGGTGAATCCCGCTAACCAACTTTTTGTCCTGATTGCCCAACGAGGCAGATATTAATTTGTCGGCACAATTAGTTTGTTTTTTTAGTCTATTTGAGTCTAAAAATGGGTTAATTAATAAAGAAATCCCTCAAACATTTTCATGTTTGAGGGATTGATGTTGGGCAGGAAAGATTACTCAGTTTCTTCGACTTCTGATTCAACAACTGGGTTTGCTTCTTTAGCGGCAGCAACAGCTGCTTCTGCAGCAGCGGCATCTGCAGCGAGTTCTGCTTCGAATTCGGGCATTACTTCATCAAGTACAGCGTATTCAGGATCGAATACGTTGAGCTTGAGGTCGATTTGAACATTGCGGTGAATGTTGACTTCGATATCGTAGTTGCCGAGTCGTTTGATGGGGCGAAGCAAGAGAATCGCTTTTTTGTCAATGTCTTCTTTGAGCTGAGACTTGATAGCATCGCAAATGTCTTGACTCGTTACAGCACCGAAGAGTCGTCCATCGCCACCGGCTTTGGTTTCAATCTTGATTAACTTGCCATTGATTTTTTCGCCAATAGCTTGTGCGGATGCCTTAGTTTTTTCGAGTTCAGCTTCGATTTTGGCTTGTTGTCGGCCAAGGACTTCGAGTTGCTTTTTATCGGCTACGATAGCCATGTTTTGGGGGAATAGGAAGTTACGTGCGTAACCGTCTTTCACGTTTACGAGTTGACCTTCTTTGCCCAACTTGGGCACAGCCTGCTTAAGAATGACCTTCATCAAAAAACCTCTGATTTGCGTTGTTTAGCGCTTGATTCCGATGCCTATCGCTGGAGTATTTCTGCCAAAAACCTTATCAACTCCAATCCATCCGTGGATGGACTCGTTAAATCGGCGTTTTAAGCGGATATCAAGCTGGGGATCGTTTAGCCCGAACAACTCGGATTGCAACCAAGTGTCCGGCGCGAAGCGATAAGATACCCCGAGGGCGGGCTTGCTCGCATAGACCCCATACCTAAGGTCCGTCTTATCGTTGATGCCTTTTTGCAACATGATGTTTACTTTATTGGTTTCGAAGGCATCGTACAGTCCAAAAATAAGCTTATCTTTACCGGATGGAATGATGAGATTGACATCTGAGCGAAGGTGGGTGTTCTCAGTGGTGTAGGTGAGGCCCGATTCAACTTCTATTTTTGGAAGGAGGCTACCAGTACCGTTTGTGGGGTCGAATTTTTTAACCGCGCCTTTCACATCCTCGATTAGCCGACCAACTTCATCGGCAACATTGTTTGCCTTAGTCATGAGATCGCGGGTTTGAGCGGTGATCTCAATGCCGTTCTTTGACATTTCTTCGGCATCAGATGCGATTTTGACCCCAGAGTCAGACATTTTCTCGAAGTTATCGATAGTCTTTTTGAGGCTGGCTTGCATTTCTGGATCGGCGGTGTAAGCACGGAGATCCTCCATGAGAGCTTTGCCCTCGCTCGCCGCTTCGTTCATTGTGGTGAGCAGGGTGTCGGTCTGATCTTGGAGTTTGCCGCTGGCGGCGAATGCTTCGATTTCTTTGCTGACGGATTGGACACTCTTCATGGTGGTGACCATGGAGGCCATGAGAGTATCAATTTGACCGGAATTTCGGGCGAGCGTTCCGTTGAGATTATCGGCGAGATTGCCAAATTTGGTGGATGTTTGCTCACCGGACTTCATTACGTTGACAAGGCCGTTGCGGAGTTCTTTATCTTCAAGAAGATCTCGGAAGGAGACCATCGTTTTGTTAAGCTCGGTGAAAGTAGCGGTGGTATCAGGGAGTATGCCTTCTAGAGGCCCTTGTAGGCGGCCAGGGATGGGGGCATCGATATTATTGGGCGAATAGTCACCGACTTCGTTTGTCGCGACTTGGAGGAGAACCTGGTGGTCTCCAATTGAGATGAAACTTGTTGGGAGGACGGCAACCATCTTTTTGTTGATCACTCGGCCTTTTTCGATGGAAAGAGTTACAAGAGCATCACCTTGGGAACTGAGTTCAACTTTTTCGACTTTCCCGATTGAAACGCCGGCGAGGAGAACTTCCGCACCGGAGTCGAGTCCACCTGCATCGGGGAAACGGGCATAGTAGTGATCTACGGGTTTTGCGAAGATACTTGCGTTGAGCACAATGAGAGTACCGGCGAGAAGCCCGACGAATACTAAGACCAAGGCTCCTACTTTCCACGCCGACTGCATATACATATATTAAGTTTGATTCGGCAAGTCTATTCGTATTTAGTCTTGACAAAACAA
>JAPUDU010000235.1 GCA_027492935.1 Fimbriimonadaceae bacterium
ATCGCTTGGAAAGATCGGCAATAAGTGCTTCGTCACGAAGAGGAGTTTGGGCGGTGGCAATTGCGGTGGCAGCGAATAGGGAAAGCATGATTTAGGTGTGAGTATTCCTGCCCTCAACATAAGTTGAGGGCAGGGGTTCTTTGCTGTGAGATTCTGTTGGAATTAGAATCCGGCAGGAAGGGTTTGGCAGAACGTGTCGTACCAGGAGAGGTCGCCGAGGCCCATTGTCGGGAGGTTGTTTCGAACGAATCCCCACATGTTGAGTTCGGTATTGGTACCGCAGGTTGCGCGCATGGGTGTTCGCTTGGTGTGCGTATCGCCGAAGACAGCAACCATGGCTTTATCGTCCCATTTACTCCCACCGTAGTTCCAACCACTCATTCGGACAACGCCGTCTGGATCGGGAGCATTCTTTTGCCAGCCGATGTATGGTCCGATGTCGACCCAGATTTCTTTTGTTTCAATGATTGCCATTGTGCTTGCTGGCTGCTCAAGCTGGGTTGCAGTGTAAGTTTGGATTAGATCGTCGCTAAGGTTCCATGATTGGTTGAGGAACCAGCCAATATCGTAGAACGCATAGCCTCTTGATGTTTTGGGGCCAAGAATCTGTTGGCCAGATAACGCACGGTACGCGGCATCAGACGAATCGTCTGGATACTTTGAAGAGGTGTTCATGGGATCTGTAAATATCTGCGTATTTTTACCGTAGGGGTGTGAAAGCTGCTTCCATGAAAGAAAGCCTATGATTGTTCCACCACCATTTCGTTGGACGGTACGACGGGGCATAAAGCGGTCGTCGTAGTCTGAAATATACAGTTGGAGCGACGTGCCAATTTGCTTCATGTTTGAGATGGATTGGGTTGCCTTAGCGGCTGCTTTTGCTTGGGCAAAAACAGGGAACAAGATTGCAGCGAGTATCGCGATTATCGCAATAACAACGAGCAGTTCGATGAGCGTAAATGCATTTTTTCTTTTCATAGTGAGGTGACCTCATTGTCGGAACTTTGTAGAAAATCTGGGTGGATGGTGGTGGTTGATTCCCTGGTGATCAGGGTGGGGGGAAGGATGAATTGATTTTTAACAACGGCTTTATCGGTGGCTAGCTGAACGGCAAGCTGAACTGCTGTTCGGGCGATTTGTTCGATAGGTTGTCGAACACTGGTGAGAGGGGGCTGGAACATTTCGCCAGCGGCGGTGCCGTCGTAACCGATCACGGAAAGATCCTGAGGAACGGAGAGTCCACATGCTTCGGCTTGGCGGATTGCTTCCATGGCGGTGTCATCTGACCATGAGAAAAGCGCGGTTGGGCGGTCTGGCTGTTTGAGAATCACAGCGAGCTTCTCTAACTCCGAGCTTGGGATGACGAAGTCTGGATTTGGGGTGATTCCTGCACTTTCGAGAGCGCTGAGATAACCGTGGAATCGGTCGTTTGAGTCAACAGAATGTTCGGAACCACGGAGCATTGCAATCCGCCGGTGACCGAGGCCGAGAAGATGGTTTACGGCCACACGACCGCCACTATAGTTGTCGCAGGAAACAAATGCTGATCGTTGATCTTCTGACCGGCAGAAAAAGAGAACCGCAGGGAAGTTTCTATCAAGCAGGATTTTATGAACGGGATCGTTTTCGTCGCGGATGAGAATGACAGCGTCTACTCGCCCGTCGGAGAGAACGTTGGCTTCGGTGACAGGATCAGTTGTTGGTCGGGTGTGGAGAGTGACATCTACGTCAGCATCGACGCATGCTTGACAAACTGATCGAAGTACTTCGGTAATGAAGTTAGACTGGCGGCTGAAGTAATCACCATATTGGAAAACGACGCCTATCGCGTGCGCTTTTTTTGTGGCGAGATTCCGGGCGTGTGCGTTCGGGCGGTAGTTGAGTTCAAGAGCAGCTTGATTAACCTTATCAATTGTCGCTTTGGAAATACGTGCGGCTTCAGCCTGTCCGTTGAGGACATAGCTAACGGTAACTTTTCCGACTCCAGCTCGGTTTGCTACATCAAGAATTGTTGATCTGTTTCCCATTGAGAACCGCTACGATGAGGTTTCTGGTTAGGTTCCTTGTCTGTCTGGTCTGGCACTTGGATTGACCATGATCTGCCAAGTTGCATCGGCTTTGTTTTGGTCGCCGCCGTGGAGTTTAAGATAGGCTGCTTTGTCTTCGGCTGAAAGTTTTTCGTAATCGCCCTGGGCTTTATCAAAGTATTCGCGGGATTTTGTTGCGACATCGACATCCATGATCGTGGCGTCTTTATCGAGTTTGACGTCGCCGGAACATCCCGTTAAAGTGATCGGGACGATGGCGAAGGCCACGAGAAGAGCGCACCATTGGGTTCTCATGGGAGTATTGTACTGAACCGGTTCAGCAATACCAAGTTTTTTTTAAATATTTTGCAATTGAGGTTTGATTTGAACCTAAATTGGTTTTAATTATGTTGCGGCGGGGATTGAATCTTCTTCGATTTCGCCGGATGATTCTTTGCCTAAGCGGAGAATATCTACGAATGCGAGGATGAGAGTGAGGAGCATCGGGCCAGCCATGAGGCCAATTGGTCCGAGGGCGAGAACGCCTCCCAGAAGGGAGAAGAATACGGGGATTTCATGGAGGTTCGTGCGCTTGCCGATGAAGAGGGGACGCAGGAGGTTATCGATTTGGGATATGACGAGGAACCCAACGCCGAGTACGAGGGAGCCCTGCCAGATTTTGCCTTGAATGAGAAGGGAGAGCCCGATTGGGACATAGATCACGGGGGCTCCGAGCATGGGGATTGTGCAGAGCAGTGTTGTGATCAGAGCGAGTGGTATTGCGCCGGGAACACCAACTATGCGGTAGATGATTCGCGCGATTGTGCCTTGGATTCCGGCAACAATAACGACAGCGAAAAACACTGACCTGACCGTATTGGCAATTTGGCTGAGTATCTGCTCGGATTGTTTGCGGGGGAGAGGGACTAGCTCTAGGGCGGCATCCTTCATATTGTGGCAATCACGCACCATGAAGAACATGGTGAGGAGCGACATGATGAGGGTGACGATGGTGAACATGAAGCTCTTGAAACCGTTGGAAAGAGGTTCTGAGAGTCGTTGGGCGATGTCAGCTTTGTTTTTGTCGAGGAGATCGGCGAGTTTAACTTCGGGGGCGCCGACTTTCTCGAGTAAAGGCTTTGCGGTTTTGTCGAGTTCTTCACCGATCGTGCGAAGAACACTTGATTGGGTTGTTGTTGTGCTCCCTTGATGTTGGAGAAGTTCTTGGGCGTAACTAACAACTTGAACTCCAGCGATTGTTCCCATTACGGCGAGGGGGATCGTGACGACGAAGGCAGGAACCATCGTTACGACAAAAGCGGCGAATCCTCGGTTCCACCCCTTATTAAGGAGCTTTTGGAAAACGGGGTAGAGGAGGATTGAGAAAACCGTGGCCCAGAGGATAGCGGGGATGAACGGGGTGACAATAACAATGGCCCCAAATAGCAAGGCAATGGCTACGATCCAGAAAATTATGAATCCGTTTTTTGATTTGAAGTCTTGCATATGAGATTTCTTGTTTTACGAGCTTGGATTAGAGACGGTTTCGCAGGAGGATTTGGAGTGCGTCTTTTGCCTTTTTGATGTCATTGGGGGGGATTGTTCCTTCGATCACCAGGTTCTCGAGTTCCGATTTGAGCTTGCCGATTTCGGGGCCAGGGGGAATTCCGGTGATTTCCATGATTTGTTCACCAGTGAGGGGGGAGTTCCAATTAGATGGCGGTTGGGTGGTTTTGATTTCGGAAATTTTGGCTTTGAGCTCAGTGAGATCCAGTTTGCGGACACCTTTTTTGAGGGCACCGGCATCAGATTCGATGAGGGTCATCCAGTTTTGGAGTTGGTCGCCGAGGTCGCGGATGATGCGGCGTGTGGCGGGGGTGGAGAGCTTTTTGATGCCGGTGAGGCGCATGTGGTTTTTGACAAGGTGGCTGACATCGCGGGCGGTTTCTTGGGAGTATCGCCATCGGAGGCAGAGGGTGTGGGCGAGTTCAGCACCGATGTTTTCGTGGTTGAAGAATCGGGTTTGGCCTTGGTCGTCGATGACTCTGGTTTGGGGCTTCGCAATATCGTGGAGGAGCGCGGCGAGGATCAGGGTGAGGGTGTTTTTATAGGAGGAGGCATCAGGTATCCCATCCCTGTCGGTGAGGTTTTGCGACTCTGGGATTATAGATGAGTCGATTTTTACTCCCTCATTGTCATTTTCAAGAGGGGAATTGAGAGATGGGGATGTGCTTGCGTTTCTGACGACACGGAGGGTGTGAGTCCAGACATCAGCGTAATGCCATTTGCCTTGTTCGACGCCGACAAGGTTTTCTAGTTCGGGAGCCCAGGTGTGCAGAAGCCCGAAGTCAAGGAGTTCTTGGAGGGCTGTGTCGGGGTTGGGGCCGAGTAGGATTTTCGTGAATTCGTCCCGTATGCGTTCTTGGGAGATGATGCTGAGTCGGTGGGATTCTTGGGTGAGGGAGGTGGGCAGATTTGCGTTAGGTTCCTGGGCGTATTTGAAGGCAAGTTGGTGCTTGAACCGAACGGCGCGGAGCATACGTAGAGGGTCGTCGTGGAAGGTTTCGGCGGGATCGAGGGGGGTGCGGAGAATTTTGTTTTGGAGGTCGGAAAGTCCGTTTCCAAGTTGGTCAATCAGTTCGCCGGTGTGGATATTGAGAAGGAGCGTGTTTACGGTGAAGTCTCGGCGGTAAGCATCATCTAGGAGAGTCGCGGGCTCGGTGTGGGGTTTACGAGATGTTGCGTCGTACGATTCTTTTCGCGCGGTGACGAGTTCGATGTTGGTTTTGGCGACGCGGATCATTGCGGTGCCAAATCGGGGATAGATTTGGGCGCTTTTATCGAGAGATTTTGCGAGAAGTTGGGCGTCGAGTTCGGTGACGATGTCGAGGTCGTTCTTTGGACTGCGGTTGAGCAGGGCATCTCGGACGGCTCCGCCTACGAGGTAGAGATGGTTTTCGTACTCGGTGTTCTTTGTTTTTTGGGCGATTTCCTGGAGTGCGGGGTGGGCGAGGAGTTCGGGGGGAATGCCGGAGTTTTTCATTCAGTGGTTAGCATTTTTATTGTGCGTGATTTGGTGGTGGATAATGGGGGGATGGCGGAGATTGCGGTTGTTACGGGGGCAGGAGCGGGGATTGGGAAGTCGATTGCTAAGCGATTGGCGGATGGTGGGCTCAAAGTTGTGGGAGTTGACATTGATTTGAGTGGCATTGAGGGTGAAGCAATGCAGTGCGACGTAGGTGATTTTGGGGCGTGTGAGGGGGTGTGGGGGGAGATTGAAGCGAACTTTGGAACTCCAAAAGTATTGGTGAACAATGCGGGCGTGATTCTGAGGAAAAGTGTTTTGGATACTTCGCCGGATGAGTTTTGGCGAGTGATGCAGACGAATTTAGGCGGGGTTTTCCACTTGAGTCAGCTTGCGGCGCGGAGCTGGGTGGGGAAAGGGATTGAAGGGCGGATTGTGAACATCAGCAGTGGCCATGCTTGGATTGGGGGTTACGATCGAAGCGCTTATGCGAGCAGTAAGGCGGCGATTGAGGCGTTTACACGTAATTCGGCAGTTGAGCTGGGTCAGTATGGGATTTTGGTGAACGCGGTGTCGCCGGGATTTACTTATACGGAGATGAGCAGGAATAGCTTGGTCGGTGAGCGGAAGGCGATGGTGGAGAGGCGTTTACCGATTCGGAGAATTGCGGAGGCTGAGGAAGTTGCGCAGGCGGTTTTTGCACTTGTGACCGATCAGGTGCCTTATATGACGGGACAGACTTTGCGAATTGACGGGGGATGGAGCAATAGCGATGTGGACTATTCTCGATTGAAAGAGGAATGATTAGAGAAGTTGGGCGAGTAGGATAACGATATGGCGGAAGAGACGACTAAACCGGAAGAGAAAAAGGACGATAAGAAGAAGATGGTGGAAGAGACGCCGGTTTCGCGCGATGCGAAGATTGGTGGATTGGATTACACCGTTGAGACGGGGCGATTGCCGATTTTGAACGAAGAAGGTGAAATTGATGCCCTCATTTTTTATCACTACTATAAGAAAAAAGGTGAAGAGAATCGTCCTTTGATGTTTAGCTTTAATGGTGGTCCGGGATCACCAAGTTTGTGGCTGCACTTGGGAACCATGGGGCCACGGCGCGTAAAGATGGAACCGGACGGAAATATGCCGCAGCCTCCTTATGAATTAGTTGATAACCCGCATAACTGGTTGGAGTTTGCTGACTTGGTGTTTATTGATCCAGTCGGTACGGGATTTAGTCGGGCAAAGGATTCGGCGACAAGCGAGAAGTTTTGGAGCGTTAAGGGTGATATTGAGTCGGTCGGAGAGTTTATTCGGTTGTTCTTAGTGCGCAAGGAACGCTGGACTTCGCCGCTGTATCTGGCGGGTGAAAGCTACGGGACAACACGGGCGACGGGGTTGAGCGGTTACTTGGTTGATCGCGGGATTACGTTTAGCGGTTTGATTTTGGTGAGTTCAGTTTTGAGCTTCCAGACTCTGCGATTTAATAAAGGGAATGACTTGCCTTATGCAGTCTATTTACCGACTTATGCGGCGACAGCACATTATCACGGTAAGGTTTCCGGCGATTTACAGGATCTGATTTTTAGATCGAAGGATTTTGCTTTTGGTGATTATTGGCTGGCTTTGGCGAAGGGTTCGAACTTGAAAGGCGAGGAACGCGATGCGATCCGTAAGCAGCTTTCGGAATTGACAGGATTGAGTGAAACTTATCTTGAGCAGTGCGATTTGCGACCGGATATTTGGAAGTTCTGTAAAGAGCTTTGCCGGGAGGATGGGCGCACGGTTGGTCGATTGGATTCTCGGTTTAAGGGGATTGATGCAACGAATCGCGGGGTGGATGAAGGGCCGGAGCACGATCCTTCGATGTCTCTGTTGATGGGGCCCTATACAACGCTTTACAATCATTATTCGCGGGTTGAGTGCGGATATGAATCGGACTTAGAGTACATGGTCTTTAAGGGAATTAAGAAGCCTTGGGATTGGGGTAGCGCGGGGGATGGTCACCCGGATACAAGCGAAGCCTTGCGAAAAGCGATGAGCCGGAACCCTTACATGGGTGTCTTTGTGGCATCGGGCTACTACGATTTGGCGACGCCGTTTTTTGCGACCGAGTACACGGTTTCTCACCTTGATTTGGATGATTCGTTGCAAGCGAACATTGAGATTCAGGAATACGAAGCGGGCCACATGATGTATATCCATGAAGGTTCGCTTGAGAAGTTGGCGACTGAGGTTGCGGACTTTGTTGGTCGGACGAAGGGATCGTAAATCTTTGTTATCCCCCCTCTCCTGAGGGGGGATTTTCTTTTTTGATTCGAGTTTGCGGAATTCCGCCCGTCCGTTGAAGAGGCTTGGAATCTCTCAGATGTAGTCGAGTTCTTTGAGCCAGCGGGGGGATTGGCGCCAGTCGGCGCGTACTTTGACAAAGAGTTCGAGGAAAATTTGTTCGCCGACCATTTCTTCAATTTCTCGGCGGGCTTGGATTCCGATTTCTTTGATCATTGATCCTTTGTTGCCGAGGATGATTGCTTTTTGACCATCGCGTTCGGTGAGGATGACAACTCGGATGAGGAGTCGGTTATCTTCTTCATCTCGTTCCCAGGTTTCGCAGTAGGTGGCGATACTGTGGGGGATTTCTTCTCGGGTGAGATGAAGTGCCTTTTCGCGGACAGATTCGGCGGCGAGAAAAGCCATCGGCTGATCGGTGTACATATCCTCGGGGTAGAAGGTGGGATTTTCGGGAAGAAGGTCTACAATGAGGCCCTGGAGAATATCGAGGTTTTGCTCTTTGGTGAGCGAAGTCATGACGATGTTTTCGGTGGGAAAGAGTTCTTTGTAGGCTTCAAAGTTGCGCTCAACATCTTCGGCTTTTAGCTTGTCCATTTTGTTGAGGCCAAGGATGAGCT
>JAPUDU010000236.1 GCA_027492935.1 Fimbriimonadaceae bacterium
TTGTATACGATAGTTATCGCCGCTTGATTATGATGCTCAGCGACGTAGCTTTTGGCTTGAGCAAGCACCACTTTGATAACGACATTTTTGCGGCATACAAGAAGAAAGTCGGCGCGAAAGGCGACCTTGATTTGACCGCTGAGCAACTCCGTGAAGTTTGCGATGAGTTTTTGGCTTATGTGAAGGCTGAAACGGGCAACGATTTCCCGAGCAATCCTTGGGATCAGTTGATGGCGGGTACGGAAGCGGTTTTCCGCAGTTGGAACAATGATCGCGCGATTGTTTATCGCCGTTCGGAAAAGATTCCGGATGAGATTGGTTTATGGAAATGCCGGGGACGACTGCGGAACAGGCGTTGCGTTTACTCGTGACCCTTCAACCGGCGAGAAGTACTTGTTTGGCGAGTACTTGATGAACGCTCAAGGTGAAGACGTTGTGGCGGGGGTTCGCACTCCTTTGCCGATTAGCGAGCTGGAAAAACAAAATCCCGAAGTCTACAAAACGTTTATTGACACTTGCGACACTTTGGAAGCTCACTATAAGGATATGCAGGATCTGGAGTTTACGATTGAGCACGGGAAGCTTTATATGCTTCAGTGCCGCAATGGTAAACGAACCGGCCCGGCGGCAGTTAGGATTGCGGTTGAAATGGTTCATGAAGGTTTGATTGCCCGTGAGGAAGCGATTCAACGTGTCACAGGTAGCCACCTTGACCAATTACTTCACCCCCGGATTGACCCGGATGTATTGGATGCAGCGACGGAATTGGCAAAAGGTTTGCCGGCTTCTCCTGGTGCTGCAGTCGGAACAGTCGTCTTTACTGCCGACAAAGCAGCTGAGCTTGGTGTGCATGGTGGCGCTGGTCAGAAAGTTTTGTTGGTTCGTGAAGAAACGAATCCAGACGACGTTCATGGAATGCTTGCGGCACAGGGCGTTTTGACCGCTCGTGGCGGAAAGACGAGCCACGCGGCAGTTGTTGCCCGAGGCTTTGGTATTCCTTGTGTTGCAGGGGCGGAATCGATTTCGGTTGACGCGAAAGCACATTACTTCCAAGTTAACGGTCATACGATTAAAGAAGGGGAAACGATCACGATGGATGGTTCGAGCGGGAAGGTTTATCTCGGCGAGCTGAAGTTGATTGCTCCTGAAGTGAGTGGTTCGTTCGGTGAATTGATGGCGTGGGCAGATGAGTTCCGAACGCTGAAGGTTCGAACGAATGCTGACAATCCACGAGACGCACAGCAAGCACTTGACTTTGGGGCGGAAGGGATTGGACTTTGCCGCACCGAGCACATGTTCTTTGAAGCTGACCGATTGCCTCTCGTTCAAGAGCTGATTTTGAGCAAGGATCCGGCAGTTCAGCAAGAGATGCTGGATAAGTTGCAGGTTGTTCAACAAGGCGACTTTGAAGGGATTTTTGAAGCGATGGACGGTAAGCCGGTTACGATTCGCTTGATTGACCCGCCGTTGCACGAATTCTTGCCGAGCAAGGATGACTTGATTCGCGAAGTCAGTGATTTGAGTCATCGCGTGACGACGAATGAAGAGGTGCGGTCGAAATTGGAAGAACGACAGAAATTGCTTCATGAAGTTGAAGCGATGAGCGAGTCGAATCCGATGATGGGCTTGCGCGGTGTTCGCCTTTCGATTATTCTGCCGGGCTTGGTTGTTATGCAAACGCGGGCGATTTTGCAAGCGGCATGTAAGTTGGCGAAAGCGGGCAAGACCGTTTTGCCAGAAATCATGATTCCGTTGGTTTCCACGGTTAACGAACTTCGTGTTGTTCAGAATCAGTTGGAAGCGGAAGCGAAGGCGATTATGAGCGAGCAAGGAATTGACGTTGCTTACCAATTTGGAACGATGATCGAAATTCCGCGCGCGGCTTTGACGAGTGGCGAAATTGCAGAATACGCTCAGTTCTTTAGCTTTGGAACGAACGACTTGACGCAGATGACGTTCGGCTATAGCCGGGACGATGCGGAAGGGAAGTTCTTGCAGACTTATGTTGAGAAGAAGATTCTTGGCACGAACCCGTTTGAGTCGATTGATCAGACAGGTGTTGGTCGGTTGATGAAGCTCTCGGTTGAAGAAGGTCGGGCGGCTCGTCCGGGCTTGAAGTGCGGTATTTGTGGCGAACATGGCGGTGATCCGGAATCGGTTCACTTCTGCCACGAGATCGGCTTGGATTATGTGAGCTGTTCACCGTTCCGCGTTCCGATTGCTCGCTTGGCTGCGGCTCAGGCGGCGGTTAAGGATCGAGTTAAGGTCGGCGCGGCGGACAAGTAAGTTCGCTTGATGCTGTATGCCCCGAGTTCTTTGAACTCGGGGCATTTTTGTGTTTATCTAAGTGAAGGATGTGAGGAAGATGGACAGAGGAGTAGCGACAATGAATTTTGATGGTCGTTTTTAATGTCGCTACGGAACTTACGATTCCGGTTACGGGATTTATGTGGGCTTGGCTCAATTGGCACTCTCATCCGGCTTGCAGATGAATTAGGTGGTACACCGCTTATGGCGGTAATCAACGCTGTGCATTTTCAAGAGGCAGACTTGATGCGTTTCGTTGCTGAGCAAGTGCTTTAACTAACGGCTTTTTGTCGAAACTCTTTAAAGATGGGGATGTAGAACGCCCAATCTTCGCGTTCGATGGCGGTCATGTATTTTTGGAGACTCAGGTAGGGGACGTAGTGGGGTTGTTTGGGCAGTTTTTTCAGCTTCATGTTGGCTTGTTGCGGCGTTTTGTCGGCCTTTTTGAGATTGCATTTTCGGCAGCAGGTGACGAGGTTTTCCCAGGTGTGGGGGCCGCCTGTCCAGCGAGGGATAACGTGGTCGAGGGTGAGGTCGCGGGTTGATCCGCAATATTGGCATTCGTAGTTGTCGCGGGCAAGGATGCTGTGACGGGAAAGGCGAAGGCGGGGGATTGGTCGCCGGACTTGATAGCGCATACGGACGATTGAGGGGACATCATGGATATCTTCGGAGGAGAGAAATTGGAGCCCAGTTTCGTCGATTACTTCGGCCTTTCCAACAAGGACGAGAGAGACCGCACGCCTGAGGTTGCAGACATTGAGCGGTTCATAGTTTGCGTTGAGTAGGAGAACTTCGTGTTTGGCCATGGGAATCACCTCTTGTGATATTTTTGCTTGGGGTTAGTACAAAAAAGCCCGCGTTCTTTGGCAGGAACGCGGGCCAATTTGGCGTGGACAACCGGGCGTATGAGGGTGTCAAATTGTATCGGTGGACACCCGCAGTGGCGCACCAGATTGTGGTCGCAAAGTTGCATCACTTTCTATTTAAACGTATGATATGCACGATTTGACTCATTAAAATTGTTGATAACAGAATCATAAAATAATTAGGCCTTGAAATTGTTTGTGTCATTCGAATCGAGATATTCGTCCGGTAGAATGCACAGTTGAGCCCAATCGGATTGTGGCTTTTTCGGCAGACCAAGGATGGATGGAAGCAGCATGAGTGTTTTGAGGATTAAAGGTGGGACTCCTCTTCGGGGAGAGGTGAACGTTGCGGGCAGTAAGAATGCGGCGTTGGCGATTTTGGCATCGGTGCCCTTAGTTGATGGCACGGTTGTTTTACACAACGTTCCGAACATTAGCGACATTCAGATTAAGTTGAGCTTGCTGGAACGGCTTGGAGTTACTTCTGAGTTTCGCGAGGGAAGTTTGTTTATCAACACGGAAGGGTTGAAAGCCGCGGATTTGCCAGAAGAAGATGTGCGGAAGATTCGCACGGGTTTTTATATGTTGGGGCCGCTTTTGATGCGGTTGGGTTCGATTTCTTTGCCGATGCCAGGGGGTTGCAAGATTGGTGCGCGGCCGGTTGATTTGCATCTTGATGGCTTGCGGGCGATGGGAACAGATATTGAGACAGTCAGCGGCAATTACGTGGCAAAGGCTGACGGTATGCAGGGAACAGAGTTGTTCTTAAAAATGCCGAGTGCAGGGGCGACACAGCACCTGTTGGCGACGGCGACTTTAGTTCCGGGCAACACGGTGATTAAGAATGCTTCGATTGAGCCGGAAGTTGTAAGCCTCGCAGGGTTTTTGCAGGCGGCGGGAGCGAAGATTGAAGGTGCAGGTACGAGCACAATCACGATTTCTGGGGTTGAGCGACTTTCGAGCTGTGAGTATTCGGTGCCGGCTGATCGAATGCAAGCCGGGACTTACCTGATTGCAGCGGCGATCACCGACGGTGATGTGACATGTAAAGGGATTCTGCCGGAAGAACAAACCGCTTTGGTGAATACGCTGAAAGAAGCGGGTTACTTTGCGGAAGAAGGTCATGACTGGGTGCGAGTTTGGTCGGAGGGGCGTGGGCGAGGAATTCGCGTTAAGACGATGCCTTATCCGGGTTTCCCAACTGATATTCAGCAACCTATGGCCGCTTTGTTGACACTTTGCACAGGGCCGAGTTCAATTGAAGAAACAATCTACGAAAGTCGGATTGGACATATCGGTGAACTTCAGCGCATGGGTGCGAATGTTCGCAGTGAGGGTCGCTTTACGATTGTTGAAGGCATTGATGAACTGCAAGGTGCAGTGGTCGAAGCGAGTGATTTGCGAGCGGGCGCGGCACTTTGTTTAGCGGCGTTTGCGGCTCAGGGTGAGACCGTGATTAAGAATGTTGTTTACATTGATCGTGGTTATGAGAATTTGGAACAAACATTCACCCAACTTGGTGGACAAATTGAGCGTATGACAGAAGAAGAGTGGGTTCGTAGTAACGAAACCATTGGGCAGAAATAAATTGAGACTCATTCCACAGATTGGCATCGACCTTGGGACGGCGAATTTGTTGGTGTTTCGGCGAGGGAAGGGGATTGTCCTTAATGAGCCAACTGTTGTTGCGATCAACACGAAGACCAAGCGGGTTTTAGCGGTTGGGAACGATGCGCGCGAAATGCTGGGTCGAACTCCGGGGAACATTACTGCTATCCGTCCGATGCGGGATGGGGTTATTGCGGAGTACACCGTTATTGAAAAGATGCTGGAATACATTCGGAAGAAGACTGTTCCGGGGCCAGCATTTGTTAAACCGATTGCCTTGATTTGTGTGCCGAGTGGAATCACTAATGTTGAAGAGCGTGCGGTTTTGAAAGCCGCTCATGCAGCAGGGTTTCAGCGTACGCGGACGATTGAGGAGCCGATGGCGGCAGCTATTGGGGCAGGGCTACCGATTTCAACTGCGGGAGGAAATATGGTCGTTGACATTGGGGGGGGAACGACAGATATTGCCGTGATTAGTTTGGGCGGGATTGTGAAATCGGCGAGCATCCGCGTTGGAGGAGTGAAGATGGATGAGGCGATCATGCGTCACATTCGCAATGTTTACAATTTAGGGATTGGGGAGCCGACAGCCGAGGAGCTGAAGATTCGGATTGGAAGCGCGTTTCCGCTCGATCCAGAGCTGCAGATGGATGTCCGGGGCCGGGATATGGTGGCAGGTTTGCCGAAGACGGTTGAGGTGAGTAGCGTCGAAATTCGGGAAGCTTTGAGCGAGCCGGTTCGTCAGATTGCAGAGAAGCTTTGCCAGGTTTTGGAAGATACTCCTCCGGAACTGAGTAGTGACATTATTGAACGGGGAATCACTTTGACGGGAGGCGGGGCATTGTTGAGAGGTCTTAGCACTTTGCTGGAGAACATCACTCAGATTCCAGTAAGGGTCGCAGATAACGCTTTGGACTGTGTAGCGATTGGTACTGGTCGGGCGTTGGAACAGATGGAGGCAATTGAAAAATCAGGAGCGGTGACACGGATATGATACGCGGCATTTTACTGGCGGTTGGTTTTGGGTTGTTGGCTTCTGGCGGTGTAGCGCAAGATAAACCAGTGGGGGCTTTGCGAAGTGATTTTGTGATCGTTGCGAAAGAGCTGGACAAGGCGGCTTGCACCAAATTGGGTTTGAAAGTATCTGAGTTTCCTTCTCAAGAGGGAGCAGTCACACGAGCAGAAGTGATCGCTTCGATGGATATGTTGTTTGATAAATATCAAGTGAAGTTTAGAATTACCCCGCGTCCACACGATATTTATCCCGAGGTCATTGACGAATTTAATAGTGATGCAAAGACTCGAGAAAGATTGCGGAAGCTCTCTCGATGGGGTGTGATTAGTCCGGTTTCACAATTAGTGGCAGGCAAGGGGACTTCGATTTCGGAAGAAGACGTAGGTGATGCGATGGGATATTTTTATGCTCAGGTTTTTGTTTACGCGCATCAGCCTGATCCGAAGTGGACTCCTTCTTTAATGGGCGGCGAATAGGACTGATTTTGAGTTTGGATTGAACCGACACTTTTAGATAGTGGCGGCACAACCTCGATGGTCGCAAGCAGATCTTTGGGATTTGTTTGATTTGAGTCCGGTATCGGATACGGACTTTCAAAAGTACTTGGACATTACATTGGCCAAGTGCGTGAGCTGGTTTCGTGCGAGTGGAGGTTCTATTTTTCTGGCGAATGGTGGGGGCGAATATGCTCTGCGGGCTAAGTTTGGGGAACAGAAACGATTGCCCCGTGATGCGACAGTTATTCCCGGTCATGGGATTGCCGGAATTGTGGCTTTGAGCGGGGTTGCGCGGCTAATTGATGATCCATCGCTTTATCCGGACATGGCGGATGTGGAAGGCAACCGGGGGATTGCAAGCTCAATGGTTTTGCCCTTGCTTGATCCTCGTCGGAAAACGATGGGGGTTTTGAATATCAGTCGACAGGTTGGTGAGCAACAGTTTCGGATTGAAGATTTGAGCCAGGCGGAGGCGGTCTCGGCCCACCTATCGTTAGCGGTTGGGAATGCAGAACTGGTCAATCGGCTGAAATCCAGCTTGGAAGCGACAGCAGTGGCAAACGAGCAGTTGGTGGCGGTTTTGGATTCGGTAGGAGCGGCGGTTTGGGTAGTTGATGGGAATGGGTTGGTCGTGAATGAGAATTTCCCGGCGGCAGAGGCGAGGCAGGATAATGGGGCGGCCCGGTTAGCGGAGACTTTCCCGAAATTAGTTGATTCGGCGTTGGGTTCGGGGCGTGATTTTAGGGAGCGGGTTTATGATTCGGTTTGTGATCGGACTTGGCTTGTCAGGGCGACGCCTTTGGAATCGGGTGGGGCGGTCGTTGCGGCGCAGGAGATCAGCGAACATGAACAGCAACAACGGGAGTTGGGCCGGGTTCGACGTTTAGCAGAGATTGGTCAGATGACGGCGGCAATTGCCCATGAGATTCGAAACCCTTTGACAGGGATTCGTAGTGCGGCGCAAATGATTCGGGAAGACCATGAGATGGTGGGCGATTTTATTGGTTTGATTGAGGAGGAGGCACTGAAGCTGAACTCTTTGTGCGACGAATTTTTAGAATTTGCTAGGCCCACACAACTCAGTATGGGGGTGGGAAAATTGAGCGATATTGTAGGGCAAGTTGTGAGAGTTTTGGATTCGATGGCAACGGAAAATGGTGTGAGAATTGTGTTATTGAGCGATGAAGATTCGCCTGATTTTGAGTTTGATGAACGACGGATTGGTCAGGTTATGAATAACTTGGTGCGGAATGCCATAGAAGCATCGGTTGAAGGGGGAGTTGTTCGAGTTGGAGTTGGGGGTCGAAGTTTTTGGGTAAGTGATGATGGGGCAGGAATGGATAGGGATGCTTTAGAGAAGCTATTTTCTCCCTTTTTCACGACGAAGGCAAATGGGACGGGCCTTGGTCTTTGTACTAGCAAGAAGATCATTGATGCTCATGGTGGTGAGCTAAATGTGGAATCTACAAGTAGGGGTACGACGTTTACCGTCCAGTTAGAACGAGATTAAGCATGAGTAGTAAAAAGCGCGTTTTGGTCGTTGATGATGAATTGAATATTCGTCGTATTTTGCAGGCATCGTTTGATAAGAATGGCTGGGTTGCTTTAACGGCGGAGAATGGGCACGAGGCGTTAACAATCTTGGGGCGTGAGG
>JAPUDU010000237.1 GCA_027492935.1 Fimbriimonadaceae bacterium
ACGCAACGTGCTTGTTTCCGGTGGCGAATGCAGACGCGGCGGATCCAGCATTTGGGACACTAATGCTTTGGATGCGCACCCAGTCGGGGCCGTCGTTATCCAGCTCAATGGTGACTTTCCCGGCAGGAAGAGGAACGTTGAGGGCTTTGTCGCCTGGTTTTTCGTTAGGGCCGAATGTGACGCGGGCGATTTCTTTGCCGTTAATTTTTGCAAACAGATTCCCGCCACCAGCCGAGCTTTCGGTAAACCGAATGGTTAATGTTGATACGGTTGGGTTATCGAGATGGAGCTTGATTGTTTGGGGGCGCATCTCGGGGTGTCCGGTGCCTTGGAAGAAGGAAGAGATTCCACCTAGTTCAGCGGCTTGAGCGGGGAGATTGAAATTGAATGTTTTTATTGCTTCCCAGTCTCCGGCGGGTTGGATGACGAGGTCGGCTTTAGGCGGTGTGATGACAGGAGCGAACTTATTGACCTTTTGGTTGAGTATTCCGCTGGAGCTGATCAACTTGTGGGCAAAGGAAAATTCGTCGATCGAATGTTGCGGGTAGACAAGATCCCAATACCAGTATTGCGCCGCACCAGAGTGACCCATTATGAGGGCGGTGTAGATTCCATCACGGATGGCTTGCCGCTGGAGAACGGGGCCAGATTGAGAGTTTGCCGTGCCAACTTCGCCATAGAAATAGGGCTTGTCGACTTTTGGTGGAGTGGCAAGAAGGAGGTTTTGGATTCGGTTGGGGTAACCGTGGGGTTGGTAGTAATCCATTGCCTCGTAGATTGGAAGAGTCATTCGGGAACTGGTAGTTACGAGGTGCTTGTAGGGGTCGATGGAGCGGATGTATGCCGCCATTTCCTTGTGCCAGTCGCCAACGAGTTTTTCTTTTTGGTCGTAGTTGGGATCAACCCATTCGACTTCGTTGAACAGTTCCCAACTCATGATAGAGGGGCTATCACCGTAGCGGGCGATCGCGTATCGAAGCCAGGCTTTCGAGATTTTCTTGGCTCGGGGGGAAGTGAAGAATTCGGTTGGGTTTTCGAGGAATCCGCCTTGAGCTTTTGACCAAGGGTTTTCTCCCCAGTTAGAGTTGACTCTTGATGACCAGGGGCCGTGGTGGAAGAGGACAAATTGGAAGTTGACATCGCCTTGTTGGGCGGCATTGGTGATGGTTTGCCAGCGATCGAGGGCAGTTTCGCTGAACTGTGCCGGGTCATTTTTTACCCACGTCGGATTTTTATCATCCCAATGGTTAGCCCAGATTCTTGTCCAGTTGACTCCGTTGGCTTTCATGCCTTTGAGGGCCTCGGGGAGATCGGGGATGTTATCGGATCGCCAGGCGAAGTTGAAACCGATTGGCCAGTAGCGTGTGCCGTCATCGAAAGCAAATTGATGATCGCTGGTTTTACGAACGAATCCTTTGGGAATTGCTTTGCTGAGGGTGAGGTTAACCTTGGTGTTTGTTGGTTTGCCGTTGTGGGTGACGATGCCGAGGAATTTGCCTTTTTCGGTGGCGGCGAGATTGACATGCCATTTTCCTTTTGCGAAGTATGCGAGTCGGGAAATGGACTTTCCGGATGGAGTTTTGAACGTAACGCGGATGTCGTTTAGTTCGGAATCGAAAGGGTTTCCGGTTGTTTTAAGGTCGAATGAAGTTGATGTGGAACCGTACCATGTGGTTTTGGCGGCATTAGGGGACATGAGGAAAAGGGCAAGAAGCGTCATTGCTGTCATGGTGTTTATTCCGAATTTTTACTCATTGTAAACCAAGCGATACATTTCATATCGCATTTTGCGAAAAAATATTGTTTTTTACGATACTTTCTGTATAATGTGTTCAATGCCCAATGAAGAGCATAAGCCTTCAGCTCGAAGAAATTCGTTTATTCAGATAGCGAATGACTTGCGTGCGCGGATTCAATCGGGAGAGATCGGCCTTGGTCGCATGCTCCCGACAGAACGGGAATTGCAAGAGCGTTATGGCGTGAGTCGTTCTACGGTTCGGCGGGCGTTGACTCGGGTTGTGAATGAGGGATGGGCGAAGAATTTGCCGAATCGTGGGGTTGTTGCGGCGGCTGGATTTAGCGAGGCTACGACCAATAATATTGCTTTTATTGATGGTCAGAGTTATGTTCAACGCGTTCTTTCGGTTCGGATGAGTGAGAAGTTGCGTGAGCTCGGTTATCACTTGGTTCACCTGGATGCGACAGGGCCGATAACAATTGAGGACGCATTAGAGTATTGCGTTGAGAACCATTTTGCGGGGGCGGTTGTGTGGCCGACACGGGGTTTTGCAGATGCGGAAGTCTTGTCTCGTCTCTCTTCTGCGATACCTGTTGTATTTCTTGGATTCTTGATGCCCGGTGCAAAAGCGGATTATGTTACGTTTGACAACGTTTTGGCGGGTGAAATTGCGGCTCAGAAGCTAATCGATTCGGGTTGCAAACGGATAGGAGTGACGGGGATGTTGGATATGTTTCATAGCAACCATGACCGATTCACTGGTTATTTGAAGGCGTTGTTTGCAAGTAATTTCCAACCTTATGCTCGTGATTTTTGTTTTAACTATACGAGTGCGATGCAGAAGGCCGACAGTCATTTATTGAACTATCGGTTGAACGATGAGGATGCGCCTGACGGTTTGGTGGTTTTGCAGGATGAATTTGTGCCGGCTACGATTGAGGCGGCGTTGAAAGCGGGGTTACGGTTGCCGGAAGATTTGAAAATTTGTACGGTCGGTGACGATGTAGACGTTACCGTTGACGGGATTGGGATGAGCGCGGTTGCTTTAGATTGGGATGAAATGGGTCAGCTTGCGGTTGATCTCATGCTTGATCGGATTGATAATCCGACTCGTGATGTTAAGACTGTGATGGCAAATCATCGCTTAATCGTTCGTGGCCTTTGTGGGTCATCTCCTTCCGAATGGACAGCTAATCCGGAAGCACTTTCAGGTTTTCACGGCAATGTGCCGTTTCCTCGGTCTGAGTACCGATTTTCGTCATCTTGGGCGACATCCACGCAGGCTGTCGTCCGCAATCTCAAAGAAGAGTCATCATCATGAAAAAGGCATTTACCTTAATCGAACTGCTCGTGGTTATTGCAATCATTGCTATTCTGGCGGCCATTTTGTTCCCTGTGTTTGCGCAGGCTAAACAAGCGGCTAAAGGAACGCAATCAACCTCTAACATCAAGCAATTGGCAACAGCGTCGCTGATCTATTCAGCGGACTATGACGATATGTTCGTGTCTCAGTACACGGGCCCTGAAAATGGATATGGATGGCAACAAAGTTGGGTTATGCTTAGCTTGCCTTACATTAAGAACTACCAGATTTTCAAGGATTCTAACGACAGTGTTCCGTTGACCTCAAATTTTAACTCTGGCCCAAAATTTTCATACGTTGCTAATGGCGTGATCAGTGGTGACTGCGGAACGAGTTGGGGCGGCTGGAAATTCCGCGGTGTAGTCAACTTGAACATGGGACCAGGTAACTGGTACGAAGATGGGACGCGGTCGCAAACGGGTATTTCCCGGGTGGCTCAAACCATTTTGTTTGCAACTCGTTCACGTAATCCTAAGAATGCAGATCACTCGCCTGAGTTGAATGGATTTGAAGGAGCATTTGGCGCCTACAATTCAATTCTCAACAACGCTAGCACAATTGACTGTGATCCTAGTGGCGGATGCACTTTGCCGGGTTAGGCCAGCCTTTGGTCGGCTCCGGTTCAGACATATAAGGGTTACATTGATCGATACTACGGCAATGGTTCACCAGTTGCATTTGCTGATGGTCACGCGAAAATGATGCGTCCCGAACAGACCGTTGACTTTGCGGCAGGTACGGCGGCAGGCAATGCCGGTGGATGCTTGCAGAGCAAGTTTATGAACATGTGGGATGCTCTTTACCAAGAATAACAAGATGAAGAAGACATTACTCATTGCCTTTTCCGCAAGCATTCTCTGTGCGATGATGCTTGGTTGTGATGGTGGTGCGTCGAAGAACGACGTGCCTACCAAAGAAGACTTTGCTAAGACCGACCCACCTCCTGGCTACGTACAATCTCATAGCCAAGGTAATGGTCAGCAAGCAACGGCTCCTCCGAGTAATACGGAAGGCAAGTAAGTTCGTTCTTTTCGGAAGGGGTTGCCATTTTTGTCAGCCCTTCCCTTGACTATTAGTTTGTAAGCGATAATTTAGCGTCCACCGAAAAGATGATTTCAACAACCCTTCACGACCACTGGATGTTTTGCCTATCGGATGAAAATCCTGGATACCATCGTCCACAGACACAGGATTTAGGGTGGCTTGAAGCGGAGGTGCCCGGTTATGTTCATACCGATTTGATTCGCCACGGAGTTATTGGCGATCCGATTATTGAAAAACATGAGCTGGGTTGTAGGTGGGTGGACGAGCGCGACTGGATTTATGAATGTGTGTTTGAGTGGTCACCGAAAGAGGGGTTAGGGAATCGAGTTCTGGTTTTTGAAGGGTTGGATACTATAGCTGATGTTTACTTGAATGAGAATCTGATTGGTTCGTTTGATAATATGTTTTCGCGTCACGAGATTGAAGTTTCGGGGTCGTTGGTGGTGGGGGAAAACCGGCTACGGATTTGTTTGAAGTCAGCGGTTCGAGTGGGTGATGAGCGGCGGACGAAATATTACGAAGAGAATGGGATTAAGCCGGATACAGCTTGGTTTGATGAGCGAGCGTTTGTGCGGAAAGGTGGGTTTATGTCGGGCTGGGATTGGGGGCCACGGTTGG
This sequence comes from Fimbriimonadaceae bacterium, assembly GCA_027492935.1. Taxonomy (GTDB): domain Bacteria; phylum Armatimonadota; class Fimbriimonadia; order Fimbriimonadales; family Fimbriimonadaceae; genus UphvI-Ar2. Next base: position 4,764 of record JAPUDU010000237.1, read on the forward strand.
TTTCTTGTGGGATTTGGAAACCGATTAAATTAGTCGAGTATGGAAGCCGGATCAGGGGTGTTTCAGCTGGTCAGGAATATTTGGGGAACGGACGATTTCGCATTTCGGTCGATGTGGATTTAGAGGGTTCGGGCGACTTGGAGTTTTTGTGGAACGGATCACCGGTAGGGCAGTCTTTTGAGACGAGTGATTCGATGTGGTGGCCGGTTCATGAGGGTGAACCGGTTCTCCACGAATTGGAGGTTCGGTTAGGGGATCAGGTTGTTCGAAAGAGCATCGGGTTGCGGACGATTGAGTTGGTTCGAGAGCCGGATGAAGTGGGGACGAGTTTTGAATTTTTGGTGAATGGTCGTCGGGTTTGGTGCCGGGGGGCGAATTGGATTCCGCATGATTCATTTTTGACTCGAGTGAGTCGGGAGGATGTTTTTGTCGCGGTCGAGCGGTATGGAAAACTTGGCATGAATATGCTTCGGGTTTGGGGCGGCGGGGTTTATGAGTCGGAAGATTTTTATGATGCTTGCGATGCGGCCGGAATCTTGGTTTGGCAAGATTTTCCGTATGCGTGTAGTTACTATCCGGATGATGAGGCGTTTCAGCGAGTTGCATTTGATGAGGCGGTTCAGCAGATTAACCGCTTGAAAGATCGTGCTAGTTTGGCGATTTGGTGCGGCAATAATGAGAATCGCTCATTGTGGAGCGGGAAGTGGGGTGGAGCCGAGACGGCTCCGGATCGGTTTTATGGTGAGGTGATTTATGATGAGGTTTTGAAGCGGGCAGTGGAGGAAAATGATCCCGGTCGGCCATATACAGAATCGAGTCCGTTGTTGGTTCCTGGCTTGGTTGATGAAGCCCATACTCCTGCTCAACGGCACAGTGACGATCACTTTTGGGATGTGTGGCATGGGCGTGGGGATTGGTGTTTTTATCGAGATTCGGAAACTCGATTTAGTGCGGAGTTTGGGTTTGCTAGTGCTTGTTCGTTGGAGGCCTGGAAATCGGTTTCGAGTCGGAAACTAACTCCAACTGATCCGGCTGTGAGATGGCACGACAAAACCAATAAGCCATGGGAAATTTTTAAGGGGATGGTGGAGATTCACTACCCGGAAAGTGAGTCGATTGAAGATTGGGTTTATTATTCGCAATTGAATCAGAGAGATGCGATGCGGGCAGCATTGGAGCATTACCGATCGAATTTGGCTTGTCGAGGGGCTTTGATTTGGCAGGCGAATGACATATGGCCGGTTCAGAGTTGGGCTTTGGAAGATTATTCGAGGTTAATGAAGCCAGCGGGGTTTGAGATGCGGCGGTGTTTTGCTCCGGTGTTGGTGGCGGCAACTGTTTTGGATGATTGCCTGAGAGTTACGGTTTGCAATGATTCTCAGAAGGAAGTTGCGGATGAAGTTGTGGTTCAGTGGTTGGGAGATCAGGGGGATGTGATCTCTGAAGTTCGTGGTGAGTTTTTTGTAAGGGTTGATGGGCGAGCAGAGTTGAACTTTGATTTACCGGCAGGAGCGCGGTTTGTGAAAGTGAGCATTGATGGAAAGCCGGAAATGACTCGGTTTGGGAACTTAGTCGAGCCGAAAGAACTCAAACTCGGCGCAAAGAGGCTGATGGTTGAGCGGAATGGGGATGAGTTGATTGTGAATTGCCCGGGGTTCGTTTTTGATTTAGCGCTTTGGGATGAAGCCGATGCGCACAATTTGATTGATGTGGAAACGGGAATTGCAGGCTGTCGGGTTTGGACGGGCCACGATTTACAGATACGGTTAAAAGTAACGGGAAATGCTTTGAAGTTGCGGGCTCGTTCGATTGCGGGCGTTCACGAAATTGAAGGTTTGAAGTAAGCTGTTTGGGTGGATCAGCCGGTCAATTTAAGTGAAAAATTAGGATTTATTCATGAACATTGGTCGCCACGCGTTGTGGCGGAAATGAATGACTATCAGTTTAAGGTAGTTAAGTTTCAGGGAGAGTTTGTTTGGCATTCACACGAGGATACGGATGAAACATTTATGGTTTTGAAGGGCGAAATGCGAATTGAGATGCGTGATCGGGTGGTGGAGTTAACGGAGGGTGATTTGTTTGTTGTTGGGAAAGGGATTGAGCACCGTCCGGTTGCGGAAAGCGAATGTCACGTTTTGTTGATTGAGCCGCGTGGAGTGGTGAACACCGGTGGATCGGGCGGAGAATTGACGGCCGAGATGGATGTTTGGATTTAAATGAAAATTATTGAAGCATTCTGGGGCTAGATTTAGTTGTTATTTATAACAATCATGTTGAAATCGTTATTAGCCTTTGTGGCTGCCGCCTGCCTTTTCTCTGTCGGCTTAGCGCAAGAGACCTTTCCTGACACTGATTTACCTTCATCTATAAAGGTGAGTGAACTTCCTGAAGAGTTTAAGCCTGTGACTTTGGTAACTAATGGTTCGATTGGAATAGGTGATGTAAGTCAATACTACTGGTCGTTGGCGATGGTCGGAGCTTCACAGCAAACAGATCCCATGTATAAGCTCAATGCCATTAGTCGAATCTCATGGACAACGGGTGAGCAACGCCAAGTCTACGGTAAAGACTTTTTGGTGACTTACACCTATGATCCGTTTCTTGAATTAATGTTTGGCTTTAAGAGTGAATCTGAAAATACCGAAACTGTGTTGAAGTTGAAACTGGTCGACCCCCAATCCATCATTTCTATTGAACCTGTCCCGGGTTTAAATAAGGAAAAACTCATTGAGCTTTTTGACGAAGTATTTTCGGCATCTGGAGCGGCAGTTGCAGTGAGTCCGATATCGGGTTCAGCTAAAACACAGGGTTTAAGCAATATGAAGCAAGTCGGTGTAGCTTTGAATATCTACATGGCTGACTATGACGACATCGTTCCTTATGTAGAGAGCACAAAGTATTTAAAAGAAGTTTTGATGCCTTATTGTCGAAATGCTGAGATTTTTAAGTCGATGAATCCTGATGGTCGGGGTGAGATTTATTACAATGTTGGTGTCGGTGGTATTAACGGGATTGAGATTGAGAACATTGCTGAGACGGTAGCGTTTTATGATCCGACTCCTTGGCCAGATGGAAATTATTTAGTTGGATTTATGG
>JAPUDU010000238.1 GCA_027492935.1 Fimbriimonadaceae bacterium
TTCCCAAAGGTTCGCGCCTGATCGTCATCACGAAATACCAACCCTCGGGCCGCGAAGAAGACCCTAATTTCAAACTAGGCTTACTTACAACTAAGCAACCTGCCCCAAATGAACTCGATACAATCACTTTTGAAAAACCATCCTTCATCATCAAAGCCAACGAATCGCCTATTTTCACCCTCGGCAAAAAGCTAACCCAATCCGCCCAGCTTGTCGGACTCATCCCCCAAGCCAGGTTCTATGGCGGCCTCGTCGAATCGGAGCTACAGATCGAAAACTCAAACGTTCAAAGCCTCCTCAAGATTCACAAGTGGGATCCATATTGGATGGGTAGCTACATTTATCCAACCCCAATCCTCCTTCCAGCTGGCGCGGATCTCCGATTTAAGTTCACCTACTTCAATGATGAGCGTTGTCAAATTAATGAAAACAAAGCCCCGGAAAATGTTGTTTCCGGGGCTGGTCTAATGGATGAAGTGTGCCGAATGCACGTCCTGATTTCTCGTCCTCGACGTTAACGCTTGATCGAGAATTTGATTTGGTCGACATGAGCAAGGAGGCGAGCACCAGTTCGACTCAATGGTGACCACCGCACACGTACACGAATCATATTCGTCTCCGACTGAACAAAGTCGCTCGTATTATTCGTGACAAGCCCAACCGCCGTGCCAAAACTCGTTGGCAGCGAAGACAACTTAACTTGAACCCAAGCAGAGTGCTCCCAATCATATAGTTCAACACTCTGATTAAATCCACCGGTAGTTCCTCGCGAAACAACCGAAACTTGAATGCTATCAGGATGTGAATCAAAAGCCGCAGTCCAAGCCTCCATTGATGCCACGTAACCATCAGGAGAAAGCGCTCCCTGTCCAAGCTGAACAACATTATTATCCACGGTTGAAAGATCACTCAATCCTCCGCTCACTAGCGTTCCCAGCATGGTTGCAAAGCCAACAGGTGCCTTTGTTCGAGTCGTTGCCACAGATGGATCAACCAAATAGAACCCGGTGTTAATATCCGCGATAATCACATTCCCACTCGGGAGAAATGGATAGTTCGTCCAAGCACCATCAAATGCTCGCAAGTCATCTGCTGGATACGTGTCATAAAAACCCACTTGTGTAGGTGTTTCAGGCGTAATCGAGGTATCGAAAATTCGAAGTCCACTCCGATAATTCGCTTGAAAAACGAATCCATCATCAACGTACTGGTTATGATCAATAGCTGGCAAGTTCGTTGAGAATGTTCCGACAAAGAACGAATTCAGAGGATCAGCGATATTGAAGACTAACGAGCGAGTGTTTACGCCCAATCCACCTTCATCAAGTTCATCATCAACGTAAAGATATTGTCCGTCAGCACTAATCCAGCCCTGATGGCAATAGTTCATGTTGGGATAAACAATCCGCTTAATCATGATCGGATTGTTTTTGTTTGTAAAGTCGTAAACATCAACACCACGACCTTCACTAAATCCGTACCAAATCTGCTTGCCTGCCATTGGTCCAGAGGTGTAATTAATAAGCAGGCCTTCATGCTGATAATCAGTGGTCATCGATGCAGGGCCAACTTGCACCGGGTTTGATGGATCAGTCAAATCAAAGCATAAAGTTGTGCCCGAACCACCTCGAGTGCCACAAGAGTAAAGATAACCATTCACAGAATCCATGACCAAGGTATGCGCCCGGCTCGGATTTGTCAGCGTTCTGACCAAAGTGACATTGCCATTGTCAATATCAGACATATCAACAACTTGAATCCCAGTTCCCGCAGTTTCCGTGGTGGAATAAGCAAAATTCTTATAAACTTTGATGCCGCCCCACAAACTTGCACTGTGCGGAATAGTTTTTACGACGACGGGGTTGTTTGGATCAGTAACTTCAATGTAAGCAACTTTGTTACTTAAACCCATGATCGCGTATTCACGACCAGACGGGCTAACATACCCCCAGCAGTCATTTCCACTTTCAGATCCAAATGTAGCCAAATTAATATGGCTCTTCAGCGTCACTCCACTACTTATTTGCGCCATCGCGCTGCTGGCAGAAATCATCGCAAGCGCGACAATCCCGACCCTTTTTAAACTCAAGGCAAGCTTCATGTAATTTTCACCAACGCAATCCAAATTGAATTAATCTAAATTCTAACTGAAAAACTTACCGAGACGCCATGTTTATCATAACAATCGTAGATTTACGAGTAAGCAATAAATAAACGAAATACTCGGGAGAGGGTCAGGGGCTTGACTCGCCCCCGACCCTCAAATATCACTCCGGAATAATCCGCGAAATCCGACCGTTTGCTCCCTCCAACATTACCCAAAGATAACCATCTGGCCCCATCCGCACATCACGAACACGTTCCTTCATATCCATGTGCGTCATGCCAAGAACTTTGCCATTCTTATCCAGATCAATCCGCCGAACATCCCGTCCCGCCAAGCCACCGCTAAACAAATCACCCTTCCAATTTGGCATCTTATCTCCCGTGTAAATCGCCAACCCACTCGGTGCGGGGCAAGGAGTCCAAGCAACAAGCGGATCAACCATTCCTGGCAGTGAAGTGTCATCCGTAATCTTCGGCCCCGAATATTCTCGGCTAAACGTTGCCTTCGGCCACCCGTAGTTTTTGCCTTTCTCAATGTGATTAATCTCATCACCACCATTCGCACCGTGCTCATTTGCATAAATGCGACCCGAAATCGGATCACGCGCCAAGCCCTGAATGTTTCTGTGGCCGAGCGTAAATATTTCAGGCATTGCTCCCGCCTGTCCAACAAATGGATTATCTTTTGGCGGCTTACCATTCTCGTCCAGCCTCAAAAGTTTGCCCAAATCACTGTCCATATCCTGAACGTAATAGCGCGTGAACTTACCATTCATCGAGTTAGGTGGATTACCTCCGTCCCCCAAACTCATCAATAGAGTGCCATCCGGCAACCAAAGAATCCGTGAACCAAAATGCTGTCCTCCCGGCTTTTTAAAGTTGGGAGTGAAAATAACCTGAGTTCCTTCTAAGTTATTTCCAACCAGTTTGCCCCGCGCCAAAACCGAATGATTTCCTTGACCATTCCCCTGAGCAAGTGTCAAATAAACCCAACCGTTTTCCGCAAATTTAGGATGCAATGAAACATCCATCAAACCGCCCTGACCAATCGCCGTCACCTCTGGCAAACCTGTAATCTCAATCCGCTCACCCGTTTTCGGATCAATCTTTAACAAACTCCCGGAAAGCATAGTAACAAGCATCTTCCCGTCCGGCAAAAACTGCATCCCCCATGGGTTCCTCAAATCTCTGATAACCGGCTCTTCTTTCCAGCCCTTCTCATCTACGGGAACCCCAGTCGCCTGAACTTTTGCATCCTGAACCAATGACTCTTCAACAACTTTCGGAGCAGAAGAACCATTCTCACTCGTTGCTTGAACACATGCCACTGTCCCCAAAGCCGCCACAAACGCCGCCGTCATAAACCCAATAATCTTCCGATTGCCACTCATACTCAAACTCTACTCCGCTAAAGACATACTTTTAGCCAAATTCAAAAACCTCAACTTAAAAAGTGAGCGTTCCAGCACACAGTCGTCACGACCTGCGCTCCATCAATCTTAGTTTCCAGAGTTAACCCCTCACGATTCTCTCCAAGGGCTTCAGCAAGCTCTTTGCCGTTCAACAGAGGATCACGGAACTGAAGCATAACCGCATCTACCAAAACCTGAGCGAGCGACATAACTTCAACTTCCATCAAACCAAGACGACCTTCCCAACCCCGATACATCCGTAACTCCCGATTAGAATGGCAAGCAAGCTCAACCTCATCCCGATAAGGAGAATTCCTCCAAACCATCAAAAACCCGTGCGCAAAAACATCATCCATTAAAAAAAGGACATCCGGCTTATCCCCCTCCTGAACAACCTTGCTAAGGTTCACCGCAAAATCCTGCCCGTAATGAAAAAATGGATTCGACATGCGCTCAACCAAGCCCTGGTCACGCCAATACGAACCAGATTCCCCGATCACCCGAAGACCCGCCTTCTCAATCACAACGCAACAATCCTCCCATTGCGGGGCACTCGTGCAACCGGTGACTATTGCCGTCTTTTGCCCTTCACTAACATAAATCTTAGCCAACTGACCAGCCATATCGATAATATTCATCTTAAAATTCCAACCACCTGAGCCGGAAAAAGAGACGATCGGAATCCCAGATTTCTCCAGATTTTCAACCGCACTACCCTCTAACCCGATGGCAATAACCCCATCAATCCGACCTTGCTCTACCGCGTATAAAAAATCTGTCGGCAACTGTCTGGGCAACCCACCCTCTCGCGAAGGAGTGGCTAAAAAGATCGCCGCTTCAGTCTCACCTTCCGGCAATCGCGCCATCAATTCACCGAGCAACATCCCCCAAACCGGTGATCCTCCCGCCAACAAAAATCCGCTATTGGCAACCACCGCCACGCGCTTGAGCAGAACTTTATCCGTTACATAAACGCCGCTACCATGCCGTCGCTCAATCAAGCCCCGAATTTCCAAACCCCGCATCGCCGTGTTCAAGGTCGCTAAAGAAATTTCCAATGACTGGCAAAGCGTGCGAACCGAAGGCAAACGCTCACCAGCACCAAGCTCTTTCGCCATCTTTTCCAAGGCTCGCGAAACCTTATCCGACTTCGTCTCTTTCCCCCGACCAGAAACTACACCATCATTCATTTCAATCTCCCTTGATTCCACATCGCCAAACTGTTCTGCCCGGAATCATAACACAATTGGTCCCAACTTACGACACGTTCAACTCATAAAGCCCGTAATTAGAGAGCCAGGTATCCTCAGAATTCGAAAACAAAAAATCATCATGCAATCGGCGCCTAACGAAAAGTTTAAAAATCATCCGGTCAAGCGTCCGATACTTCATGCGATTTGCGATATGTTTAGCATCCGCTATCATATTCGCCGGTTAAAAGAAGACCTCGCTGTAACTAAAGCGGCCCTAGAAAAGCGTAAATCTCTCATTGCCGGCACAGCAACCGAAGAGGAACTTCCTGATATCTTCCGCGGAAAACTAATGGGCGTTTTTTTTGCCACTGGGTGGACAAACCTCATCGGAATCCTCCTCGGCGGATTCCTACAATACAGATTCGAGAATCCTCTACTCGGCCTCTACGCCACTCCCCCACTCTGTTTCACCGTAACAGCAATTGCCTTTCAAATTGGCTGGTGGCTAGATAACAAAAAAATCTATCACACCGTCAATCCAACTTCCGGTGGGCAATTCCTGACTCTCCAGCGAGACATGTGGCCCGTCCATAAAGCCGCATTTCCTATCGCCATCGGATTCTCCTTTATCAACTATATTCTTTTAACCCCCTTCTACCTTCTTCTCACCACTTTCGCCCCGAGTTTAGCCAAGCACACACCCGCCGGAGCTCTCATCGTCATCGTAGAATTTCTCTTCATCGGCGGCACATTCGTCCGACTAATGGGGGACTTCTTTGACCGACACGGATTCACTCTTGCCGCGAAGTACCGCGATATCTGCGTAAACAAATCTTAAAGCCGCTGCAACTCTTCAACGATCTTTCTCGCCGCATCCGGCAAGGCTTGTGCTTTTGCCGATTCCGACATCTTCAATAGCTTCTCGTCCGTTAAATAGTTCAGTTCAGATTCAATCTGCTGAATCTCAGTGACAATAATTCCCGCTCCACAATCTTTTAAAAACTGAGCGTTCCCTTCCTCCTGACCCGGAATGAGAAATGGCCAATAAACCATAAACGGAATACCACTCGCCAAACTCTCAAACGTCGTCAGTCCACCCGGCTTTGAAATCAAAAGATGAGAAGTCTGCATCAGTTCTGCCATCTTCGTCTGATCGATATGCCCCAAAACCTCAATCCCAGCATCGTCTCCAAAGGTTGCCTCAATCGACTTCCTTGCTTCCTCATTACGGCCCGCAACAACCCGCACTTTCCAGCCCGCATCGCGCACTTCACGCACAACATCAATCAACGGCCCGCCCCCAATACCACCGGAAGAAACAATGGCAGTCTTCTCACCCGACCAATCCCGTTCGTATTTGATCTCCCCAAACACAGGATGAATCGGAATACCCGTGACAACTGAATGCTTCCCAATCCTCGGCAACCGTCGCATCAAGACCTTTTTCGACCACTCCTGCGGAACAAAGAAATAATCTGGTCTGCCTCTTAACCACATTCGGTGAACATATAAATCCGTCACAACTATCCCCATCCTAAACCCAAACTCTCGCCGAAGCGGAACCAAACGAGGCTGAGGCAAGCTATGCGTACAAACCACCCAATCCGGCTTGAATTCAGCAATCACTTGACGAATCCGTTTCGTAAAAACATAATCCAATCCCGTCTGGAAACTGTAGTTAAACAACGGCCGATCCGAACTGCGATACAAATGCCCCCAAACCGCCGGACGATCCTTAACTAATTTTTCGTAACCCCCGCGATACCAAGTCGTAAATCCGTCCGGTGAAAAATCAAGAACATCTATCACCTGAACGGCTAATCCCGCCAACTCCGCTTCCGCCGCTACCGCAAAGGCCGCCGACATATGACCATTCCCCGTCGAAGCCGACAAAATCAATATTCTGGGCTTACTCAACTGCTTTCTCCGCTCGGCGTTCTGCCTGCTTACGCGCCCTCATGATAATTGGCCAAACCCGACGCCTGTGTAATCTTTGTAGTAAAGCACAGTAAAAATCACTCCAAATCACATAGAAAGTATAAGGCACTGCCAACCATAGCCCTTTCGAGATCACAAATATAAACGGCAGAAGATCAAGCGCTGCCATTGTTAAATGTACTAATTCACTCACCCGCGAAGTGTTCTCAAATCGAACCAAATCATTGGTGCTCTTACCAACATATTCAACCGTCTTCCCCGCCTGCCGTTCCCGCTTAGTTAAGCGCAAGTGATCAATAACATATTCAACCAAATGCTGGAACATGAATAGTCCCGCCGCCTTATAAAGCCCATCTGTCTCCCACTTCTTCGGAGCAAACAACCAATCTCCCCACGTTTCACTCCTCAACGGAGTTTCTGCAGGTCGTTCAATATTAGTATTTGGCTGAATCTTAGCCATAATTGCCGACTTATAACTCTCCATCACAAGCAAAGAAGCATGAAAAACGACTAAGCAAACATAAAGCCACATAATCCAGCTATTTTCAAATTTAATCAACAAAAGCAACACGGGTATGTGAAAGACCATGCGCCAAAAGTTAGCTAAACCAAAGTAGCGTGCCCCCGACTGCATCTCCCACAATTGCTCTCCCGAAAACTCCCGGCAAGACCCCGCAGTGCTCAAACTTGGCAAAGGCGATTCCCCTGTGCAACGACAAGTAAAAAGATGAAGTTGCCGAACTCCTAACATCTCAAGCAGCCGCATAAACATACGCTCTCAACTATTTGGTGGATAACTTCACCAAGCGCTTTCTCCCAGTGTATTCTTCCTCTTCTGCCAGATTAAGTAACTCCAGCCGACCATCAAAATGCTCCACTATTGCCGTCTGGTGTTCAACCCAGTCACCCGTATTCACGTACAAAAAGCCGTCTTCCTGAACAACAATTTGCGGACGGTGAACATGCCCACAAATAACCCCGTCAAAGCCCGCTTCACGGGCATAGTTCATCACTAAATCTTCGTAATGCGTTGCTTTCCCAATAAACTTCTTAATTCCCCGTTTGGTGACAGTAGTAAAGTCAATCGGTCGTTTCCCATCCTCGTTCCGCTTCTTGTTCAGGCTTGCATTTGCCATTCCCAATACTTCATAAGCCCATGCTCCCACAAAAGCAATCGGCTGATAC
>JAPUDU010000239.1 GCA_027492935.1 Fimbriimonadaceae bacterium
ACTGTCCGACGGCTTGGCCCCCAGCCCTGGTGCATCACCCAAACGCACCCGACCAGCCAAAATCTCAATCCCCCCCTCAATCGGATCAACTCTGTGCCCAATGTGCGCATCCAAATCAAAGTACTGAAACACGTCATCCGAGCACCCCAAATGTGCGCTGGCCGTAACCCCTAACCGAGTCTCTGCCATCCCTCCAATCATGCATTTTCCGAAGCCGTTCCGAACCACTGTTCCAATCTCCCGACCACCAATCAAACCCGCACTCTTACACAACTTAATGTTCACCAAGCTACAGCAACCACGCGAAAGCAACCCAAATGCATCTTCTGCATTAAAACAACTCTCATCTGCCATTACAGAAACACTGCCATTGTCATGCAGCCATTTCAATCCATCCCAATCGCCCCTCTTCACCGGCTGCTCGCAAAACTGAATCCCAAATTCTGAAATCTCATCTAACACCTCGAGTGCCGTCTCTCGATCATATGCCTGGTTTGCGTCAACCCGAATCCCCGCATCCGGTGCGCTTTCTCGAACCGCACCGACACGCGCCACATCATTATCAATCCCGTCTCCCAACTTCACTTTTATCAATCCAAAGCCTTGCTGAACAATATCCCGTGCCTTATTTCCTGCTGTATTAGCATCGACGATCCCTATCGTCAAGTCTGTCGCCATCTCCCGATTTTTCCCACCAAATAGTTGATAGATTGGCACCTCCAATTTCTGCCCGACCAAGTCGTGCAAAGCCACATCCAACGCCCCAATGGCTGTCGTCTGAGCTGGCAACAATCCTTTCAATTCCCGAACCAATGTCCCAACCTCAACAAAATCCCGACCGATCAAAACCTGACCCAAAAACTTCAAACTCTCAAGGCATGTTCCCTGCGTCTCGCCATTAATTGAGTGGAACGGCAATGCCTCACCCCATCCCGTCAAACCTTCAGCATCAATCGCCACAAAAACCCCGTCAATCGAATAAGACGTCATCGTCGCAATCTTAAAAGGAACTTCTCGCTCAATCGAATACGGAAAAAGGCGAACGCGATCAATCTTCATACTGGCTCTCTAAGGAACCATGTATACCCGGTCAATAACGGCATGAACCGAGTAGTGCTGATCAATACAACTAAACGCTAAGTGTTCCAAAACGTAACCCCCGAAAGAGTTCAACATCGAATTGCCACCCGCAAAATTCAATACTTGCCCTGGCGCCAACACTCCTTTCGGTATTGCCCCCAAATCAATCTCTACCGTCTGCCAAACACCGCCCGTCAAGACCTGACCATCCGGTTGACCATTGTTTCCCGTAATCCCCGAATTCGCGACCCACTCAATCCCACCAGTTGAACCCCCATTGGCGCCAATTGCTCCTGTCCCCGCCACTTCACGTAAACCTACTGCAAGACGTACCGGAGCATTCACCCACAGATCAATCCGCAACTTTTGATTTATATCGACATAAGGATTCGGTCGAGATGTCGTATTAAAAGTGGTTAAACGGCACCACTTCCCTGGTCGCCGCCACATATATTCAAACTGCACTTCATAACCCTGATTCCCCGCTCCTGGCAAAGTTGAAAACGGACTTGGCATCCGTACAACCCGACCCTCATTAAACTTAGTCTCCAACAACCCGCTCGTTGAGCCACTAAAGCGCGGCAACTGGAACATCACTCGGCTATCTAATGCCGACGATTCAAAATCCTCAATCACCGTCTGACCCTGCGCAATCCCCGAGCAAACCACTGCCCCCAAAATCAAGCCAAAATGCCAAACGTGCATAGCCCTATCCTATCGCGAAACCCATCCCGATCGCAACCAACTGTCTAATTCCACGCAATTCCACTAGCTCTTGGTATCGAGTGCCAACCGGCACATGATCTCCACGCAATCCGGAATGACCGCATCATTAAAGTCAAACCGAGGGGTATGCACACTCGGAATAGAGTCAACCCCTTCCGGGCGTAGACCAACAAAGTAAAAAGCCGCCGGAACATGTAGCCCATAAAAGCTAAAATCCTCGCCACCCATTACTGGAGCACCTAATTCCGCAACTGCCGATTCTCCCACAACATCTGTTGCAACCCGTCGGACATTTGCCGTAGCCACCGCATCGTTCGCAGTCACCGGATACCCTTCCCGCCATTCAATCTCAACCGTACAACCCATGGCCGCAGAAATTCCGCCTGCAATCGCAAAAATCCGCTCCTTGCCTAACACCCGAGTCTCCGGTAATAGAGTCCGCATCGTTCCTTTCAACTCACAAGTTTCCGGAATCACGTTAAATGCAGTCCCACCATGCACGCTAGTCACGCTCACAACAATCGAATCAAGTGGATCAACATTCCGGCTCGCAATACTCTGCAATGCCGTTACAATTTGCGCCGCTGCTATAACTGGATCGGCAGTTGTATGGGGAGCCGCCGCATGACCGCCCTGCCCCTTCACTGTAATCACAAACTGATTCGTCGCCGCCATCATCGGCCCAACACGCCATCGAATCTCACCAACACCCTCCTCGGGCCATCCATGAAGCCCATAAATCATATCAACCTTGCTCCCCAAAACTGAACCGTCCAAAACCCCGTCATCACACATCGCTTTTCCGCCTGCTCCACCCTCTTCTGCGGGCTGGAAAACAAACAGCACATCATTCGGACGTTCGGCTTCCTGCGCCAAAGCCCGCGCCACACCAACCAAGATCGTCGTATGCCCGTCATGTCCGCATGCGTGCATCTTCCCAGCAACCTCACTCGAATAAGGCAACCCTGTCTCTTCATGAATCGGCAATGCGTCCATGTCCGCCCGCAGAGCGATTGTTCGCCCACCCGGTTGCGTCGCCGGCAAATATCCCAAAACCCCCGTTCCTTTCGCCAAACCACTCTTAAACTCAACCCCGGCAAGGGTCAGTTCTTTCTGTACCCGACCGCTCGTTTGAACTTCTTCGTACATCAATTCCGGACAGCGATGAATGTCGTGCCGCAACTCCGACAAATACCCCGCATCACCATCAATCCGCTCGCGCAACATTCCCCTAATTTACCGCCACTTACCACCAAATCATTTTCTAAATCGTCACCCAGGCGGAAGTCACGATCCTCTTACATCACGACAAATAAAATTCCATTCCACCCAGCTAAAATTATCTCATGCTCAAACCTCTCAAAAGCCCCGCCGCCCAAACCTTCCTCGACCTACTCAACACCCAGACTCCCACCACCGCCCGCGCAATGTTTGGTGGCTACGGCTACTACTCCGAAGGTGGCCCTATCTACGCACTTTTCGCCATGGATCAAGTCTATTTCAAAGTTGATGACGAAAGCCGACACTATTTCGAAGATGCTGGCCAAGGCCCGTTTATCTTTGATATGGGCGATAAACCCGGCATCATGCAGTACTACTCAATCCCCGCTGAGGACTGGAATAACCCAGACAATCTCCACGAATGGATCACCCTCGGCCAACAAGCCGCCGACCGCGCCGCCGCTAAAAAAGCCCGCAAATCAAAAAAACTTTAGCGAACACCTACTAAGAATCCTCACACCTATTTTTCTAAAGTTGACGCCCTCCACGAAAGCCTTAGCTTCAGGGAGGGAGTCAACTTAATCCTTAAGCGTAAGCTAATTCAACGACTTTCTGCGCCGCTTCCTGCATCGACTTCGCACCAATAATCTGCGAGCCGTCCAAAATTTTCAAGCCTTCTGCTGCCGCTGTTCCTTCAATCCGAGCAACAACCGGAATCGTCACATCCATTTCAGCGAACGCCGCCAACAAGCCCTTTGCAACTTCGTCGCAACGTGTGATTCCACCAAAGATATTGATGAGCAGACCCTTCACGTTTTTGTCCATCAGAACCAAGTTCACACAGGTCTTGACGCGGTCAGCGTTGGCTCCGCCACCTACGTCCAAAAAGTTCGCCGGATTTCCGCCCGCGCGGTTAACTTCGTCAAGCGAACACATAACCAAGCCCGCACCATTCCCCATAATTCCAATGTCGCCGCCCAAATTCACATAAGCGATCCCAAGTTTGCTTGCTTCGCCATCAATCGGGTGCTCCGCCGCATCATCCTTGGTTTCGTTATATTCCGGGTGACGATAAAGTGCATTCTCATCAATACTCACCTTAGCGTCCGCCGCCAAAAGTTTCCCTTCTGGAGTCAATGCAACCGGATTGATTTAAATCATGTCCGCATCCTCCTTAAAATAAACTTGAACCAAGCCTTTAATCATCGCAACCATTTGTCGCTGAGCCGGTGCCGGAATATTTGCCTTCAGAACCGCTTCTCGAACCTCAAAATCATCAACTCCCCATGCCGGATTAACATGAAGTTTTACAATCGCATCTGGATTTTCTTCCGCGACCTGCTCAATCTCCATCCCGCCTTCCTTGCTAATCATAACCACAAGCCGTTGCTCCGCACGATCAAGCAATACGCTTAAGTAATACTCTTCAGCGATGTCGACAAGCTCACCCACCAAAACCTTTTCAACCACCATCCCATCCGGATTCTGAATACTAATCAGTCGTTTTCCAATCAACTCCTGCGTAAACTGCGCCGCCGAATCAGAATCCTCAAACAACTTAACCCCACCCGCCTTACCGCGACCACCCATCAAAACCTGAGCTTTAACAACGACCTTGCCGCCGAACTCGTCCGCAATCGCTTTAGCCTCTGCCGCATTTGTAGCAACCTTCCCACCCGGAACAACAACCCCATACTTGGCCAGCAAATCTTTGGACTGATACTCGTGCAACTTCATCGTGCCCCCAGATTACCGCTAACCCTTCTCGGTCCTTACTTCCATCTCTTCATAAAAGATAACCAAAGTTATTTTGGATCCGCATATCATCTCGTTTTAGCAAGCCGAGATTCGGTTAATAACATACATTCTCCGTCCAGCAGTTAACGCAATAGCCAAATAGTTTCGGGACAAACGTTACTCCGCCAGATATAATCCTATCCAAATATGACCTGCCCACGATGCGCCAAAAAGAACGAAGAAGAAGCCCGCTTCTGCGCAAAGTGCGGACTCAACCTCACCGAAGCCCAAAAAAACTTCGAACCAACTTCAACCGACGAAATCCGCTACTGTTATCGACACCCCAAAGAAGCTACCAACCTCACCTGTGGTCGATGCGATAAGCCGGTCTGCACCAACTGCGTTATCATCGGACCAGCCGGGCCAAGATGTCCCGACTGTGCCAAATCTCAAAAAATATTCCGACCCGCCGCTGTTGGCCTTGGTGCTAAACGTACTGCCATGTCGATCACTAAGCAAGGGCCCTGGGCGTGGTATTGGGCCATCGCCCTCCTGCTCATGGTCGGCGGACTAATTCGTGGTTGCACCAGCACATTCAACGATCAACAAGCCCCGCCTGACTACGAACAACAATTCCCCGACGAAGAAAAATAGCCTCCCAACCAAAAGGTTGAGAGGCTACAGCGCTTTATATCACTTATCGCCGAATCGGCTCAAGCAGCATCTCTTTTGTATACACAAAATCGTCCCGCTCGTAGTTTGCCAACTCAAAATCTTTCCGCAGAACAATTGCTCCTGTCGGGCAAGCATCCTGGCAATAGCCACAGAAAATACACCGCAACATGTTAATCTCATACCGCTCGGCATACCGTTCACCCGGCGAACGACGATTCTCGTCCGTGTTCTCCGCTGCACCAACATAAATGCACCGCGCCGGACAAGCCCCCGCACAAAGCGAACAACCAATACACCGCTCCAAACCAGAATCGTAACGGGTCAAAACGTGGCGCCATCGAGTCCGAACAAACTGCTCACGTCGCTCTTCCGGGTACTGAATCGTAACTTTCTCATGAGCAAGCCGCTTCAGCGTAATACCGAAGCCCGTCATAATTGGCTTCGCAATATCCTTCATAACCTCAAAGCTCATACCGTCACCTTCTCTTGTGTACTCGCCTTAAGCTCAATCAACTTCATCTGCCGATTCGTCCCCATCGCCTGCTGCTTAATCTTGTTCTGCAATTTGATAATCGCGTACATCAACGCATCTGGGCTTGGCGGGCAACCTGGAACATAAACGTCAACCGGCACCACCTGGTCTGCACCCTGAACAATCGCGTAGTTGTTATAAACCCCACCACTGCTCGCACAAGCTCCCATGGAAATCACCCATTTCGGCTCGGGCATCTGGTCATAAATCTGTCGCAAAACCGGAGCCATCTTCTTGCTCAGGCGGCCAGCAATAATCATGACGTCCGCCTGTCGGGGAGTCGCACGGAACGCCTCACTCCCAAATCGAGCGAGGTCAAACCGGCTCGCAACCGTTGACATCATCTCAATCGCACAGCAAGCCAAACCAAAAGTCAACGGCCACAAAGCATGTGCCCGTGCCTGATTCAAACCTAAATCAAGCAAAGTCTGCGAACTCGTTAATACAACATTCCCGCCTTTTTGGATGTCCCCAAAAACTGGCGTGGAACTATCATGCAAAACCAATGTCTCAACTCTCTTCGGCATGTTGCTTTGACTCTCCCCTATTCTACTCACTCTCAAGCCGTTCGTTTCCCGCCTTCCCTAATCTGATGCATTGAAAAAGTGATTCACAACGGCCCAATCAAAATCATTCACCAAAAAATGACTCAAACAAGTACTCAAAAAAGCAAAGAGCCTGATGATTAAAATCATCAGGCTCTCAACTCGCAAATTCAAGAACGAACTTACTTTTTGCGGCGGCGTAACAATGCTGCAGCGCCGAGTCCCAAAACCGCCATCGTAGCTGGTTCAGGAACCGCATCAACATAATTCACGGCACCCGAGAAAGTGCGAGGACTAAATTGTGTGCCAGCAAACGCAACTTGGCCAGTTCGTGCAACATCGCTAAACAAGGTCAAATCCGCATTGCTCCAAGTCGTTTGAGGAGGAACTGCAGTCGTGCCTGTGTAGCGTAAGGAGTTACCGGTAGTCGTACCAATCAAAAAGAATGACATGGACTGACCGTTAAGCAACGTAATCTGATTATTCAATGCCGCGTTTGTATTGACTGACGTACCTGCTGCAGAAGCAGTAATCGTGTCTACCAATGTCCAACCTGCATTACTTGCAGTAAAGCCAGCATAAGCGCCAGAACGAGTGTAGACATCAATACTGCCTAAAGTTCCAACAACAGTGCTACCAAGCTGAACATCGAACGAGGTGAGCTTAATGTCCTTTGTTGATGTCAGTGTCAAAAAGACGCCGCCAGTTCCATTGTTAGAAACGGCCGTGCCAAGAGTTTGCCCATAGCTTGCAGATGCAACTGCGGCTAGAGCCAATAAGAGCATGTTTTTCATTCAATTTTCCTCAACTTCTTCATTGAAGCAATCACAGACATCTCTGCAATATCTTTTTATATTATCAGGTGATCGCCGATATTGTTAGTCCACCTCATCAAAATCAAGTCACCCCTTGCAACAGAGGTCATAACGCCATCAAAATAAAAAAATGTCGGATCGCGAAGACAATCTCAATCTCGCAATCGAAGTCTTTGCCCGGGCTTACTCCCGAATCCGATCGCGCACCTACCCAATGCCCGCCGTACAAAAAGGCGACTTTTGGATTCTATCTGACCAACCCCACCGCGAAAAAGCTCGTGCCTCCGAGCTCATTACCACCAACACTGACCCCAAAAATCATATCAAAATCGGCGACCGACTTGATTGCATTCGCTACAATACTTGCCTCATTCTCACCCCTGACCAAGAACCCGACATCCTCTCAACTTTCAAAGCTGAAAACTTCCGTCGAATCAGCATCGAGCCGTTCTACACTCTCGACCCTGCTCAAGCCAACCTCAAA
>JAPUDU010000240.1 GCA_027492935.1 Fimbriimonadaceae bacterium
TGAGGTTTGCCCAAGAACATATCCAGTTTTGTTTTAACGGTGGGGGCGACTGCCAATCAGAATGGCACGGCTTTGTTCGAAGGGATTACGATCATCTTCTTCTGTCAGTTGTTTGGGATTCCGCTTGATTTTTCAAAACAGATGATGGTGATGGGACTCTCAATCATTGCGGGGATCGGCACGGCCGGGGTTCCGGGAGGTGCGTGGCCGGTGATTGGATCGATTGTTAAAGGGCTTGGTGTACCGGCAGGGGCAATCGGCATGGCTCTTGGGGTTGATCGAATCTTGGACATGAGTCGCACCGTCTTGAATGTGACCGGTGACATGGCAATTGCATGCTGTGTTGCGGAGTGGGAAGGCCAACCAACAGAGATTCCAGAAGAAGTTCTTGGCTAGACCTATTCTAGGTTCAACCTGGCAGTAACCCGGACTTCAGTTAGACGTCTTGGTTATTGTATGATGGTACTGAGGAGTTCATTGAGATTTGATCAGACGCCAGTGAGTGATCGATCCAAAGCATTACCGGCGGGGTTAGACCCTGAATCGGATGAAGCTTTGGTTTGGCGCGCTCGTGAAGGCGACTTTTCAGCGTTTGAAAAACTCTTTGAACGCCATCGCGATTTGGTTTACCGTTATGCATATCAGATGGCTCCTCGTCGTGATGATGCGGAAGATATTGTTCAAGAAGTTTTTATTAAGGCTTATCAGAATTTGAAGCGGTACCGTGACGAGGCGAAATTCACGACTTGGCTTTTGCGGATCACGGCAAATCTTGGAACTGATCGGGCACGAATGTATAACCGTCGAAAGAGCCTTGAGGAGCGAGAAGCTGCGGGCTCGCTTACTTGGATGACGGTGGGAAATTATAGCGAAGACCCGATAGAAAATATAGAACAGGAAGAACGACGTGCATTGTTGAGAGAAGCGATTGCCGCTTTGCCCGATCATCATAAGAATGCGATTATGTTTCGAGATATTCAAGAAATGGATTACGACGATATTGCGGCCTTTTTTGGCTGTTCGGTAGGCGGAGCGAAGCTCCGTGTACTGCGAGCTCGACGTGCTTTAAGAGATCGATTGGCACCGATGCTTGAGGGGGAATAAGTGGATAAGAAAATGAACAACGAACAAATGGACGCGCTATTCCGAAAGGTTTTTGGCGATGTTGAGAACGGTGACGAGCAGTTACTTGGCTCGTTGAATGGGGAAGCGATTAATCGCGAAGAAACGATTCTTTCAAATCTTAAGATGGAACTCAAGAACCTTGGGGAGGTTCCGGAGTGCCAATTGAGTACCGACCGATTGCGCGATGCGATTTTGGCTAAGGGGACAATGCGAGAACCGGTATCACCATTCATGAATTGGTGGAAGTTTGCGGTTCCGGTCGCGGCTTGTGCAGTTTTGGTAGCTTTTGTCATGCAAATGCCCAAAGGTGGTTCGCCTGTCGATCTAGCCGGTAGTAGTTCGATTGCAACTAATGTTGAGATTCCTTCAGCGGGCCTGAAGCCCAATGTGGAACCGAATGATGTTGTTGTTCCGCCTGTCAATGAGCAAGTTAATCCTTCGGCTGACAAAGAAGAAATTGCTCCTTTGGCTAATAGCGAATTAAGCAAAAAAGCATCTCAAAACAAGGTGAATAAAAATTCACAACGGAATTCGAGCAAGCCGCGACAGCAGTTTGCTTCACGAGATACCTCTGAGAAGCCTCAGGCTTTGGTATCAAATGCTGGAGATATTGCTTCAATGGCACTTGCTGATACTAAGCCGAAGTCATCTTCCTCGGTTGCGGATCTTGCGGCGGGCGCTTTGAAAGGTTTTGGGAAGCGTAACGCTGCCCCGGCTGCTCGTACTGGAGCAGCTTCTAAGCCTGAAGATAGCAGCCCAAAGGTTGTGATTGTCGCGGCGGGAACAGACCCGAATACGCGAGCGAGTAACGCAACGGAGGTTGATAAGAAAAATGTCGTCTTTGGTGGCTAGTCTGGTCGTTTTAAACCAACTTCTCACCCAAGAAAAGGCGATTTCTCAGCAATCGCTTCAGCCTGTTGGTGCGTATCAAAACGCTGCCTGGGCTTCCGTATCTGATTCTTTGGCGATCTTGCCCGATATCGCAGGCAATCCGTTCGCGGTTGCGGTTTTGATTGATGATCGCGGCTATTTTGTTGCTCATACTTCAAGTTTGGTTTACGAACCCCTCACCGCCAAAATGAGTGGTGGAGTTGAGGTCAAGCTTGGGAGAATTGGCTACGATAAGGAAACTCAGCTTGTGTTGCTTGGGGCGCATAATTGGGTTCCGGGTAAACGTCAAGCGGTTCGACTTGCACCGACCGTTAAGGTTGGCGAGTTGATGGTGGCAACGGTTCGTGGGCCGGTACGGGGCATGCTAACGAGTGATTCGCGTCCTGGTTTGTTTTTGCCTAGTCAGCGATATGTGCCGTTGGCAGAAATTCAATTTGAAACAAAAGATGTTCCGGTGGGAGGAGCGATAGTATTTGATAATTCCGGAGGTTTGGTCGGAATCCTTGGCGCGATTTTGCAACCTACACTTCCAGAAACAACTTCAGAACGCATTGAAGCGACAAATCAGCAAGTCAAGAATGCATTTGGACCAGCGGGTTTAACGGTTGCCTATGCTCTCGGCCCAACGATTTTGAATCGGGTTGTAGACGGGTTTAAGCGTGATGACCACAAGGTTGATCACCCCAGCGTAGGGTTTTTCTTTAAAGCTGGGTCGGGGCCAGGGCAAGTTGTCGTGGATGAAATCACACCGGGTAGTCCGTGTGATGTTGCCGGAGTTAAAACTGGCGACTTGATCATGATGGCAAACGGTGTACCGATTGGCAACGTGATTGATTTGGCTGCGCTTCTGTTTGGGCTTGAGCCAGGTTCAACATTGACGATGAGATTGTACCGACAAGGTGAGCAAATCGACGTCAAGATGACAGTCGGAGTTAAAACGCTTTAGTTTTAACTCAGTCGGAAATCTCGGACAACCATTTTTAGGCGGGTATTTCCGTTAAAAGTGTCCTCTTCCAAGTTACAGACAACATCCATCCGGGATTGTAGTTTTATATCGGCAAACTGTTCACCCAACCCGAATGCCATGGCAAATCGTTGCTCCGTTCCTTCTTGCAAGGTGACTCGGCAATGGATTGGGTTTCGTGTTGGCGTGCTGGTGGCTAACTTAACGCCCCGCATAACAAAGTTTGGTTCAGGGTTTGCTTCGCCGAACGGTTCTAATGCGGCAATAGCTTTGGCTAAGGACAGCGAAGTATGGTTGAGCTCTACTTCCTGGTCTATTCTGATTTTTGGTAGAAAGTCATCCTCGGTTAGCATTGATTCGGCAAATAAATTGATCGCATTTGAGAATTGGGTGAGTGCACTCACTTGCAGAGATACTCCAGCGGCGGCGGCATGCCCACCTCCTTTGATCAGAAACTCGCGACTGGCTTCGATCGCGTCGTAGAGATTTAATGCGGGGATTGACCGAGCGGAGCCGCTGGCAATGTCGCCGTGGATTCCGAGCACATATGATGGTCTTCTGAACTTTTCGACAACTCGACCCGCTACGATACCGACTAACCCTTTTTGCCAGCCTTCGCCCGCAACAACAATCGCCGATTTTTTATCGAGACCGTCAGCCACGATTTTGGCGCATGCTTCTTCAATCAGTTGATCTTGTAGATCGCGGCGCTCTTGGTTTTTTTTGTCAAGGAATGTCGCAAGTTCGGTAGCAACTGCTTGGTCGTTAGTGGTGAGCAGTCGGAAGGCAACATCGGCATCATCAATACGGCCGACGGCATTGATGCGAGGGCCGAGTTGAAATCCAATATGACGGGTTGTCAGCTTTGATGAAGGATCATCGAGATTGCTAACGCGGAGTAGCGCACGAAGCCCCTTCTTTTGAGTGCTCTGAAGTGCTGACAAGCCGAACTTAGCGACAATGCGGTTGTTATCCCGCAGAGGCATCACGTCAGCAACGGTGCCCATTACGGCAAGGTCAAGAAAATGACGGTAGAAAACAGATTTTTCGATGCCTAACTCTTCACACATTCCAAGGCAGAGAAGAAATGCGATACCTGCCCCGGCCATTTCGGATGCCGGGCCGGAGTAGTCACGGCGTTTGGGGTTGACCACAGCTTCAGCTTTTGGCAAAACCTCAGGGCTTTCGTGGTGGTCGGTAACGACCACTTTCATTCCAAGTTCGTAGGCGGCTTCTAATTGTTCGTGAGCACTGGAGCCACAGTCGCAGGTGAGAATGAGGTTTGCGCCACTGGCATGAGCGCGTTTGATTGTATCGGGGTGTATTCCGTAGCCTTCGCGTTCTCGGTGAGGAACATGACCTTCTACCGTGAATCCCGTGCGGTCGAGGAATCGATAAAGGATTGCGGCGCTGGTGACGCCATCAACATCGTAATCCCCGTGAATGTAGATTTTGTGACCTAACTCCCGCGCGTTCATCAAAGCTTTCCGGGCGGCTTGGAAATCGGGGAGAAGTTCAGGATTGGAAAGATGATCGAGAGCAGGATTAAGAAACCGGTCGGCTGCCTCGGGTGTCATTAACCCGCGCTGGATAAGAAGGCGGGCAACGATGGGTTCTAAACCGAGTTCTGATTCGAGGGCAGCTGCGGCATGAGTATCCGTTGGGAGAACTTCCCAAATAGTGCCGAACTCGGTTGCGGAGGTCATCTTAAGGTTATGACGGTTTTTGTGAGAGCGAATCAGTGATTTTCCACTTTGGAATTCACAGTCATGCGTTTACATCAGTGAAAACTGTGCGGAGTTCTTCTGCACGGGCACTTGGAACCATCGCAACAACCATATCGTCCGTTCGAAACTCGGTGTCACCATTGACCGGCATTCCGTTTCCATCTCGGAATAGATAAACGATGAAGGAGCCTTGTGGAAGGGCAATATCGCGTACGGCGCGCCCGACCAAACGTGATCGTTCGGAAAGGACACTTTCGACGATTTCCACATGGCCTTTATGAAGGTGGCCGACCGGAATAAGTTCGTCGCTAGCGATTTGCTGATCAATCAAGCTAAAAATGATTCCGGTTGCAGAAACGGTATCGTCAATGCCGATTTCGCGGAAAACAGCTTCATGAGCGGGGTCGTTGACGCGGGCGACAACGCGACTTACGTTCCAAACTTCCTTGGCAAGTTGGCAACAAATCAGGTTGTCTTCATCTTCACCGGTTACCGAGACAACAATATCAGCTCGTTTGAAACCAGCTTCTTTCTGGGTAAGGATGTCGCACCCGTCGCCGTGCATGATGTGTTTTTCGCCAAGAAGATTGCCGAGCTTTTGGGCTTGGCGGCTATCTTTCTCGAGCATAAGAACTTCATGATTGCGGGCGATCAAGCGCTTGGTGAGTTGTACGCCGACGTTTCCGCCGCCGACAACGATGATGTACATGCTCATCGTTCCACCTCAAGGACATCGACATTATAGGCATCAATTGGCTTGAATTCCGTACCGAGGAACCAATCGCGGCACATACCGGCGAGAAGGGCCGCGGCATTGATAGTGAAGAGCCCTAATTTACGATAGGCTTCGGCTCGTAAGGGATCGGCGACTTTAACGGCGACTCTTTCGACACCAAAATTTCGCTTGACAATTTGGGCCGCCATGATATTCGTGTTATCACCCCGAGTCATGGCAAAGAATACATCTGAGTCACTGACCTCGGCTTTAGCAAGCGTATCAAGGTCTAGTCCGTTCCCGAGAACAATTCGGCACGGATAAGTTTTTCCGAGTCGTCGTAACGACTCAGGATTTCGATCGATCACGGTAACGTGGTGATCCATCGAAGCAAGTTGGAGGGCGAGTGATGCTCCCGAACGTCCACAACCCAGAATTACTACCTTCATAGCAAAGAGGAAGAATACCAGCGGCTTGATAAGGTCTTGGCGACTGATTTAGTATGTGGTTGTTAAATGCGATTATTTAACTATTTGTTACGACTCGGCAAACTTGAGGAAGCGCTGTTTTAGCTCCTCTGGATCGATCTTTTTTCCCGATGGATCGACAACATAAAACCCCGCGCTCGCTGATCCAGCCCACTGTCCGAGTCGAGCGGAAACGATGCTTAGACCTTGCTCATTGATTGCTTTCGAGAGTCGATAGGCAAGTCCACGGCCGCGTGGAGCGCGGATTTCCAGGATGACTGGTTCGCGGTCTAGAACTTCCAGAGTGAAAAATTTCTGGCGGCGATCTGGGTCTTTGCCCCGTTTGCGCAGAAGGTCTTCTCGACTGATTTCGCCGAGAAGAACGCTTTTCATGTTGCTCTCAATCTGATTGCGAAGGTGTAAAGGGAGAGGGGCTCCAGCTTTGCTAATGAGGAATGTGTCGATGACGACCGCGGGATTAGATTCTGAGGTGGAGCAGCGCAAATTCTGCAGTGAAAGATTATGGGAATAGATAACGCCCAGAATATCGGACAGAACACCCGGGCGGTCGTAGACGGCAACAGTGATCTCGGTTAAACCAAGATCGCGGCGATCTTGGAACTCGACGATGACGCTGCTGTTCTCGATTGCGCTATACAATTCGTTGTGATGAAGGATTGCTTCTTGAGGTGTGCTGAGGAGGTAGTGCGCGGGCATGACGCTGAGGAACTCTTCCAGGTCGCGGATTGGGGATGATCCCGTGGATTGCGCATTGAAGAGGACTCTCTTAAGGGCGGCTTGCTCTGTTTCTTCAGTGTTGTATTCGTTCTCAAGGACGTTTAAGGTGCGTTCAAAAAGAGCGAGTAGATAAGTTTCTTGGACAGGTGTCCAGAGTTCTGGACTGACACTTTTAACATCGCAGTAAGTGAGAAGGGTGAGTGCTTTGAGGAGTTCGATATCACCGACTCTTTCGGCGAACTCAGCGATGGTTTCGGGGTGGTCAACATCGCGAACGCGGATAAACTGACTCATGGTGAGATGCTCGAGTACAAGCCACTCAATACTCCGCGCAAGGCTATGATCAAACCCAAATCGCTGTGATAGTTCGCGAACGATTCGGGCACCAGTTTCGCTATGTGGGGCTGAATTGTCGGCCTTGCCGAGATCGTGGAAGAGAAGTGCGAGCGAAGTGATCACTGGATCGATTAGCGAAAGCTTGATCTCGTAAAGCGGGCTACCAGCCGGGATTGTTTCGAACTCGTTGAGTGCTCTTAGTGTATGTTCTAAAACTGTGAATCGATGCGAAGCATCGTGGGGCATCAAGTGCTTACATTCGGCAAGCTCGGGCAGAATTGATTCAAAGATTCCGGTTCGTTCCAGCGCACGCAGGGTATCTACCCCACTTGTGAAAGCATCAATGATTTCGGGGCCAGCGGCTAGTTCAAGATGAGGGAGGTGGGTCGGAAGATTGAGGCCAATTCGCTTTGCATCCGCCAGCATCACAGCGGCGACACCGGCAGGGGCATTTTCGACGATTTTGACTTCGCCTCTTGAAGCGAACGCGTACGGCCCTAATGCGTACTCGCTTTCCTTAAGTCGATTTAATCCTTGCAGAAAGTGTTCGTGATTATCTGCCATGCATTGGCTGACGGCAGAACCCAATTCTAAATCGGTGATTCCAAGAATTGTTGCTAACTCTTCTCTTCGGGCAAAATTGAGTTCATCGTGAAGCTTGCCGGCGGCTATGTGGAGCATGCTTCGATACTTCAGAAGTGAATCAACGGCAGGCGTAATTGGGCACGGTGCTTCGCCTATTGCTTGACCAATCCAGTTTAAGCAGTGAAAATCTCGGAGTCCGCCGGCGCCAAGTTTGAGATTGGGTTGGGTTACGAGGGGAGTTTCGTG
>JAPUDU010000241.1 GCA_027492935.1 Fimbriimonadaceae bacterium
AGTTTGCCGCCACAGTCAATGGTGACGAAGTCACCTTTTTCGATCAGGCGGTCGCCGGGGTGAGCGTGCGGTTTGGCGGAGTTAGGGCCGCTGGCTACGATTGGGTCGAATGCGACTTCAGCTCCATTGCGGCGATAGAAAAATTCGATATCTAACCCGATATCGTATTCTGATCGTCCGACTTGGATTAACCCAGAAATGTGTCCGATACAGGCATCGGCAAGCTTGCATGCTTCCTTAATTCTTCGGATTTCTTCAGGGGTTTTGACCATTCGGAGGTCGCGGATCATGTCGGGGGTATCGATCCAAGTGAAATCGTTTAAGGTTTCGGTGCGTTTTTTCCACGCTCCGTAGCTGATTGAGGATTCGAACCCGACTTCGGTTGCACCCATGGACTTAAAGTGTGCGCCGATGCATTCTTCTAAGGTTTGGGGGCGTTCGAAGATGACGACTTCGAGATCGTTGACTTCGACTTTGGCTTGAAGGGTGTAGCGGCTATCCGTGATGAGATAGGCTTTTTCGGCGGTGACGAGGGCGACGGCGGTTGATCCAGTAAAGCCGCTTAACCAGCGGATGTTTTGAATGGTGGTGACAAGGAGGGCGGAGACGGACTCCTTAGCCATTCGTTCGCGGAGACGATTGAGATTGCTCATGTTTTTTATGCGGATGGTTGCTCGAGGTATTTGATTGCTCGGAGAGCAAGGCTGTAGCCAACGGCGCCGAATCCAGTGATTTGGCCGACGGTGACAGGGGCGATTACAGATTCTCGGCGGAATTGTTCGCGGGCATGGACGTTGCTGAGGTGAACTTCTATAACTGGAGTTCGAACGCTGGCAAGGGCGTCGCGGAGGGAAATCGAGTAATGGGTTAGTCCGCCAGGATTGATGATGATGGCATCGGCCCATTTGCGATTTTCTTGGATTGTGTCGATGAGAACTCCTTCGTGATTCGATTGAAGGATGCGGACTTCGAGACCAAGTTCTTTTGCAGTCGCTTGGATTTATTCGTCGATTTCAGCGAGAGGCTTTTTGCCGTAGAGCTCGGGTTCGCGGAATCCGGTGAGGTTAAGATTTGGACCGTGGAGAATGAGGATTTTCATAAGGCTATTTTTGTTTGGGGCTGGGGGTTAATCCTTCTTTGATTACGAGGTGAGGGATTCCATCAATGACGGGGTATTCGCGTCCGCATTCTGGACATTTCCATCCGTTGGCGGTTTGTTGGAGTTTAGGTCGGTTTTCGCATGCTGGGCATGCGAGGATTTCGGCGAGCCATTCGTTAGGCATTTGCGACCTCTTCGTACGCTTGCATGGTGAGTTCGGCGGTTTTGATCCATGAAAAATCTTGGATGCGGCGCTGGCCTCGCTTAATCATTGCTTCCAATTTACCGGAATCGTCGAAAAGGTGGTTGAGTGCGTTGGCCCATGTTTCGGGATTGTAGTCGGGGCAAATGATTGCAGCATCCCCTGCTACTTCAGGAATTGCACCTCCAGTTCCGCAGATGACTGGGGTTTGGGAAGCAAATGCTTCGAGGATTGGGATACCAAAACCTTCGTGGAGTGATGGAAGGATATAGCAGTCGGCGGCGGCGTAGAGATCACGGATCGTTTCGTCATCGACATATCCAAGGTGGATGGAGTTGGCAATGAGCGGTTCACCAGGCCCGCAGGTTATTAGTTTGTGGGTTTCGGAAAGTTGGGATTGTTGGAAGGCTTGGGCGGCGAGTTGAGTGTTTTTTCTGGCCCAGCGGGATGTGATAGCGAAGATGAACGGTTTTTCGATGTCATGTTTGTTAGCGAGGCTTGTCTTGGCTTTCGCTTTATCGGCAGGGATGAATGTTGGGCTCAGGGCGTTGGGCGTGACAGTGATTTTGCTTTTAGAGGCAGGTATGTAATGTTCGATTTCTTGTTTAGATGTTTCGGAGACGGTTAGCACCCGACAGGCGTGGTTGACTGATCGGGGAATCAACTTGGTGAGAAGAAGGCGATCTTTTGGTTCGTACCACTCTGGGTTTATGAAAAATGAAACGTCGTGGATTGTTGTGATGGCAGCATTCCCACTTAGCGGGCTGACATTGTATTGAGTGTGAATGACATTCGCATTCATCTTTTTTGCCGCTCTGGGGAAGGTGAAGTAGCTCCATATTCTTGAATGAGGAGCGGTGATTTGAACATATGGAAACGGGGAATCCACTTGCTGAGGTTGATCACTAAAAAGTGTGATATTAGGGAGGGGGTTGATTTTTGACAGACCCCAGATAAGCCCTCGCCAGTAGCTTGTATCGCCAGTATTTTGTGTGCTCGTGAGGCGGGCATCAATGGCAATGATGGGAGATTTCATAAAATCTATGCGGTGGCCCGAATTGTGACAGTCGGGAACGAATACAATACCGTTATTCGTTGAAAAACATAACGAGGCAATTATGAAAGCAAAAAAATCCAATGCGATGTGGGGCGTGGTGCTCTTCTTGATTCTAGGATTCGCCTATTTCTTGAATGCGACCGACTTTTTGAGTAAGCCATTGTTCCCAACTGCGCCGAAGCAAGCTGAGGGTGCGGCTGGTCCTACTGCTACGCAATCCAGCGAGATGATGAAGCAACAAATCGCCAAGAATCGCAGTCCGCAAAATCCAGAAGAAGAGGGAGGGCCGCAACGACCCTCTCAGCCTGAAGGCGTGCCTTCGGAACCGGCAATTTTCAAACCGAAAAGACAGCGAAATCAGCCCGTTCCGAACGAAACTTCCACTTCGGCTCACTGGGATGCAAAAGACAGCTACGTTGAAAAAGCATCGGAAGATCTTAAAAAGAAGCGCGGCTACTAAAATTTTCAGAAGCTGAATTATTCAACAGGGCGGACGATTGTTCGCCCTGTTTTTGTTTCTGCAGTTTCGATTTCTGTTTTGAAGATGTTAGATAGACGCTGAGGATCGAGATTTTTTGGCTCGGCGATTTCGACGATTTTGCCATCTTGGAAGATGATGCAGACGTCGGCGATGGAAGATCCCCAGGCTAGATCGTGGGTGGTGACGAGGGTGATGCGAGACTGAGATAGTTGAGGAATAAGAGTTTGGAGATTGGATCGGGTGTTTAGATCAACGTGAGCAGTTGGTTCATCAAGTAGAAGCAATGTCGGGTTTTGGGCGATGGAACGGGCGATCAGTGTTTTTTGGCGTTCGCCGCCACTCAACTCGTGAATGAAACGATCCTTTAGGTGGGTTATGTGGAGAGTTTTGAGGGCTTCATCAACAATCAAGTGATCTTCATCGGACTCCCAGCGGCTTGAATTGTGAGGGAGGCATCCCATGAGTACGGTTTCATTTACGGTGAAATGAAACGGAACGGATTCAATTTGTGGGACAAGTGAGACTTGCTGGGCGCGGTCGCTAGGCGTGCAAGTTGTTAGATTGAGACTTTGGAGTAAGGCTCTGCCGGTGGCGGGGATTTCTCCGCAGAATGCGCGGAACAGACTGGTTTTTCCGGAGCCGTTCTCTCCGAGAATGACGATTACTTGGTTTGGTTCGGCTTGAAAGGAGAGGGGGCCGAGGTTGAAGGTTGAGCTAATTTGTGCGTGGAAGTTTTCGACCTGTAACATTTAATTGATCGTGTCTTCAAGGATTCCGCTGGTGAAGGCGAGATACATTCCAGCGTAGGGGCCGTCAGCTTCGATTAATTCTTGGTGGGTGCCGGTTTCGAGGACTTCTCCTTTACGGATAACGAGAATTTTTGTTGCTCGGGCGGCGGTCGTGAGTCGGTGGGCAATGAATAGCGTGGTTCGATGCTCCATAACTTCTTCGATTGCTTTGGTCACGACTTTTTCGCTTACGGAATCAAGGTTGGATGTGGCTTCATCTAAGATGAGCACTTTTGGGTTTTTAACGAGTGCGCGGGCGATAGCGAGACGTTGGAGTTCTCCGCCGCTCAGGCGGACACCTCGTTCGCCGAGGGCAGTATCCATACCGTCGGGGGAGCTTTCGATGAACGGCAGGGCGTTAGCCATTTGTGCGGCGGCAATAATTTCGGGGTCGGTGGCTTCGATTCGACCGAGTTTGAGATTGTCGCGGATTGTGCCGGCGAAGAGGAATGTTTGTTGAGGGACGACTCCGAATTGAGCGCGGAGCCAACTCACTTTTAGGTTTTGGTAGGGGATATCGTCGAAGGTGATTTCACCTTGTGTTGGTTCGTAGAATCTGAGGACGAGGTCGGCGATGGTTGATTTTCCGGAACCGGATGGGCCGACAAGAGCGAGTGATTCTCCTGGATTGAGGGTGAAGTTAATGTTGTCGAGTGCTTTTGTGCCGTCAGGGTAGCTGAAACTTACGTTCTTAAACTCGATTTTTCCGAGTGGATTTTCGATGGTTTGAGCGTTGGGGTTTTCTTCGCGCTCATCGGGAACATCCAGGATTTGTATGTGGATGCGGTCAACTGCGGCTTGAACTTGATTGTAGGTGCTGCTGACGTTTGTGATGCTTTTGAAACCTTGGTTGACGATGTCGAGAGCTTGGACAATGACGATGATATCGGCGATGGCGAGAAGATTAGCTTTGGCGAGATGGCCGCAG
Organism: Fimbriimonadaceae bacterium; assembly: GCA_027492935.1. Classification (GTDB taxonomy): domain Bacteria; phylum Armatimonadota; class Fimbriimonadia; order Fimbriimonadales; family Fimbriimonadaceae; genus UphvI-Ar2. Next base: position 4,556 of record JAPUDU010000241.1, read on the forward strand.
GCGTACATGATGAGGGCGATTGCAACAGCCCCGAGAAACTCGACGGTTGGGCGAAGACTTGCTATGCGGCGAGCACCGGTGAGTTGGGATTGGTACTGTTTTTCGGCACTTTCATCGAAGATGCCACGCATATGATCTTCGGCGGAGAAAGACTTGATGATTCTTGCACCGCTGAGGGCTTCTTGGCTGAGAGCGGTGACGCTGGCGAGATCCTCTTGGATTTGAGATTGGGCGGTTTTGATGCGCTTGCCCGTTCGGTTGACGACGAAAGCGAGGAGGGGAACAAATAGGAGGGCGATGAGGCCGAGGAACGGCTGCATGTAAAAGACAAATACGAGAGCTCCGATGGCTTTGATTGGGCCATCAATTGAATCTCGGATGACCATGACGGCACTTTGATAAACGCCGACATCGTTGCTGACGATGCTTTGGATTTCGCCGGTGCGCTTACTGTTGAAGTAAGCGACAGGGAGTCGCATGAGTTTTTCGAATAAACGTTGGCGGAGGTCGGTGGCGAGGCGGTTGGAAGCTTTGCTGAGATAGTAGACCTGACCACGGGTGAAGATGTATTTGAGGCCAAAAAGGGCGACAACACCAAGACAAGCAAGAGCTAAGGTTCGAAGAGCGTTATCTTGGCGAATTTTGACTTGATCTTTCGTTTCTTCGAGTTGGAGATTGGCGCGGGCTTTATCGATTTCCCGAGTGAGGTCGATGGGATTGACGCTTACCTTGGTGGCAACTTCGTTAATTTGATCAGGGGTGAGGTCGAGATTGTTGGAGGTTTTTCGGGCGGTTTCGATTGCATGACTCAGTTTTTTGTTATCGATGCCCAGGTTCTTGCTGATTGAGTCGGCTTGCTTTTCGGTGAGTTTGAGTGATTCTTGGGAGATGCGGGTGGCGGCGGCATCTTCGATCGCGGTGAGGGCGGTGAGGGTGAGTCGGAGGGTGAGAATGGTGAGGAGAGATGTGATGACGACACAGATGAGCCCTTTAATAATAGTTTTTCTCTGCCGTTTGAGTTCGGCAGCGATGCGGGGGTCGAGTCGGGGGATTATGGACATTTCTTTCTGAGCTTTGAGCATGATACCGATCAGGATGATTCTCGGCACTGCCAGTATTGGCATCTGCATTAATGTAATAGCGAGAATTGTATTTTTAGTACAACGAAAGGTGCCAAAGATAGAAGAATAAAGTAGGAAAACATAAACACAATAAGCCAGAATACGAAGCTACACAAAACAGTAGACGTATAATGTGTGGGTACTCAAACATGAATGTTCAAGTGCAACCAAGGCTTCTTGAATGGGCTAGAGAGCGAGCATCTCTGGCTCAAGCGGAGCTTGCCGCCATGGTCGGCACAAAAGGAAAGCCAGCACCAATTGAGGAGTGGGAAAGAACAGGGGAACTTCCCCTCAAAAAGCTGGAAGTTATCGCGGCAAAAGTTCATGTTCCCTTAGGCTATCTCTTCCTCAAAGAACCGCCAGAGGAGCCGCTTCCATTGCCCGATTTCCGAACTCTTGAAGGGAACACTGTTGGGCGTCCGAGCCCGGAACTTATAGACACTTTGCATACTTGTGTTCGTCGGCAGGATTGGTTTCGTGAATATCTGGAGAACATAGGTGTAGAGCCTTTGCCGTTTGTAGGGCAATTCAGTGTAACAAGCGATCATAATGCGGTCGCCGAGAATATTCGGAATGCTATTCAGTGGACTCCTACAGAAAGGGCGGCAGAACTGAACTTGCAGCAAGTTGTAGGACGTCTCGCAACCCGTATTGAGGAAGCTGGCATCCTTGTCATGCGAAACGGCGTTGTCGGGAACAACACTCATCGCCCGCTCAAGCCCGAGGAGTTTCGCGGCTTTGCTTTATTCGATCCGGTCGCGCCTCTGATCTTCGTAAACGCCGCTGATGCGGCGGTAGCACAACTGTTCACGCTTGCTCATGAACTTGCGCATATTTGGATTGGTCAGAGCGCACTTGATGATGGATGCATCGCCACCGACCAACCCGTAGAGCAGTTTTGCAATCAAGTCGCTGCCGAGGTATTGGTGCCAATGGAGGAGTTTCAGGTCGAGTGGCGCGGGCTCAATGGTGGCCCGGACGAACTCCGTCGGCTGAGCCTGCGATTCAAGGTCAGCCGTTTCGTGATTCTTATTCGCGCATTTGAGGGCAGACTCATCGACCGAGAGACACTTGATGCTCGATACGACGAGGAAAGGAGCCGACCCTTCCGAGCGGGCAGCGATTCAGGTGGCGGAAACTTCTACTACACCCAGCGGAGCCGCCTCGGTCGCCGTTTCGCGCCGGCTGTAATAAGGAGCGCAAGAACGGGTCAGACTCTGATGCGGGAGGCTTATGATCTTCTTGGCGTGAAGAAGTATGAAACTTTCGTCAGGCTCGCCGAATCGATGGAGGTGCAGGTCTGATGCCTTATTTGATCGATTCCAGCGCGTTCATCCAGGCGAAGAACATGTTCTATCGGTTCAGCTTCTGCCCAGGTTTCTGGGACTGGATCGCTTCCGAGCATGGGAAGGGTGCGCTATTCAGTGTTCAGAAGATTAAAGAAGAACTTGAAGACGGGACCGACCAGCTAGCGATTTGGGCCAAAACAGTCATTCCGGGCGGGTTCTTTATTGCGCCTTCCGCCGACGTTGTAACGACTCAGGGAGTCGTATCTCAATGGGTCAACGCTCAGGCAGTTTATTCACCAACTGAGAAGGCGAAGTTCCTCTCTAAGGCTGACCCGTGGTTGATTGCCGAAGCAATTCAAGGGAATCACGAGATCATCACGTTCGAGGATCTCGTGCCAGCAAGTTCAACGAAGGTCAAGATTCCGAATGTAGCCAACAATTTTGGCGTGAAAACAGTCAGCCTTTACGACATATTGGAGGCGACGGGATGCCTTCTAAAAGTTTAGCATCTATTTTTTCACAAGGCTTTAGAATTCAGCGGAGCCGGGGGCGCGGTGGAAGGGGATTACATCGCGGATGTTTTTCATGCCGGTGAGGTACATGATAAGGCGTTCGAAGCCTAGGCCGAATCCGGCGTGGGGGGCGGAGCCGTATTTGCGAAGGTCGAGGTACCACCAATATGCTTCTTTGGGGAGGCCGAGTTCATCGATACGGGCTTCTAGTACATCGAGGCGATCTTCGCGTTGGGAGCCGCCGATGAGCTCGCCGC
>JAPUDU010000242.1:0-6077 GCA_027492935.1 Fimbriimonadaceae bacterium
GCCAGTTATCAAAACTCTCGTAAAGTTCAGCCGCTGATTTCCCTTCGCGTTTCAAAACACGTGCCAGCATCAAAGCCGTCACCAAACCGTCTCCGGTCGGAACATGGTCACTAAAAATTATGTGCCCGCTCTGCTCACCACCAACTTTCCCACTAATTTCACGTAGCTTTGCCGCGACATATTTGTCGCCAACATCAACTCTGTGCAATTCAACCCCTTGAGACCGCATATAAGCCTCAAAGCCACCGTTCGACATAACTGTGCCGACAACCGCCGCTGGGTTCAACTCACCCTGAGCTTGCCAGTGAGCGCACCACATCGCCATCGTACGATCCCCGTTAATCAATCGCCCTTCAGTATCACTAAACACCGCCCGATCTGCATCGCCGTCGTAAGCCACACCCAAATCTGCCGAAATTTCTTGCGAAAAATCTTGAATGAACTGCGGGTGAGTTGCCCCACACCCCAAGTTAATATTCATTCCATCCGGCTCACATCCACGCGCTTCAACATCTGCACCTAGTCGCCGAAATATTTCAACACCCAATTCAAATCCTGCACCATGAGAGCCATCCACCGCAATCTTCATGCCCTCAAGTCGTTCCGGCACCAGCCCAACCAGCCATTCTAAGTAGCCTTCAACTCCAGCTCGATCATGAATCAAACGCCCAACATCACCGCCCGTTGGACGTTCCGCTAAGTCATTCCCCATATGAGACTCAATAAATTCTTCAACTTCTGACGGCACCTTTGTTCCCGTATGCGCCAGCAACTTAATTCCGTTATCTGGAGCTGGGTTATGGCTCGCAGAAATAACGACGCCCATCCCATAATCTCCCGTTCGAGCGAGATAACTCACCCCACCCGTTGGCATAAACCCAATCGCGTTGACTTCAATACCTGCGCTACAGAACCCGGAAGCAAGTGCTGCACCAAGCATCGGCCCACTTCGCCGTGTATCTCGACCAACGATAACTCGTTGAGGGAGGTCAGGATTTTGCGAGAGCCAAAGCCCCCCCGCCTGACCAATTTGAAACGCCATCTCTGGCGTCAATTTCAAGTTCGCAATGCCGCGAATTCCATCTGTACCAAAATGTTTGCCCATAAACTTATGCTTCCGGAGCCTTGCTGACCCGAACTCGCGCCGGTCGGATCACACGATCCGCAATCATATAACCAGGTTCAATTTCATCCGTCACCATATCCGGCGCAATTTCTGTTGTCTCAACCGTCGCTAAAGCTTCGTGCATTTCCGGATCAAAAACTTGACCAACGGCTGCCACTCGCACCAAACCTACCGGCTCAAGTGCTCGATGCAGACTCTTTTGCATCGCTCTAATCCCATCGATAACCGATTCTGGGCTTGCACCCTGGTCAGCTGCCGCCAACGAGCGATCAAAGTTATCTAAAACCGGCACAAGCTCCCGCACCAAACCCTCAATCGCATACTTGCGATCCTGTTCCATTTGCTGTCGCAACCGGCGCTGTATATTCTGCGCTTCAGCAAGTTGTCGCAGCATCTCATCCTTTGTCCGCGCTACTTCATCCTTCAAAATGACTATCATATGGTCGCGCTCGTCAATCTCTGCCGGAGCCTCAACCTTATTCAAATTTTCTTCGACTTGGCCTGCCCCATCCGGCGTTACCATTCCTTCATTTTCATTCATCGCTAACACCATAGAATACCGCCTACCGGTTCAAATCCTGGGCTCATCCGAACCTGGAAAACCTTACCGAGCCACCTCAAATAAACGGGTAAAACAGACCGTCATGATCGACTCTACGAGCGCAAAAGTCGGCTTTATCGGCCTTGGAACAATGGGCGCACCGATGGCTGGTCATCTCGCATCTGCTGGTCACTCAACCCTAGTCTGGAATCGCACTCCCGGCAAAGATTCTCTGCCCTTAAGCAAAGGCGCAACCCGCGCCGAATCTCCGGAAGAGATCGCCAAAGTCTGCTCCGTAATTTGTCTTTGCCTGGGTCGCACCGAAGACGTTGCCGAAATTGTCATCCAAATCCTTCCCCACTGCCAACCCGGCACAATCATCGTTGACCACAGCACAATTGCCCCCGTGGGTGCCCGCCAAATCGCCGAAACCTGCAAACCACATCAAGTAGATTTTGTTGATGCCCCCATCACTGGTGGTTCAATGGGCGCTCAAAACGGAACCCTTACCATCTTCTGTGGTGGCACTTCAGATGCTTTCAATCGCATTGAACCAATCCTTCAATCTTACGGTAAACGAATTGCCCATGTAGGCGAATCCGGTCAAGGGCAAATGATGAAAATGGCAAACCAAATCGCCGTTGGCGCAGCCCTACTTGGCCTCAGCGAATCATTGGCATTTGCCCACAAAGCCGGTCTCGACCTCGCCACCACCCGAGAGCTTCTCAGCACCGGTGCCGCCGGTAGCTGGGCATTCGACAATTACGGCCCCAAAATACTTTCTGGCGATCACACTCCCGGATTCAGCGTCAAAAATCAACGCAAAGATTTCGGCTACTGCCAAGAATCCGCCGCTACTCTTGGTCTCAGTATCCCCGGAACCGATCTTGTTGATAACCTCCTCGCCCACCTAACCGAAGCAGGTCGCGAAGAAGATGCCACCACCGCACTCTATGAAGTCATGATCGGAGAGGTGGATTCATAAGCACACCTGCCGTTTACATGCGCGCAATAACCAAAATTTTTGGCAATGTTATCGCGCTTGATAATGTCGATCTCACTGTTCAAACCGGACATATCCATGCCATCGTCGGCGAAAATGGAGCCGGAAAAACCACCTTGATGAAGGTGCTCTACGGAGCCCACTCTGCCACAACGGGTGAATACAAACTCGGCGAAAATAGCCAAAGGTTCAAAAACCCAGAAGCCGCCATCGCCGCTGGCGTCGGAATGGTAAGCCAACACTACGCTATCATCCCCGAACTAACTTGTCTCCAAAACCTTCTTCTCGGTGCAGAACCCGGCCTAGTCATCAATCAAGCTCAAGCTATAGAACGCGCCGAACAACTTGCTACCCAAATGGGATTTAAGTTCAATTGGAACCAAAACGCCGAAGAACTTTCCCCTGGGCAGGCGCAAAAGCTTGAAATCCTAAAATTACTCTGGCGTAACGCGAAAATTCTTATTCTTGATGAGCCCACTGCTATGCTTGCCCCCGAGGATGCCGATCTCCTCTACGCAAAACTCCACGAACTCACCCAAACCGGAGCAACCGTTCTTGTCGTCACCCACCGACTCCCCGATGTAATGGAGCATTGTGACGAAGTCACCGTTCTGCGTGGCGGAAAACTTATTTACACTGGCCCGGTCAGCCAAACAAACCCTACTGAACTAGCTGAGAAAATGATCGGTATCTCAATGACGGAGCATTCGCCAACCCAATCATCTCCCGGCGACACAATTCTCACCGTCAAGAACGCAACAGTTAAGGGTGAAAAGGGTGAAGATGCTGTAAAAAACATCTCCTTTGAACTCAAATCTGGCGAACTCGTTGGTATTGCCGGCGTTGATGGCAACGGCCAAAGAGAACTCTTCCATGCTCTGATGGGGCTCAAACCTTCAGCGGGTGAGTTTCTACTTTCAGATCAAAATCTCTCGAGTCTGTCCACCCAACAACGGATCCAAGTTGGGATTCGACTCGTCGCCGAAGACCGCCACGATGAAGCCGTCATCGAAAGATGGACTATCGCCGAAAATGCCATTCTTGGGTTGCAAAGAACCCCGGGAATTCTCAAAGGCAAAAGCATCGACCGAGCCCAACAAACGAATCTAGCGAATACCGTCACCCAGTTATTCCCAACAAGATTTGATCACATCAATCAGCCATTCCGCGACCTGAGCGGCGGAAACCAGCAAAAAGTCGTTGTCGCCCGCGCCTTACAGCAAGACCCCAAAGTAATCCTCGCCTTCCAACCAACACGCGGCATTGACCTCTACGTCGCCGATCTTGTTTACCAAGGTTTGATCAAAGCAACCCGCGAAGGTGCCACCGTTCTTGTCGTCAGCTTTGACCTTGATGAACTCATGACGTACTGCGACCGCATTCTCGTCATGAATCACGGTGTCCTCAAAGAAGTCCCCAATTCCCTCCGATCAGACCGCCAAGCAATCGGACGAATGATGGTAGGAGCCGACGAATGAAGTTTCTCGGCTGGAAGCAAATCGTCCTCGCTATCGCAGGATTCACTCTCATCATCCTCGCTCTCATTGTTGCCAAAGCCATCCCTGCTGAAGCCTTGCGCCAAGTTATCGAAAAAGCACTGACAAAGCCCTCCGGCTGGCGGAACATTCTCCAAGAATCAACTCCTCTCATCCTTTTAGGCTGTAGTGTTTTCCTCGCCCTTAAAGTCGGTTTGTTCAATATCGGAGCTGATGGTCAATTCGTCATAGGAGCCTGCGCCGCAGTCGTTGTGGCCCTCAACGTTCCTGGACCCATAGCAATCCCTCTTTCCATTCTTGCCGGAATCTTGGGTGGAGCGCTCTGGGCATATCCAGTCGGGTTAATCAAAGCGTACCGAGGTGGTCATGAAGTTATCACGACAATCATGCTCAACAATATTGCCGCCTTTTTCACGTTCTATCTCGTCAGCGGGCCAATCAAAGATCCCACTAGCCAGCAACCATCCACGGCTTCAATTTCTACTGCCGCAGAACTCCCAAATCTTTACGAGAAGCTGCCATTCAAACTCAACTCTTCGATACTTTTCGCAATTGTTTGTGTAATCGGCCTGTGGTGGTATCTCAAAAAGACAGTGGGTGGTTACGAAATTTCTGCAACCGGCGAAAACACGAACGTCGCCCGATTCGCCGGAATCAACGTCAACCGAATCATTGTCCGCACCATGTCGGCAAGTGGCGCAATCGCTGGACTAGCTGGAGCGCTTCAAGTCCTCGCTTTCGAACACCGTTTCTACGGCAATTTCAGCCCCGGCTACGGGTTCGATGCCCTCGGCGTCGCACTACTTGCTAGCAGTAACCCACTCGGAATCCTGGCCTCCGGGCTCTTATTCGGAACAATCTCTGAGAGCACCAGTGTGCTGAGTCGCACAGGTGTCCCCAAAGGTTTAAGCTATATTCTGCTCGGCGTTCTTGTCATCGTTTTCGCCGCATACCGTTACCGAAAGGAGGCTCAAAGTGGAACTGATTCTTAACCTTCTCGCTGCTCCCGGCAGCAACGTTGTTGTCACTCTTCTCCTCAGCACATTAGCCTACAGCAGCCCCCTTATTCTTGGCGCCCTCGCCGGGCTATTCAGCGAGAGAAGCGGAGTTGTCAATATCGGCCTGGAAGGCAAAATGCTTGCCGCCGCGTGTGCGACTGCTTTTGTCGGTCAAGCCTCGGCCAACCCGTTAATCGGACTCGTCGCGGGCATCGTCACTGCGACTATCTTTTCAATCCTCCACTGGGTTCTCACTCAAGTCTACAAAATTGACCACATCATCTCTGGCATGGGCATCAACGCCATCGCCCTTGGCGGAACCAGCCTCATCGCCAAAACTTATCTCGATATCTCCGAAAAGGAGATGCCAACCTTCCCTGTCGCCATCTATTACATCGCTGCCTGGGTTGCCGCCGTCACGGTTTGGTATCTCTTGAAAACCACCCGGCCCGGCCTCAGGCTATTCGCCGTTGGCAACAACCCGGATAAAAGTCGTCAAATGGGACTTAAACCTCTCGTTATCCGATTCCAAGCCCTGCTTGCCACCGGACTTCTCACTGGACTCGCTGGCGCACTCATCGCTACCAACGCCGGAAAGTTCAGCGAAGATATGACCTCCGGTCGTGGATACATTGCTCTCGCCGCGCTCATTCTCGGAGGATGGAAGCCGTGGCCAACGCTTGCCGCCGCGGTCGCATTCGGTTTCTTCGGCTCCCTTCAGCTGATTCTTCAAGGTCAAAATTCAAGTATTCCGGGTCAATTCTGGCAAGCTCTGCCATACTTAATAACACTTGTCGCCCTTGCGGGAATGGTCGGCAAAAATCGCGCTCCCGCCGGACTTGGACAACCTTGATTTCTCATGGTCTTCGCCACTCTCCTCGCCATTCCTTCCATTAATCCCATCGCGTTCCAT
>JAPUDU010000242.1:6087-7640 GCA_027492935.1 Fimbriimonadaceae bacterium
GGCATGGTCGAAGCCCAAATGCGGATCAAAGAGGAGCGAATCAACGCCACTGTCGAAACATTCACCGAAGGCGGCATTCTCAAAACCACCCAAATTCTCGACGTCAATCGAGGACACGAAGCGCGACTCCAGTTTCAACCCGATAAGCTCAAACCGTTTGTCGAGGTCTACTACTACCAAGTCGGATCTTCTGGTTCAATCGCCAGCGCATATCGCCCTGAATCCGGTCAATACACTGTCAGCGAAGGGCAAGAAAAGACCTTGCCATCGCTTGTCAAATCAGCCACCCCCGTCGTCGATGATTTCATCGTCGGACTCCTCATCCCTGAAGGAATGGCTGCCCTCCGCGACCGACTAATGCCGGACATGAAAGGCTGGCAAATTTCTAAGAAGAATGGGCTCGTCACTCTTTCACTCAAGAAAAACAAAGCTTCCTCTGTCGTTGTCCTCGATCAAAAAACTTACCGCCCCGTGAAGATGAACTTCGAGAACCCGGGAAGCGCAATTCTTTGGAACTTCAAATACGCCGCGATCAAGCCAATCAAGGCTCCCCACGATGAAAAAGGGGCATACCTTGTCGCTCAGTTTGATGCGTTGCTCGCCAAAGCCAGAACAACATCCACTGCGGCAAAAACAGGACTTGATAATCTTCTATCCTGCTACGACCAACCCAGTTCTTTAGGCTACACCGTCACAACCGATAAAGAATCAACCAAGGTTTTTTACAATCGGCAATACGCTTACCAGTCCGATGCTTTAGCCGAATGGAAATACGACGGCAAGACCCTTTCTCTTTACAATAAAACGACTAAAAAGTTTTACTCAGGGCCAGCTTCTCAGGAAGACGTTATTACCGCTGTAGCTTCAACCGGCTCACGGATCGAAACAGGCCTTCGTAGCCTCATCCAAGGTCGCAACCCATACCGTCTCATGCTGAACAGTTACACCAATGTGTCTTCAAAGGGCAACACTACCGCAAGTGAACCAGCCGAAGTTTTATTTGCTGACTCCCCGTTCGCAGACATGAAGATTACCGTCGCCCGGAAAGATGGGTTTGTTCTCAAAATCGAATCGACGCCTAAAACCCAAAGTGGAGATAAACTCCCGACTTCCGTCAGCACTTTTCAACGAAACACGGGCGAGAACACTCAAGTGTCCTCGCCCGCTTCAGCCTCAAAAGGCAATCTTGCCGATCTGCTTCGTTAACCTGCGTTTGCGAGTCCAAGAACTCCAAGTTCTTGAATCGCAGTCGAAAGTGCTGCATCTGGCTCGCCAAACTTAGCAATCGGAAACTCTCGATCCGGAACAATCGGATTTCCTTCAATTCGCACACCTTTAATCGTCACATAGTCTGTGACCGGGAATTGCAAAGCAAATCCGAGATCATCTCGTAACGGCATAATGCGTGAAGCCAAAACCGCACCGGCTGACTTGCGACCATAAAGCTTTGATCGAAGTTGCTCACGCAATGCAGAAGCCATCATTTCACTTGCGCTGCCCGAACCAGCATCAATCAAGCATGAAACCGGAACTGTCAATCGCAAACTATTCTT
>JAPUDU010000243.1 GCA_027492935.1 Fimbriimonadaceae bacterium
TATTGGCGCGGGAGACGTTGCTGAAATTTGGAGCGCGGAAGAATATAAGAAGTATCAGGATGATCCTTCGGGATACAACCGGGCGCGACGCGACCGGATTGCTGGTCTTCGCCGGGCGATGATTGAAGAGGGTGATTTCGCATGAGTGAAATGACCCACGTTCCGGTTATGGCGCGCGAGGTGATGGAAATTCTGCCTTTGCGTCCGGGGGCGACGGCGGTCGATGGAACACTCGGTTTGGCCGGTCACTCGCTGATGATGGCGGATCGGATTTCTCCTGGTGGTTTGCTTGTTGGTTTGGATTGGGATTCTTCCATGCTGGCGGAAGCTCGGCAACGGCTCTCGGGTGTTGCTGATGTTGACATTAAGCTTTTTCAATGTGATTACCGCGAGCTTCGTGATAAATTGACCAGTGCGTGCTCGGAGGCAGGCCGCGCTCCGGCTGCGGACGCGGTCCTGCTTGATTTGGGATTGAATAATGCCCAGATTGAGGATGGGAGTCGCGGGATTTCTTTTAAGAATGAAGGTGATTTAGATATGCGCATGGATAGAAGTTCGGGTGAGCCGGCCAGCGCGTTGTTGAATCGTATTTCACCTTTAGAGCTTGAAAAGGCATTGTGGAATTTTGGTGATGAGCGTTGGGCTAAGCGAATCGCTCAGGTTGTGGTTGAGCGGCGAAGAACTGAGCCGTTGCGGACAACTGCAGATTTAGTTGATTGTGTGATGGCGGCGATTCCTTCAGCGAAGCGGGATAAACGGATTCATCCAGCGACTCGGACGTTTCAGGCGATTCGTATTTTGGTCAATGGTGAATTGGATGACCTGGAAGGGGCGATTTTTGATGCTGGGCTTTGCCTGGCGGTAGGTGGAGTGATGGTGACCTTAAGTTACCACTCTGGTGAGGATCGGGCGGCGAAAGTGGCGATTAAAAAGCTGTCGGGGTCGGGGAATTTTGAATCGATTTATAAAAAACCGCTGCGACCGCAGGCGGACGAGATTGCGGTTAATGGAAAGGCGAGGAGCGCGGTTATGCGCGCGGTTCGCCGGATTAAGGAAGAGAATCAATCATGAGTGCTGCCCCCTATATTACGGTTCGAGAACAAGCGAAGGAATCGCGAACTTCTCGCCAGTCCACTGCTCAGCCGTCTGTCAAGCGACCGTTGCGCGTTACTGAGGATGTTCGAGTTTCGGCGAAGCGAAAGTCGAAGTTTGGTCTTTCGACGGCGGAGTTTGCATTGACTCAGGCTGTGACTTTTTCTTTAATTGCGGCGGCTACTTTTATGTTTTCCGTTTTGATTGGCAATTCGATGAGTGAGTTTGAGCGACGTAAAGCGGTTGATGCGAGCGTGAAGGTCAAGATTGCTCAATCGGATATTTTGCGTCTTCGCCAGGAGTTTGACCGTCTTAATAGCTCGACTGATGTTGGGGCTTGGGCGTTAGCTCGTGGGTTCGTTCCGGCTTATGGTCAGGCGGCGGAAGGCAATGTCAACGCGAATTAAGAAGAAGCGATCATCGAAGAAAGAAGCGGCGACCCGCCCCATTGGTATGTTGCTGATGATTGGGTTTTTGTGGGCAGCTATTTCTCAGGCGAATGTTCAGGTTTTGAATCGTAAGGGCGTCATGAAGATGGCGTTTGAGAAAGGGCGCTACGAAATTGAAGATGACTTGATGGCGCGGCGGGGGTCGGTGCTTTCGAGTGATGGTCGAATCCTTGCGCAGAACAAGGATGTTTACGATTTTCAGCTGATTTATAAGAGTTTGCCGAAGTCTCCGGGTTTCTTTTCTGAGCTGAGTTTGGCTACTGGTCTTTCGGTGAGTGACTTGCAAGAGCCGGCATTGGTTGGCCAGAAGAGTCGGAAGTGGCGGACGCCATTGGGCGGTGATGAGGCTCGGGCGGTGCGCTCGATCATGCGTAAATGGAATGCGGATGGTGTTTCGCTGAATAAGATTTTGCGGCGGGATTATCCCTTGGGTTATGCCGCGAGTGGGATTGTTGGTTTGCTCCGTCCGGATGGGGCGGTGAATGGCCTTGAGCGAAGCTTGGACAAAGAGCTTGGGGGCCAGAATGGTGAAGCCAAGGGTTTTATTGACCGAACCGGAGCTTTTATGCCGGTGGTTGATCAGGACTTGAAGCAGTTGGTTCAGGGCGAAGATGTCACGCTGACGATTGACAGTGTGTTGCAATTTGAGGCGAGTGAGGCGATTAAGAATGCGGTCGAATCACGAGGAGCGGAAAACGGAGCCGTTATTATTTATGAGCCGGAAACAGGCAACGTTTTGGCGATGTCGAATTGGCCGACCTTTGATCCGGAAGGTTCGATTGGTAAGAATGAAGATTTAAACGTGGCTTACCGTGCGCTTTATGAGCCGGGTTCAACCTTTAAGATCATGACTTTGGCGAAAGCGCTTGACATGGGGGTTTATGGTCAGCATGATCATATTCAATGCAGCGGCGTTTATCAGGTGCCAGGAAAGTTGATCAGTTGTTCGCACGGGGCGCACAACGACACGGATTGGGAGAAGGCGATTGCGGAAAGCTGCAATGTTGCGGCGACGCAATGGGCTTTGAAGATCGGGAAGCCGAACATGCGCGCCTTTATTGAGCAGTTAGGTTTGCTGGAGAAGCCTGGTATGGGGCTGCCTTGGGAGACCGGCGGGCTTCATCAGAAGAATGATCCGGCGGTGCTGCAGCAGCTTGCAACGAACGGTTTTGGCCAATCTTTGAATGCGACACCAGTTGCTTTGGCGAGTGCTTATGCAAGCTTAGCTAACGAGGGTGTACGGATGAAGCCGCGCTTGATTGCCAAAATTGGTAACCGAGAAATGCCGGTGAAGGAAGCCGGGGTGGTTGTTCGTCCAGAAGTGGCGGAATACGTTCGCCAGGTGATGATTTCGACGATTGAGAAAGATTTTGGAACGGGTAAGGGGTTGCGTATTCCGGGATACCAATTGGCGGGCAAGACGGGTACGGCTCAGCGCCTGCAGAAAGGTGGACAGAAGGGTTATGTGGCCAGCTTTGTAGGAATGGTGCCGGCATATAAGCCGAAAGCGGTTGTTTTGGTGATGCTTAATAACCCTACGATAGGCTCTCACTTTGGAGGCTCGGCAGCGGGGCCGACATTTGCGGAAATGGCAAAGTCGGTTATTCGGCGCTATGCGATTGAGCCCGACTCAGTTCGCGTTCCGAAAGGGCCGAATGTCGCGGTGGAAATTTCACCGGTGCCAGAGCGGTAGAGTAATTGGCGTGGTGGGATTGAAGTTCTCGGAATTAGTAGCGACCTTGGGATTTTTGGACTCCGAGGTCGCAGTTGGTTCTGATCCGGTGATTTTAGGCGTCTGTGCGGATAGTAGGGCAGTTAAGGCGGGTGACTTATTTGTGTGTATGCCGAGTGCGAGCCGAGATACACATTCTTATTTGATTGAAGTTGTCAAACACGGTGCGGTTGCGGCGGTCGTTCACTCTTCGTCGGCATTGCGGTATGCATTGGGTTTGGGGTTGGCGGCGATTTGGGTGGAGCCGCGGGGTAGCCGGTTTAACTTTGCGGTTGGCCGGATTTGTCGGGAAGTTTTGGGTGATCCGAGTTCAAAGATGCGGGTGGTTGGGGTTACGGGAACAAATGGGAAAACGACTACGGCTTGGGTTTTGCGGCAGGCTTTAGAGCGACTCGGTCGGAATGTGGCTTATTTGGGGACGCTGGGGTATCAGGATGCTGACGGTTTGCGGTCGGGGGAGAATACGACACCATTCCCGGTTGAACTTTGGAATTTGCTGAAGGAAGCGGCGGATAAAGGCGTGACAGATTTTGTTTTGGAGGCAAGTAGTCATGCTTTGCAGGAGCGTCGATTAGCGGGAGTTAACTTTGATGCGGGGGTGTTTTTGAACTTGACTCAGGATCACTTGGACTTTCATGGTTCGATGGAAAATTACGCGGCGGCGAAGAAGCTGCTGTTTACCGAGTGGGCGAGTTCGAGTGGTAAGCCGTTTGTTGGAGTCTTGAATCAGGAAGATTCAGTTGGGGCAGAGTGGTTGCGTGAGCTGCCTTGCCGGACTTTGAGTTTTGGGGGCATTGATGCGGATCTGTTGGTTGTGGCTCAGGAAGTGGGCGTTGACCGGTTGTCGATTGACTTTCGACTGCAGGGTGATGGGCGATCGGCAGAGATTCCTTTAGGTGGGGCGTTTAATGTTGAGAATAGTGGGGCATGTGTTGGGACATTGCTCGGTTTAGATTATTCACTGGAGGAAGCGTGCTGGGCAATGCAGGATGTGAAGCCAAGCCCGGGTCGATTTGAGCCGGTGCGAAGCAATACGGGCTTTTCGGTTTTGGTGGACTATGCTCATACACCGGATGCGTTGGAGCAACTTTTGGGCACGGTTCGTCAGCTTTGTTCGGGGCGGATGATTTGCGTTTTTGGGTGTGGTGGAGATCGAGATAGAAGTAAGAGGCCGCTCATGGGGGGTGTTGCTTCGCGGCTTGCAGATGTGGTTTTTGTGACAAGCGATAATCCGCGGACAGAGGATGCGCAGGAGATTGTGAATGATATTTTGGTTGGTATGAGCGGGGATTATATGGTGGAGTTGGATCGGAAGACGGCGATTTTTGCGGCGATTGGTTCGGCGCAGGTGGGGGATGTTGTGGTAATTGCAGGGAAAGGCCACGAGGATTATCAGATCATAGGACGGAAGAAAGAGTGGTTTGATGATCGGGTGGTTGCGGCGGAGGCGCTGGCGGGGCGATGACGATTGGTAATCCGAAGGGCTTTTCTTACTCAACACCTCCCTTAAGCACGTTCCAAGCTTTGGGGCGGGGGGTGGACTCCTGCTTATTAAGTGAAAAGAGAAAAATTGGAGAGTTGAGTGCTGATTTCTGAGTTTGCACGGCGGTGCGGTGGCGTTTGGAGTGGGGTTGATGACCCGGAGATTTTAGGGTTTGCGACGGATTCCCGTGAGGTTCAGCCCGGCTTTTTATTTATTGCGATTATCGGTGATCGGGTTGATGGGCACGATTATGTTTCGGTTGCGATGGAGCGCGGGGCGTGTGGCTGTTTAGTGATGCGCGATTGTGGTGTTCCACAGATTTTAGTTGGTGATATTGAGGGGGCTTTGGCTAATTTTGGTAGGAGTTTGAGAAGTGAATTTTTGGGGCCGGTGGTGGGGATAACAGGGAGCAATGGCAAGACCACAACGAAAGAGTTTATTGCGGCAGCACTTTCGCCATTAGGGGCAGTTTTAAAGAACGTTGGGAATAAGAATACGCAGTATACAAGTCCACTTCTGTGGGCGGATTTGAACTCTAAGACCAGGAGTGTGGTGGTGGAAATGGGGATGCGAGGTCTTGGTCAGATCGCGCATTTGGCCGAGATTTCTCGGCCGACGATCGGTGTGGTGACCGTGATCGGTACAGCACACATTGAAAAAGTGGGGAGCCGAGAGGGGATTTTGAGAGCAAAAGGGGAATTGCTTGAATCTTTGCCGGCGGATGGGGTGGCGGTGATTTGGCGAGAAGATGACTATTATTCGGAATTGAAGATGATTCCGAGTTGCCGAGTCGTGAGCTTTGGGGCAGCGATGGATGCGGATTGTCGGGTGCTTGGGTATCGGAGCGATGATTGGGGACGCTGTACGATTCGACTGAGCTACCGAGGTGAAGAGGCGGAAGTTGAGTTGCCGACATTTGGACGCCATCAGGCGATGAATGCTGCTTGTGCGGTTTTGGTGGCTTGTGAGGCAGGTGTTGGGTTTGTAGAAGCGGTTAGATCGCTCGCTTTGGCAGATTTGCCGGGGATGCGGTTGGAGATTGTGGAGCGGGGCGGTGTGACGGTATTGGTTGATACATATAATGCTTCACCGGATTCGACGGTGGCGGCTCTGGATGCTTTGGCGCAAGGGCCAGCAAAGGGGCGAAGGCTCGCGATTTTGGGTGAAATGAAAGAGTTAGGTGACTTTACGGAGCGGGGGCATCGGTTGGTGGGGCAGGCTTTAGCCCGGTCGAATGTGGATCGTGCGCTCCTAACTGGGGGTCCAACTCGTTTTATTTATGATGAGGCACGATCGGCGGGGATGAGAGAAGATCAGATGCAGTCTTGTGATGAGCTTGATTTGGGGGTTGTTCGTCAGTTTTTGGACGGGTGTGAGGAAGGGGATACCGTTTTGATTAAGGGGTCGAGGGCTTTGGCGTTGGAGAGTGCTTTGGAGGGATGGCGTGCGTGATGTGGCAATTGCGATGCTGGCATCGCTGGTTGGCGCGAGCGTTGCGGCACCGCTAGTTTTTAAGCTGTTGGTGAAGTTGAAAAGTGCGCAGAATGTGAGTGCCCATTTGGAGGGGCATCAGCACAAACAGGGGACGCCGACGATGGGGGGGATTATTGTATTGATTGGGCTTTTGTGCGGGATGGCTGTTACATGGCGACCGGAGTATCTGGGGGCTGTGGTTCTAGTTTTGGGGTTTGCGGCGGTTGGGTTTGCGGACGATTATCTGGTGCCAAAAATGAAGCCGGGCAGTCGGGGTTTATCTTGGATGCCGAAGTTGGGGCTCGAGATTGGGGCGGCAGTTGGGGCGGCTTTTTTGACGGGTTGGACGAATCCGGTTCAGATGTTGTTGTTTGTGTTCTTAGTGCTGTTTTTAAGTAATGCGTACAACTTTAGTGATGGTCTTGATACTTTGAGTGGTGGACTGGGGGTGATTTTGTGTTTAGGTTTTGCCGGGTTCTATTTGTCAGGATCAGATTTTGCGTGGTTGAATGATGCCGGACACCACGCACCTAATGCTCCTTATGAGGCGGTTTTGGCTTTGACATTAGGCGTGGCTTTTTTGCCGTTTTTGTTTTACAATGCACCGCCAGCAAAGGTGTTTATGGGTGACGTTGGGGCGTTGCCGATAGGGGCAGTATTTGCATGGCTGGTAGCGGGGTTATTGCTACCCCTGGATGTTGAGCAGGGTTCTTTGTTGTCAACGCACTTTATTGGCCCAGCCGTAGTTATGTTACTGTTGATGTTTGCGGAGATTGTGCCAGTGCCGATTCAGATTTTTTGGGTGAAAGTGTTCAAGAAAAGGGCGTTTAACTTTAAGACACCGATTCATCATGCGTTTGAGGATTTGGGGTGGCCGCATACTCGAATTGCATGGGCGTTCCATGTTGTTCAGGCCGGGTTGGTTGTGTTGGCTTTGGCGTTGGTGTGGTTATGAGTCGTGCGGAGTTTGTTGGAAAGAGACTTGCCGTGATTGGGCTAGGGGTAAGTGGCGTTGCGATGTGTGAGGCGGCGGTGGCGGTTGGGGCGGTTCCGGTGGCTTTTGATGAGAAACCGAGTGATGTTGAACGTGTTCGGGATGCGGCTGACCGTTTGCAGGCAAGGGGAATCGAGGTAGTTACGGGGTGGCACGGGGAGTTAGAGGGCGATTTTGATTGGGTTTTGGTAAGCCCAGGGTTGCCGCCAGGGCATCCGGTGATGTCGGCGTGGGAGGGGAAGATCATGGGCGAGATTGAGTTTGCTTACCGGATTGCAGAAGCACCGATCTTGGCGATAACTGGCACGAACGGGAAGAGCACCACGACGGTGATGCTTTTCAAATGTTTGCAGGATCATGGAGCGGTTCTTTGTGGGAACATTGCAGGATC
>JAPUDU010000244.1 GCA_027492935.1 Fimbriimonadaceae bacterium
ACACATGCCACGCCCGACATTGTCTAACAGCAACCCCGATCCCCCCATGCGTTCCTGCCAACCCTACTCCCCCCTCAACTGCCTTCATTAAAGCTTGCAAAGTTTCCGTTTCAATCTCACCCATTGTCCAGTTCGGCACGATAACATCAAACTGATCCGAGTGGCGAAAATCGTCTAAATCACTTGACTGTTCAACATCCCAGCCCCGCGGCACAAAGACTTGGCGAAAAACCTCCGCAATCTCTTGCGGCTGATGACCTTCCCAACCCCCACTAACTATGAGCATCCTAGGCATTGATCGAATTATGGCCCGCTAAGTAACTTAAGATTCTGCCCCGGCGCGCCCGATGCCGCGCCCTCGCCCCGAAAAAATTCGGGGCTCCGCCCACGCCGGGGCAATCCCCGAACCAGGTAAAACATCACACATGCTTGCCGCCATTCTCCTGCTGTCAACCCAACAAGATTTCAAACCCATCTTTAACGGCAAGGATCTCGCTGGCTGGACACCAAAAATCTCCAAATACCCAGTAGGAGAAAATTTTGCCGACACGTTCAAAGTCAAGGACGGCAAAATCGTTGTGAGCTACGAAAACTATGGCGACGAGTTCGACGAAAGATACGGCCACCTCTTCTACAACACTGAGCTCAAACACTTCATTCTTCGCGTTGATTACCGATTTGTCGGTTCCCAATGCCCCGGCGGAGCCGGATGGGCATACAAAAACAGCGGCATTATGTACATCGGACAAACCCCGCAATCAATGACTCTCAACCAGCTCTTCCCCGTCAGCGCCGAATTCCAATTCCTAGGTGCCGATGCGGGCCAAACCCGAGGAACAGGCAACGTCTGCTCCCCCGGAACACACCTACTTAAAGATGGCAAGCTCATCACCCAACACGTCACTGAGGTCAACGGCCCCACAATCGAAGGCGAAGCCTGGGTCACCGCCGAGCTAGAAGTCAACGGAAAAGAAATCATCCATCGCATCAACGGCAAAGAAGTCTATCGGTACGAGCAAGTCCAATACGACCCCACCGATGCCGACGCGAAACCCCTCTTGCCCAAAAACAAACTCGCCATCGAAAAAGGCACCATCTCCCTCCAATCCGAATCCCACCCCGTCGAATTCCGTAACATTTTGCTCAAAAAGCTACCCTAAGCCGCAACTGCTCCCGCATCAATCACTTCAGTTTCTCAATGGGTACACCACAACAATGTAACCAATATCAATACTTCTTATTGAATCCACTACTCAATAAAAGCACGATTAACAAGAGGCGGCTAACACTTACAACCCACCTTAACTAATTAACGTACATAATCAGTGACCCAAAATTCTCCGAAATTCCAATTCACCTGTCCCAAATGCCAGAACAACATCTACGAGCTGTCTGAACTCCGAGGCTCCAGGGATGGATTGAGCGCATATTTCAACGTTGACACATCCGTCGTCACCTTTGTTATCTGCGTCAACTGCCGATACTGCGAAACTTTTCACATGAAGGCAAAAGAGTTCCGGGAGCTTTACGGCCTCCGTTAACCACCACAAGTCTTCGCCGCGTTCCAGGCTGTGTTCATCGCAATGCCGGCGTGGTTGTTAGCTTCCTGGCTGTAACCGCCTTTTCCGCCCGCGCCCGGGTCACAGTTTTAATTTCATACGAAGGCGTCCTCTTTGGCCCCCAAAAATGATCCTTGCTCGATTTTGTCAACAACTGGCTCGCCGAACAGCAAATCGTTCCTAAACAAGTTAAGTGATCGCAAACGCAAACTATTTGAACCACTTCTCCAGGTGGTTAACAAAATAGATATCCCGGTCACCTTCCGAAGCAACCCCGGCAAGCCGAGGCAAAAATACTTTCTCTCGATTCGGATACTTCTTCCAAACCTGCAACACCCCCTGCCCGTCGGGTTTAAAGGCAACTAACCACTTAGGCGGCTGACCTTCGTAGCTGCTAAATGAATCCCATATCCATTCTTCGCGGCCATCCCCATCTAAATCTCGAAAAACCGGTCCCCCAAGATCACGGTTGCTCCCAAAAGCTGAATCAAACCAATCTTCTTTAAAAATCTCTTGCAGGTGCCCGCCCCTCCTCATGCGAAAAATCGTTGTCCAAGCCCCGCTTCCCGCATAGGTGTATTTCCGGTACACGATGTAAGGCTCCTCGTCTGCACCCGTAAGAAACCCTATCCCTAATCGCGAAATCTCTTCTTGCCCTTTCGTAGAAAACACAACATTCCCATCGGCTTTTATCACCACATAATCCGAAGATCCCTCCCTTTCCGGCCCCGTCCAGGCTGAGACATCCCAAGTCGAACCGGCGTACCGAATCTGGTCGTACATAAGCCGTTGCGTCCTGACAAGCCCAAAGTTGTCACCCAAGCAAACGCTAATAATGAATGTCGTTATCATTTCCCATCCTCAATGTAATCCAAGCTTATCGACTTGCATCCACCCCGGCCCGCAAACCCTACCGATGTTTCGTACGAGCGGACTACCTCAGAAGGATCGTCATAATCCTGAGCTGATCTACCGGACTGGAAGACTAAGCGAAATAAAGCCGAAACCACTGCCTAAAGTATAGTTGGCATCCTCGTCAACCCCAAAACTCATTTTCACGAATCCTTTCATGCCAGAACAACATCTACGAACTGTCTGAACTCCTAGGCTCGAGCGATGGCCCGACCGCATATTTTTGAAGTTGACACACCCATCGTCACCCTCGTTGTTTGCGTCCAATGCCGCTGCCGCGAAACTTTTCACATGAAGGCAAAAGAGATCGTCGTATCGCGGTGCAACGCAACACCGTACAGACGTGGTTAGAAAATCTAAGAACGATTGGTCAACGATTTCCACCGAAGCCTGCTCATCGTTACTCTCCTCAAAACTCAACCTCTTTCGAAGCGTAAACGTATCAACTTACAATGCCTCAAAAACCACAGTTCCAGTTCACATGCACAAAATGTCACCATACTAAATTCGACATCATAGAATTTGAAGGCGAAAAAGAGTCATTCGCAAATTGGTTCGGAAAAGCAGCCCCTTACGTCACCCTCGTCAACTGCAAAAAGTGCAAATTTTGTGAAATCTATCGAATGACTGTCGACGAATTTAAAGAAATTTACACCCTCTAAACATGTCAACGCCAAAACCGAAGTTCAAATTCATCTGCCCCAAATGCCAATGCATCGATGTCGAAATCATGCAACACATAGCTCAACATGGTGGTTCAGTACTCCAACTGGGTAGCGCGTACACAACGCTAGTCATCTGTCAGAATTGCCGATTTACCGAAACCTACCAAATGACAATGAAAGAGTTCTGTAAGCGAAACAATATCGATTAGCCGAGCTTACAACAGTTCATCTCCTTCAAGAACATCCGAGCACACACCAGCCCAAATCTCCAATCAAATAAATCAATTTAGCCGCATTATCTGTTCACCGCAAATATCTAAAAAAGTGGGGAGCCTCGGAAGGCCCCCCAATCAATGAACGGTTCAAAAAACCTAGTTGCCCCAAGTCTTCGCCGCATTCCACGCCGTATTCACCGCAATATCAGCATTGTTAGAAGCTTCCTGGCTATAACCACCATTCCCGCCTCCACCTGAAGATTGGAATCCACTCGCTCCAATCCCCCACTCAGTCAGGCAGGCATCAAATTGCTGAGCATAAGCAAACCGCTGCTCCAAAGAACCAGCCGCCCACTGTTGCCGCAAACCCGCATAGATCTTCGGCGCATTAGCAATCATAAGTTGAAGTTGAGGGTGCATCGTTGGCAACGCCTGAATAATCTGCATCCGAATTTGCATAATTGCTTCCGGCGTGGCCTCTTCTGCCGAACGACCACAAGCCACCCACATAAAGTAAAGCATCTCCATTGTCGAATCAACATCACCTTCGCTAATCTGTTGATCCCAGCCCTCCTTGGTCGGAGCCGCTTTCGCTTGAGCGAGTTGATTAGAACGTCGAGAGATCGCATCCCACATCACCTGCGCGTAACCAATCCCCATCTGCGCCCCGTTCTTAAAGGCGTTTTCAAATACCACCTTCCCTTCCTGTCGGCTCTGCTCCCGCTCTTCCGCCGTGCCCGTCGTCAACGTTTTCAAAAGGCTCTCCCCTTGTTCGGCAAGCACCTTTTTCCCCTTCGCATCACCAAGGTTGTAATATTCAATAAATCGTTCTTTGGTCGCCAAGAATTCTGTTTCAGTAAACTGGATATCAAAGAGAATCTCAATCACGTTCACAAAATTCGCTACACTTCCATAAGTTAATGAAGGCTCACCTTTCACGATGACCGTACTCATCGAATCCCTCTTAAAGTTATTCTTAATCTGACCCGCTGCTCCTTTTAACGAATCCTTTGTAAACAGCCCACCACCCGTCGATCCACCCGAACGAGGTGTACGTGATTCCACCGCAAAACTTGCCTCAACTTCACTAATCAATTTCTGATTCTTCGTATCGCCAACTTTCGCATAAGCAATCACCGCCATCGCATGACGCTTACCGCTAACCACCGTAATGCGCCCCGAAAAATTAACGCCCTCCTCATCAGCATAAGTTAAATCAACGCGACTCGCTTTTTTCCCATCAAAAGTGACTTCACTCTGTTTCTGGCTCTTAATCGTTCCTTCACTACTAATCACGCCAATCAAAAACTGAATAAATGATTCGGCAATTTCCTTGTGCTGACTAACCTCAATATCCTTACCCGCAGACTGCACAAAAACCGTGACATTCCCCATCGGCTCATCGACTTCTTCCGCAAATTCGGTCAATGCCAAGCCATCACCCAAATCGGATTGACTCGAAGACCATCCATCGGGAATCGTCAGTGCAAACGCCCCTCCCGGATCACTATACGAGCTAGAAACGCTCATCAAAACAAGGGCCGGAATCAAAGCCAAAATAGCCATGATCCTAGTCTACAAATTAAAAGATCAAGGATGCCACGATCTGACTGATTCAGACTACCATTGGCTTATTCTAACTACCAACCTTAATTTGCGGCCTCTCGCTTAACAAACGCCCACGCATCCGCCGCAGCTTCATTAACAACCATCAAATGCTCCGCTAACTTATACTTTTTAAACTCCGTCGCAAACCCACCTAACTCATCAATGGTTGTTTTAAGCATGGGTAAATCCGACTCACCAACACCTACGAAGAACGGCACACCCTCCGGCACCTTTCCCCCAACCGGAGCAAAAACAACAACCACATCAACATCGTCGCCCGCTTCCAAGAGAGCTAACCCTCCACCCGTCGAATGCCCCGCTATCACAAGTTTTTCCATCGCGACACCTTGCCATTTCAACCACGCTTTGCAATCTGCAACCGCAGAAAAAGTCGCTCGAGGCGATAAAACCAACCAGCCATCATCAGTCGCCTGCTTTACAAATTTTCCCGCCGTAAAGCTATCCGGAAACGTGTTCTCGCTTCCTCCCGCCCCATGCAAAACAATCATCACTTTCTTAAAATCTTTGATCCTCCCAAATGGTGCCCCCGGCGCACAAATTCGAATAACTGTCTCGCCCTCGGTGGCATAAAGAGGCATCAAATCTTCGTTCTTTTCTGCAGCTACCGAATCCATCCGAGCAACTCCATCAGCCACGACTAAGGGAGATTCAACCCCAGTTGACCGAGCTTGACCAGTCTGCTCCGATAACCCAGCCCAAATCGATTCCTTACTCAACCGCATCGTCTCAAACCGGCGAGCATTTACCAGCCATGCCGATCCACTATCAAACTTCACCCCATTTACAACCAGATTCTCACTACCTCTAACCGAATCATGAAACGGCGGATAGATCATCGGCATCATACGCATCTGAGTCTTGATCTTTTTCACCACCGTCTCCCCCGGTTTCAACGTAAACTCTTGGCCTTCCCATTTCACCTTCAACTGTTCGCTTCCCGGATATGCCCAACCAAGCCTCACTTCCACCTCTTCACCCGGCTCATATATCTGGGGATTGACCCGAAAAATTAAAGCGTCACCAGGCTGTGGTTTGCGTCCTTCCAAAGTTGCAGTCGCTAAATCAAGCCCTTTACAAACTCCACCAAAGTCAAGCGCGTAATATCCCATCGCTGAAGAGTTAAACAAAGGAATCGCCTTGGCTTTCTGATCATCCGATGCTTTGACCCAGGCCGCGTCCAGGCGGCGCAATCGCATGGCCCAATCAACCCTCTCCGCAACCAAATCGCTATTGCCCAAAGCAATGAGTGCCGCAACACTCGCTAACATTTTTTACCCACCATAACTTAATAGACTATTGATGTATAGCGTCCGTTCCTTATCGTCCCGGCACTTAACCTTGACCGTAATTCGCTGGCGACTCTTCATGATCAAATCCCGAACCATCGCCCGCTGAGCCTCGCCTCCATTGCCCAGAGCCTTCATAAGCTCCTCGCTGGAGTATTCATCAACCGCCGTAATCACCCCACCCGAGCATAAACCGTCATCAATTGAATCATCAAATCGCGGAATCCTTCCGATCCGCAAAGCCCCGCCCGTTAATCGAACCGGAAAACGAAAAACATCCGAGCTGAGAACCGCTCCCATTTGCTCCGTATTCGTGCTCTGCGTAAACCAAATCTCGTTCTTAATCGGATCGAATAGCAAGCGCCGCGAACCCAAAACCCGCACCGCTAACGAGCCTGCGTTCCCCGGCAGATTCTCGTCGACCTTCCCCCAAGTCCCCGCAAAAAACGGCAAAGCCTGGCCACCAAAAACCACATCTTTCCAAAGTCCACGCACATATGTCGAATACCCGCCCTCTCCATCACCGTAAGCCATATCCCACAGCTCGCCCCACTTCGATGGTTCTTGCCCGCTCATCAATTCCATTTCGGAGCTCAGCAACGTTGGCATCAAAGACATCTTAAACGCTCCCACCTTAAACTGATCAGTAACATTATCCTCAAGCTCCGTTTTCGTTAGTTTCACTCGAATAACCGTTGGCTCTTCATCTGGCGAACCAGCTTTCAACCATGTCAAAGCATCATTCACCTTCGCTGGTTCAAAAACCTGCAAAGTCTCATTCCAGTAATCAAGCGCAACTATCCGATCCGCAAAGAACTCTGACCCCATAAAAACCGAAATCCGTTTATCTGTCACTGTCCGAGATAACTCATCCGAACGCCAAAAAGTATCCTCCACCTTCAAATCATAGCTTAGCCCCGCATAACGAACCTGCAAACTCGACCCAAACTCTTCCTGAGTCTCCGTCGCCGCGTGACTCTCAAAGTTGAGTGGTTCCACAACTGCGTACCGCCTCTGTCCGTTCAGTTCAATCGGCATAGCTCTGTACGGCCCAAATGCTTCGAGCTTCACCGGCTCATAAACCGGATCTTGACCTAACATCAAACCACCTATCGTCAATAACGCACAAAGCATCCTATCAAAGTATATCAACTGATTCTCTTCACGCAATAAAATACGTTTACTGCCAGCATCAAAATGTCCGGCTTACTCTGCATCAATCGACACTCAACCATGAAGCAATACATTCTCCTCCTCCACTACACCGAAGAAGCTGAAGCCAAATTCGCCGCCCTTCCCGTCGAAGAGCGACGCGCCGCCATCGCCAAATACA
>JAPUDU010000245.1 GCA_027492935.1 Fimbriimonadaceae bacterium
AAGGAACAATTGACATTATTGATGACATTGTTCGTAGTGGACAGTCCATTTTGATTTTGGGCCGCCCAGGTGTTGGTAAGACAACGAAGCTTCGTGAAGTGGCACGTGTGTTGGCGGATGAGGTTGGCAAACGTGTAGTTATCGTTGATACGAGCAACGAAATTGGTGGGGACGGGGATGTTCCGCACCCTGCGATTGGTAGTTCTCGGCGGATGCAAGTTCCCAACCCGGTTGATCAGCACGGCGTGATGATTGAAGCGGTTGAGAACCATATGCCCGAGGTTGTTGTGATCGACGAAATTGGCAATGACAGTGAGGCTCAGGCTTCGCGAACTATTGCTGAGCGCGGTGTGCAGCTGATTGCAACTGCACATGGTCAAAGCCTTGAAAATTTGATGCTTAACCCAGCACTCTGCGATTTGATTGGTGGAATTCAGGCAGTCACGTTGAGTGACGATGAAGCGCGCCGGCGCGGGTCGCAGAAAACCGTTCTGGAGCGGAAGGCTCCACCGACATTTGATGTCGTTATTGAGCTTTTGGATTTTGACAGATTGGCTGTGCACCACACAGTTCAGAAGACGGTTGACTTGATGTTGCGGGGTATTGCGCCGCGACCTGAGTTACGCGTTCGGACAGAAGCGGGTTCAGTTGAGGTTGTTCAGAAAGAGTTTTCACCAGAAGTTGATGAGCCGGGCTTTAACGAGCGATTTCCAAGTTTGAGCAAGAAGCAGAATACGGATATGCCCGGGGAGCAAATGACTCGCGGGCGAGGCGAACGACCGGTTAAAGAGAAGGTTCAGAAAGAGCCCACTTTGAAACCGAAGAAATCGATTCGGATTTATCCTTATGGAATTGCACGCACCCGATTGGAGCGAGCGATTCGGGAACGCCGGGTTGCGGCTTTGATTACGAATGATATTCATCAGGCAGATGCGGTGATTTCGATTCGAAGTGTGCAACAAGCAAAGCCAGGCAAGTTGGAGCAACTCGCGAAGACGGTTCAGATTGTTACGGTGAAATCGAATACGTTTAGCCAAATTTCCAGTGCTTTGGATGAGGTGATGCGCCAACAAACTGGACAAGATTCCAGCTTGGATGCGGCTCTGGAAGAAGCGGCGGAAGCGGTGAAGAATGTATTGCTTTCTAATAAGCCGATTGAACTGACTCCGCGGGATGCACGATTGCGGAAACACCAGCACCAATTTGTGGAAGGTCAGAGGTTAGCGACAGAAGCAGTTGGACAGGAACCAGAGCGAAGGATTCGGGTTCTACCCGTTAAGTTAAAGTAATTCGTTTCGTTGGTGTCTCGCTTAAGAAATTAGGCGAGACACTTTCTCGTTAAACATTTGGTATTATTTTATAAGGCGAGTCGGTCGCCTCCTCGTCCGCGGAAAGAGCTTAGCTCATCGATATTTAACAAACAATCAGTTCATGGCTTTCGCCATTCCGGTTGCGGACGACGGAGACTAAGGAAAGACCATGAAAAAACAACTTCCCTCTCGTCCTCATTTAGACCATTTGCGCGCTGAAGCGAAAGAGCTTTTGCGTTCGTCGACTGAATTTTCTAACCTTGCTGAAGCTCAGCATGCCATCGCAGAATTGTATGGGTTTGATAAGTGGGCATCACTACGCGCACATGTTGAAGCCGAAACGGTGGCCCGGCTTGATCCGGCGCTATGGATAGAGAAAGCAGATACTTTTAAGATTTTTCGAGCTCATCCCAATCCAGAAAACGATTGGTGGCTGGCACTGGCCAATTGTGATTTTCAGCTTGTTTCGAAACTGTTAGGCGATGATCCTTCATTGGCGGATGTTGCGGGCGGGGCGTTAAATCGTCACCCGCTTCATTACATCACATGCCTGCAAGTTTTTGTCGGTGATGCGGTGGGCTGTACACGGGAGCTGTTGAGGGCCGGAGCCAACCCAAACGCAACTTATATTCACAAGCACTATCCCGATTCGCCTTTGCCGGTTTTATGGGGGGCAGTGTCGATCAAGCATGATGTTGATCTTGTTCAAGTGCTTTTAGAGGCGGGGGCAAATCCGAATGACAATGAAAGTTTGTATCACTCGGTTGAACATGATGAGCCTGAAATCATGCGCTTGTTGATTGAACACGGAGTTGATGCCAACAGTTTCAATGGATTGGCAAGGGCGCTAGATTTTCCGCGGATTAAGCAAGTTGAGATGCTTTTGGAGGCCGGGGCAAACCCGAACTCCAAGTTAGGATCGGAGAATATGGCTCACCATGCGATTCGTCGGGGGCGAACTTTGCCATTTATCGAGTTGCTAGTGCGGTATGGAGTGGACTTGCAGGGCAAGAGCAATGATCGTTTAACACTGGTCGAGCATGCGGCTTTGCGCGGCGATTGGTCAACTTTTTGCTATTTGCGTGACTTGATGGGTGAAAGTGTTTCAGCTGAAATGGAGTATGTCGCGCAGGTTCGTGGAGGTCAGCCAATTACGGTTCTTCGACCAGAAAGACTCTCTTTTGCTGTGCATTCGCTATTGGGATTAGCTGTCTTTAATGGTGAGCGAGACATGGCAAAACGAATGCTTGATGCGGGTTGGCCGGTGGATGCGCGGCACGATGGATCAACACCTTTGCACTGTGCGTGTTTTATTGGAGATGAAGTAATGGTCGAGTTATTGATCGGCTTGGGTGCGCCTCTTGATGTGAAAGACAGTCATCATCACTCTTCGCCTTTGGGATGGGTGCTTTACGGTGAAGTGCATTCGCAAATGCCTCGAGGCGATTATGAGAAGTGTCTTCGGTTGATGATTGAGGCGGGATGCGCTCGTCCCAATCGTGAATGGTTAGCTTCGGATGATATGAGGGATGTGATCGCAGAATATGGCTATTGGGCGGATTGAGGTTATCTGCTTTAGTTCAAATTGATCCACTCAGATAGCTCCTCTACACTGAGTTTGGTGTAGAGGGGTTCTTCTTGATTGGCGAGGTGTTCTTCAAGAATGGGGATGAGTTCGGCGAGCCGTTCGGAGGTGTCGGTGAATTCAATAAATCGCTGCTGAATTTGAGGTTCTAGGCTCAGAAACTCAGCAACAACGAATGAAAGAGCAGCGGGATCCTCGGGCAACTTTATGCTGGCGACTTGCATGTTTGCGTGTTGAAGAGCTTGCTCAATAAGACTTTGGGTGAGCTCTCTGACCCTAGCGGAAAGAGCGAGGAGGCGGTTTGTTTCTTCGGTTTCATCCTCTGAGACTGGTTCGACATGTCCGATGAGATAAGGGTGGCTGTCTTCGTCAATTTTTCTGATTCGGAATCGTCGTCGGCCTTCGACCATGATGTCCATCGTTTTATCGGCGTGGGTTTGTACGCTGAGGATTCGGCATGCGGTGCCGATGAGGTGGGGATCGGCTGTGCCTCCGACTTCAGTTCCTGACTTGATGAGGCAGATGCCAAATCCAGTTTCATTGCGGAGACAATTGCGAATCAGGTCGAGGTAGCGGGGCTCGAATATATGGATCGGCATTCGGGCATGGGGGAGGAGCACGGCGTTGAGCGGGAATAAAGGCAGCTCCTCTAGCTGATCCAACATGGCTCTAAGTATAGCAAAGCCGAGCTTGAAAAATGATGCGTGGCCTGTGACGTAAAAACCGGGTCCTCAGAACCATCTTTTATTCTGACCGGGCACAAAGTCCGCAGAAACAGCGTCGAACACAAAGATCAAATCGAGTCCAAGTCTCGGGGGGTATTCTTGCCGTCCCGGGAATTTGAATTTCGACTGGAAGTTCATCCGCGCATGAGTACGACTAACATGGGAACCTTTGAATCAGAAGATCTGCAGCGTAAACTGCAAGAGCTTACGGCTGAGTTGGAGAAACTCCGCACAGAAAATAGTGAGCTTAAAGCAACTGGCGGATCTGAAGCCACATTGAAGAAGGAACCCGAGGTTGAAATCCGGGCTACTCCAGCTGAAAGCGGAGTTGAAATTGCGAGCATTCAAGAAGGCGATATCACTCTTCGAAGACTTGTTCAGCGCATTGCGATGATTTTGCAAGCGGAAAAAATTGTTATTATGTTTTACGAGGCAGAGCAAGGCGAATTGGTTGCTATTCCTCCGGCTTACGGTCTTGACGACGATAAGCTAGCTCATTTTCGTGTTCGGGCAACTCAGGGGATTTCGGGAGAAGTTTTCCGAGATGGAGTTCCGGGCGTTTTCCACGATGCGACAACGGATGATCGCACGCGAAAAGATTTGGTTACATTGTTCCATGTGAACAACGGGGTAACGGTTCCGCTTGTTATTGAAAAGCGCGACGAAGAAAACCGCGTTGTTGACCGCAAGACGATCGGGGTTTTGCACGCGTTTAACAAGCGCCACGGCGAAGATTTTAATGATGAGGACGTTCGTTTGCTTGAGCGAATGGCCAAGAACGTTGGTTCTATCATCGCTAACCTCCAGCTTTACAAGGCGGTTATGCGGGAGAACGAAGAGCTTCTGCAAACCTTTGAATCACTTACGAGTGGTTTGGTTTTGGTTTCTCCGGAAGGCAAAATTAGCCAAATGAACGCATCGGCTCGGGCTATGTTCCGAACAGATGGTGAAGTTGTTGGTAGCCATTATGACGATGTCACTTCGATTGAAGACTTAAAGGAATTCATGGCGTCTGGTCTTCGAGGTGAAGAACCGACTCCGATTGATGTTGAAGTTGATCTTGCTCATACTTTGCGTGACTATCAAATTCAGGGTGCGCAGGTTCGGAACGAAGACGGCAAACAGCTTGGCTACGTTATGATCGTGAACGATATCACAGATCAGAAGAATCTTGACAAGATGAAGAGTTCGTTTGTTGCGATGGCATCGCACGAACTTCGAACTCCGCTAACAGCAATTAAAGGCTTTTCAAGCACGTTGTTGGATGGCGTTGACAATGATGTTTACGAGAAAGAAGACCAGAAAGAGTTCTTGGGGATCATTGTTGGGGAATGCGACCGACTTCGCCGCTTGATTGATGACTTGCTCAATACTGCACGCATTGAATCGGGCGAAAGTTTGACGCCGAACTACACAGAATTTGAATTGGCGCCGCTTTTGGATAAGGTTGTTCGAGTGCAAAACCAAGCTTCGAATCGACACGATGTTAAGCTGGTTGTTCATGACGCAATGCCAGACACAATTATTGGTGACGAAGACAAGTTCGACCAGATTCTGACGAACTTGCTTAACAATGCGATCAAGTATTCACCTGAGGGTGGCGACGTAACCGTTCATGCTTGGCTTGAAGGTGACGACGAAATTAGGATCGGCGTTGAAGACCAAGGAATTGGGATTCCGAAAGAACATTTGGGTCGTGTCTTTGAACGGTTCCACCGCGTAAATAACGAAGATAACCGAAAGATTTATGGAACGGGTCTTGGCCTCTTCTTGGTTCATCACTTGGTAAATGAAGTGCACTTGGGCAAGATTTGGGCAGAGTCTGAAGTCGGTAAGGGTTCAATGTTCTTGTTCACGATGCCCAAGCGATTGGACATTGAGAAGGCAAAGGAACTTAACAGCTAGTGCCGCCGAGTGGGGTCGTTTTCGATTTTGACGGCCTGATTCTTGATACGGAAACGCCGGAATTTTCGGCGTGGGGCCAGGTCTTTGCGGAGCATGGCGTTGCTTTGGAACTTGATGAGTGGGCAAAGTGCGTCGGTGGTGGCAATCCTCCTTGGCGGGTTGATGAGCATTTGGCATTTTTGGTACCTGGTGCTGATTTAACGAAAGCTAAGGTGCGTGCGCACGCGGTTCGAGATGAAATGCTCTTGCAGCTTGATCTTCAGTCGGGGGTTTTGGAGCTACTTGATTTGCTTGATGAGCTAGGGATCAAATACGGAATAGCTTCCAGTTCGCGGTCGCTTTGGGTGGACGGATTTTTGCAAAACTTTGAGATGCGGGATCGGTTTGAGGTTATTCGTACTTGGGATATGGTGGGGGCTAAAAAGCCTGACCCGCGATTGTATTTGTCGGCTTGTGAGGGGTTGGGTATTGACCCGGCAAATGCTTTGGCATTTGAAGATTCGCCGAATGGAATTTTGGCGGGGAAACGGGCGGGGATGCAGGTTGCGGCGGTTCCTAATTCAGTGACCGAGCGCTTTGATCTTTCAATGGCGGATTATCGGCTTACATCATTGCTTGATGCCGACCGCGTTTTTTTCAAGAACTTTTGACATTAAAAAGCCCCTCGACTGATTTGAGCCGAGGGGCTTTACGTTCTTTCCTTATTGTTTTATCTTTTCGACTTTTATTGTGCCGTTAGCGGTTTTTGACCACTTTAGCTGGGCGGCATCGCAGATTACATCGAGCGAATACTTGAGGCTTGTGTCGATGAGAAATGCATCAAGTTTGTAATCAGGGACGGATGCATCGACTTCGATTTTGACTCCGGTTTGTCGGGTGAATTCTTCGAATACTTTCCGAATTGGTGTGACACTGTACCGAGTAGTCAATCGTTTTTGAAGGTCATTATCGGTAACCATCTTTGATGTCGTGTTGCCGTTGTTTTCGGGCAGTTTTGGTGCGGTCGGGGTTTGTTCGCCTTGCTGAGGAGTTGGGTTTGGCTTTGATGTGTTGTTTTTAGCTGTTTTTCGACCCTTGCCGATGTAATAAACACCGTTTTTGATTTCGTACCCTATCTCGGCATTTTGAACAACAATATCAAGAGCTTGTTCGAAACTGACTTTTTCGAGGTGAAGGTAGAGCACCCATCGAACTCCGGAATCCAAAACAAAGTTGTTGTTGGTTTGCCGGAAGAGGTCGAAGAGCACGCTTCGGACATCATCGCCTTTGGCGGAGATGTTGACAATGCCTGCTTCAGCTTGAACACTTGATGGTGTTTGCTCTTGCGGAGTTCCCCATGCCGTTGCGGCAATGAGAAGTGCGGCGATTGGAGTGATGAATTTCATGTTTTTTGTTCCTCTGACTTAAATTGATTCTTAGTGGCTTATTGGTTTTCCATTTGAATCGTAAACTTTGATTCCGCCTCCGCCCGATGTTTTTGGCTTGGGCTTAGATGGGGTTGAGCGAGTGGTCTTTTTAGGCGCTGGTTTGCGTCGCTTTGTTTGGTTTTGAACTACTGGCTTCTTTGCAGTTGAAGTTGCGGTTTGGTGATTTGAAGTCGTCGTTGTTTTCTTTTGTGGTTCTTCGTGGGGGGTGGAGGTATTGGAATTCTTCCCGCCGGCGATGATGAGGTCGGATTGATCGAGAGTGGGTTTGCCCGGTACTCGCGGATCGCTGACTAATTCGGGTTGCTTTTTAGGTTCTGTAGCATGAGGGTCGGTTGTAGCAGTTTCATGTGGATCCGGTTCTATGGTGCCGTGATCGCCTTCTGTTTTGGGCTCGGTTGCGTGTTCATCGGTGGGTTCCGTTGAATTTGCTTCCTCGGTTCCATGTGCATCTTCGGAGTGATCTGCGGTTGTTTCTTCGCTAGCATCGTTTTTAGGTTCTTCCGCATGCTCATCCGTCTTTTCTTCTTTCGACTCGGTGTATCCGCTAGCCGCCATCGTTGCTTTGGGGCCGAGGAGGTTTGTTGGATTTTTAAGCAGCGTGCTCATGACAATGAGAA
>JAPUDU010000246.1 GCA_027492935.1 Fimbriimonadaceae bacterium
ATGCCCTGGGAATTTGAACCTTGCGTTATTGTTCTGTTGTTTGCCATGCGCTACGGAACTGTTCCCGTCTTGCGCCACACCGGTGGCCTCGCCGATACCGTATTCGAAGGACACAACGGCTTCGTATTCCACGACAAAACAAGCGAAGATTTCGCCGCTGCAATCCTGAGATGCGTTAATGCATACCAAAATCAATCACTTTGGCAAGATATTCAACTCTCAGGAATGTCCACCGATTTTGGATGGGAAAGAAGCGCGCATAAATACGAGAAACTATACAAACTCGCAATTGCCGATCGCAAGCACACGATCTCAAAATCACAGCCCGAAAAATCTAAAGTCAGCTAAAAGCCGCGGAACAATACAAAGAGGCGTGTCTTTCAAGACACGCCTCTTTGTATTTTGAGAATCAACTTTTAGTTGGCGCCGCCAGCTTTACCTTTGCCTGCTCCAGCCCTCGGTGCTGCTCCACCTTGACCGTTCTTGCGCATCGCGTCAAAAAGCTTCTTCATTTCTTCTTTCATGCGCTTGTCGTACTTCGCATAGTTAGAAGCACCCATAGCCTTCGTCATGTCTGCTTTGAAAGTGTCTTGAACTTTCTTAAACTTCGCTTGCATATCCTCGCGCTTGATTTCTTTCTTTGCTTTGCGGGCCGCTTCCATTTCGGTTCGCATTTTCTTCATCGAATCATCGCGCTTCTTAACTGCGGTTGCTACTGCTTTGGTTTGCGTTGCATTGAGCTTCAATTCTTTAACGACTTTCGCATGGGCGGCATCCATCTTCTTTTGCATTTCTGGATTCATGCGCATTCCACCACCTTGCCGTTGACCACCGGCCTGACCTTGACCAGCTTGACCGCGTGGACCTGCAGCTTGACCAAAGCTGGTGCTCATCATTCCAAAAGCGATCACTACCGCCATAACTGTCATCAATGTTCGTTTCATTTCTTTCAATTCTCCGCAAAGGGCGAGTTCGCCTTTTATGCTACCTAGATCAACGCATAACTCACAATTTAGTTCACGCATAGCGCGAACAATTCTCTATCCTCACAAAAACCTCACAGTTAGTCCTACTGAAGACTTTCTGAACGAGCTTTTCCGATCAATTCACCAATCGGGCCATCCTGATGGTCTCGAAATTCAACCGGTGAACCATTGAACAAAATTTCACCTTTATGCAAAAAGATAATCCGATCCGCCACGCGAAAAATTGAAGAAACATCGTGACTAACAACCAAACTCGTAACTCCGAGCCGATCCCTTGTATCGACGATCAAACGATCAATCGAATAAGCTGTAACCGGATCAAGTCCGCTCGTCGGCTCATCGTAAAGCAATACTTGTGGCTCCATCGCCAATGCCCGCGCTAGACCAACCCGTTTCCGCATCCCACCGCTCAATTCGCTTGGCAACTTCGACTCAACATCTTCCAACCCAACCTGCTCCAGCAATCGCGACAAAGTTTCTTTTTCCGCCGATTTAGCCACTCCACCCTTTCGCCGCAATCCAAAAAGCACATTATCCTCAACATTTAAGCTATCAAAAAGTGCCGCGTACTGAAAAACCAACCCCAACTTTGATCGAGCTTCTTCGGGATCATTGACAACACTTACCCCGTCGACCAAAATTTCCCCTTTCGTTGGTGTCAACAAACCCGAAATACACTTCAACAGTGTTGTTTTCCCTCCGCCAGAACTCCCCATAATCACCGCGATCTCACCCGCTGCAACAGAAAAATTAATATCACTCAAAACCCATTTCTCATCAAAACGATGAGAAACATCCGTTACTTCAATCACTCTTAACCACCAACCGCAGTCGAAACCGTCTGCCGAGCCGCACGTACCCGTTCAATCTCTTCTTCACCAACCGCTCGCTCAAAACTGCGATAGCCCGCAAGTTTGAATCCAAGACGATTGGCCATTTCCCAAGTTTCCTTCACTTGCTCAGCCGTTACTGTCTTGCCTAAACTAAAACTCTCGCGGCGGCCTTCCATCGCCAGCATAAACGTCTCGCTCATACAAGCGTAAGCTGTCTTTCGGGGAAATCCAAATTCAAAGTTGAATTCCACATTCCCCGGAACATCAATTACGCCCCCTTCAATAACCAACACATCTGGTCGCTCTTTTGAAACCCGAACGCTTACATCCCGCGGTCGCGCAACGTCGCAAATTATCGCACCTTGCTTAATATGCTCCGGCAAAATCAGATCCGAATCCGAGCTGGTCACGGTCACCACAACATCCGCTTCAACCAAATCAGCAATCTCAACTGTCGCCACTGAACCTGGGATCGCTTCCGCCACAACCTCAGTTTTAGCGAGATCCCGACCAACTAAAATCGTTCGACCAAATTCGGGTGCCATCACTTCAGCGCAAGCTCTACCAATGGACCCCGTCGCTCCAACAACCGCAAGAGTCGCGTTCTTTCGGATAATCCCCACCCGATCACAAGCATCAAGCGTTCCTTCGATCGCTGTCGCAACCGTATAGCTATTCCCCGTCGTAATCGCCAATCCGGTGCGCTGCTGCAACGTGATACCCCCATCATCAAAGACACTGGTAAATGCGCCTAACCCAACGATTTCCGCGCCCGCCTCCCTCGCTACTTCGACTCCGGCAACCAACTTTCGATAAACCGTCTCTTTAGGCAGTTCCATAAACTGCCGAGGAGTCAAAGGGATTCCCACAAAATAGCCTTCCGTTTTATGGCCATCCGGTGACTCAATTCCTGTAACGTGAGCAATCACCTTAGGCTTAATTGCCAACGCTAATCCTTCAATTACCCGATCCGGCAACGGGTTCAAAAGTGGATACTTTTTGACCATATCCCGCGCCTCAAGCGGGTGAATGAAGAATGCGAATTTCATAACCGTCAATTTAAGTCCCGAACTGCCAGACAGTCTACCGGAGCATCACTTAAACTCAGTCACTCCGGGAGCCCAATCCAACTCTTTCAATACGCCCAAATAGTCATCCGCCGTCATCTCGTCCGGTTTTTTACCGACCAAAGCCACAATAACACCTTCCATTACGTTCGTCGCAAATGTCTCTCCCCCCATCTCCGGCGTCGTCGTAATCAATCGCTGCAGACCGGCCGATTTCAACCACTCAATATCTGCGCTCCGCACCGTCTGGGTCAATACCGTTTTCCCCGTCAAATCGTCCGGTGCATAACGCCGAATGTAATGCCAATCACCGCACAAAAACGTACGATCCGCCCAATACTTCGGAAAACTTGGCTTGCGCTCTTCCTGCTTCGAGCCTGTTGGATAAAACCACTGAATCGGCAATTTCGTAATCACCGGTGCGATCAAACTCGCGAAGCCTTCAACCGTTTTGTAACTTCTAATTGGAATCGGCAAACCGAGCCCAAACAAAAAGTCGCCATAAACCACATTCGGGCACAGCTCATCCAAAGCTTGCGCCATACCAAACCGATCAACCGCCGAAACAAGCAAAGCCTTTTCTTGCTTAAAATCCACCGTGCCATCCCGCTGAAGCCGATGAATTGTCTCACGCTCCAACGTATGTTTAAGGCCGCTCCCATCCACAACAGGAGTTTTCTTAACTCCACTCACCAAGCCAACAATATCTTTGAATGCGTATCGCTTTTTACTCGTCGCAATCCATATATCCGCTCCGCCGACTCCCAAAGCCGCGACGTTGCCGTCCAACTCCTCCATCAAAGCCTTGAACTTCGCCCGGTCACCGTCAGTGCCTCGTCGCTCAATAACAAACTTCACCCCTAAGACTTCCGTCTCGTGGCTTTTGTCCCGCTTGGAGGTTCCTAGCGATACCGAAACAACACGTTTAACCTCGGACACAGATCACTTCAATTTCGACATCAACATTCTTCGGCAATCCAGCAACCGCAACCGTACTCCGCGCCGGAGGATCACTCTTAAAGCAACTGCCATAAACTTCATTGACCACCCCAAAATGATCCATTGAACTCAAGAAGATCGTGGTTTTGACAATATTCTCAAATCCTAATCCCATCGAACCTAAAAGCCCCTCGATGTTACTCATGACTTGCTGCGTTTGCGCCCGAACATCCCCCTCTATCAAAACCCCTTCCGGCGTGAGCGGAATAGAACCTGAACAAAAAACAAACCCATTAGCTTCAACCGCCTGCGAATATGGCCCAATCGCCGCCGGTGCTTTGTCTGTCGAATGAACTGTTTTCATACCAAAAAACTTTACCTGTTCACTCCTCAACGACAATCAAGTAGTCCTCTTACTGCACTTTAAACAGAATCCCACGCGGATTGATCGGTTCGCTTGCGACCGTCAAACGACCTGACTTCACTGCATCTGCCAGTAACACTTTCCACGCCACTTCTCGGTTTGCGAGCATCGCATTTCGCTCATCTTCCGACATCGTCTCGCCCGGTATCAAACCTGTCGAAGCCAGCCACCGATCCCGGGAAGCTGTATCCCCAAACATCAATGCCATGTAAACATGACTCACGCCCTGCCGCTTCAATTCATCGACCAACTCGTCGCTCGAAGCCATCTTCTCAAACGCGATTCGATCGCTATGTCCTGGATTCGCCCAGAAGTATTTTTTGTTGAGCAAAAATCCAAATACTTCATCAAACAACGCCACTTCTGTGACCTCATTATTGTTATTAATGATCTCCGCCATTCCCGCAAAAGGAACTCCCGCTTTTCGATAAGAATCGGGTGAAAGACCACCTGTAATGACCTTAAATTGCATCGGGTAACCAAAGTTAACGAGCACATACAATGTCGCCAAAGCTTGAAGAACTGTCGCTCCTGCCAATACCTTGCCAAGCTTCAACCGCCCAACCCCGGTCGCGACCAAAACCGCGGCAGGAACAACTAAAAACGTCAAGTACCGACTCTGTTGGCTCAAGAAGAACCAGATCAAAAACGTCATTGCCACCCACGCCAAGATGAATTTTTCCCGTGGGCCCGCCTTTCCACTCACCGCCCACAAAACAAAACTGAGTAACGTGACAAAACCGATCGCCCCTGTCGGAAACCCTCCTCCTACTGTTTGCCCCGGGTTAACATACCGGCCCGGTTGATAAGCCAAGCCTAAAACGGCATCGCCTAACTGAAAAAAATCTAACCGTTTCTTTGCTGCTGGCTTATTCAGGTCATTGCTAGAAGCAACATCAGCCTTTACTTCAACTCTTCCCACCCCAAACGTCTGCTGTTCATTTTTGTAAATATCTGCCCGCCACTGATCCCAACCCTTCCCACCAAGCTGTTCAAAGAAGAATGGGAAAACAGGATTCCCCGTAAACGCAACACTTTTCCCAAACCAAGGCAACGCCAAAACCAATGCCACACCCGCCACCAAAGCCGCTGGTTTGATAACTGTTCCGAATCTCTTTGCTCCAAACACCAAGAACAGCAGTCCTGCCACCGCAAACGTCTGCAACCCCGTAAGCTTTGTCCCCATTGCCAGCCCCCAACAGAACGCCGAAACCCACGGAAGCGAACCTAGCGATTCCTCTTTACTAAGCCGCCAAGTCATTTCCGCGACGTAGAGCACCCCCAATCCAGCAAATAATCCGTGTCCAACATCAATATATGCCGTGCCGGATTCCCACAAAACCACTGGCGAAGCCATAAACGCCAACGGAGCCCAGATCGCATTATCACCCGCCCCCCACCGTCGGGCCAAACCATAAAGTGCTCTTGCCCCCAAAAGCAACACAAAGAACATAAACGCCTTCGCCCCAAATTCACCCGCAAAAGTTAGCCCGTAAAGATAAAGCGCATCCAGTGCAAAGGGAAAATTAGAATGGTGAATGGTCTGAACCCAAGTCACCTGATTCGCTTCTAACCACAGCTTCGGAACCGCGAGATGATATGCCAACGAATCCCAATCAAGTGATGTACTCGGAACTTGCGACGCAACAAGCGGAAACAGCGCCATCAACGCAATCCCAGCCACCGTCCCCAAAACCAAACCTTCCGGCTTCTTCGCCGCAAAAACTCCACCCCAATGTTTTTTCGCCGCCAAACCCGCAAGCACAACAACCAGAGCCCCCACTCCAATCATCGCAAACCTTAAAAAACCTGGAACCAAACCCAACAACACAGTAACTGTGCCAACAAAACCTAAACCAAGCAATCCGGCAACACCATAAGCTTCCTGAGGATCAAGCTCATCAAGCCAGCGAGATAATAATCCCCGGAAACCGAGCGTCACTAAAACGCAAAACAAACCGGTTAAAACCAGGGCGACCATCTCAACAATAATAGCACCCTCAACCCAAACCAAGTTCCATACGGTCGCCAAAAACCGCGACAGGACTTCTGCCCAGAAAACAAATCCAAAGCCCCACCGCCCATAGGGGCATTGGGCCCGCTTTCATCAATCCATTTGGTGGCGGGAACAACCATCTCTAAACTCACCCACAAGGAGAAATTCCGACTTATGACAACAATCGGCGACGTCCTGATGGTCTTTGGTGCAATCGCACTGATCAGCCTCACATTGTTCTGCAGCATGATTCTATTCACTCTGCTTCTTCCTGCCCGAGCCGCAAAGATGGCTCATCAACTCGATAACGCAACTGGGAAAACAATCGCTATCGGAGCCGGCATCTTCATTCCTATCCTCAGCGTAATCTTCATTCTCGCCGCAATTCCTTCGCCTTTAACTAAGGGTATTGCCCTGTTACTTGCTATGGCTTTCCTCGGGTGTGCCGCCCTGGGTGGTGCCGGGCTCACCCGACTCGCCTGCGACCGCCTCCGTAGCGCCTCCGATAACCAATCACTAGGAATGCTTCCCGCCACGACTCGAGCAGCCGCACTGGTCGTTGGTGCCATCAACATCCCTTTGTTCGGATGGTTTTTCCTCGCCCCACTCTTGCTGTTCGCCTCTGTTGGTTCATTTGCCCACGGATTCCTCAACCACCGAGTTCCCGTTACCCCTTGGGAACACAACAAATCATAAAGGAAAAAGTCAATGAAAGTTTCCCGCCGCGAAGCCCTCGCTCTTGCCGGAGCAACCGCCGGAGCCGCAACCTTCACAGGATGTAACACAGCCGCAAACTACGCATACAGCGTAACCCGGGAACCGATCATTCCGCCCAATCCAAAGGATGACGAAGCCGTAGCGATGCTCAATCGTTTCGGCTTCGGCCCCAACAACGAATCCATC
This sequence comes from Fimbriimonadaceae bacterium, assembly GCA_027492935.1. Classification (GTDB taxonomy): domain Bacteria; phylum Armatimonadota; class Fimbriimonadia; order Fimbriimonadales; family Fimbriimonadaceae; genus UphvI-Ar2. The sequence continues at coordinate 7,149 of JAPUDU010000246.1, forward strand.
CAAGAGTTCAACAATCTTGGGCGAGAAAAGTGGATTGAGCAACAACTAAATCCCGGCAATGAACTCCCCAGCCACCTTGTTGCGCGCTTAGAAAGGCTCGAAATCAACCACCTTGGCCCTTGGGATCTCCGCGACTGGAAAGAAGACGCTGTCATCGCCCAAATGCAACAGGCTTCGATTCTGCGAGCAACTTACTCCCCCTGGCAACTCCAAGAACGCATGGTCGATTTCTGGACAAACCACTTTAACATCTTCGCCAAAAAAGGGCTCTCTGTTTATCGAAAACCGTGGGATGAACGCAATGTCATTCGCGCAAATGCTCTCGGCAAATTCCCCGACATGATCATGGCGTCAGCGAAATCCACCGCCATGCTTCTCTATCTCGACCAACAAAACTCAACTGCCGCCCACCCCAACG
>JAPUDU010000247.1:0-2385 GCA_027492935.1 Fimbriimonadaceae bacterium
GGTGACATTCTTGCCCGATTTTGAAAGAAATTTGAACGGTTTGCGGGCGGCTTTGGCAGAGGGTAAGCCGAATACGGATGCTCAGTTTTACATGGAGATGCTGCAAGGGACGTACGAAGATGTTTTTGCTCCTTATAGCCAGCGGGTTTATCGCTATGCGAAGTTGATTAACGACTTGGCGGCAGGTAAGGAACTTGTGCCGCAGCGGAAGACGTGGAGTTTTGCGGCGGTTGTTCGAGAGGCGGCTCAATACATGGAGAGTTCGGCTCGACGGTCGCATGTTAAGTTGGTGTACGACTTGCAGGTTGATGCGCCGGATTTTGCATTTGATGACCTCTATGTAATCCGGATAGTTGAGAACTTGGTTGGAAACGCGATCAAAGCGGTTAATGAAACGATTCCCGATGCTTGGCTTGCGGAGAATGGATCGGATGAAGAAGCCACATACGGGGCGGTTCGGATCCAGTATCGGTATGCAGGCGAGAGTCACGTTATGCGGGTTTCGGATGATGGGCCGGGCATGTCGCCGGGGACAATTCGCCAGATTCTGGGCGGTAGTGTGAAATCAAATTGGGAGCAAAGTACGGGTAGTGGGTTAGGCACGAAGGTGATTACTGAGCTTGCGATGGCTCATGGGGCGAAGCTATCAATTCGTAGCAAGTTGGGCGAAGGTTCGGTTTTTGAAGTTGATTTTGGTACGGGTGAGCCGCCGATAGCCAGTAAAACAGAATCGTTGGTTCGATCACGTAAATAGCATCGCATCCCTTTTTGTTTTTACTCCGTATTTAAGGTATGGAGAATTTGAGCCGGTACACCGAAATACTGACGACGGGCCCTGGGTTGGCAGGAGGAATTCTCAGTTATCTGATTATTTCGATCAGTTTGTTTATGATTGCAAGTCAGGATAAGGAAGACTTTGCTTGGTTTGCATTTGTGCCAATTTTGAATCTATTTTTGATGTGTAAGATTGGCGGAGTTAATCCTTTGCTTCTCCTTCTCTTTTTTGTTCCGTGTGTGAATTTCTTCATGTACGCTTATCTTTGGGCGAAAATTGGGGAAACGCGGGACAAAGGAATTTGGGGTTGGCTGTGCATTATTCCGTGTTTTCTTTATGTGTCACCGATTGTGATTGCGCTTGATAAGGGTAAATGATTGGTAGTGGCCCCAAGTTTATTGGGGCCATCCGGTATATTTTTGGCTATGGCAAACGAACCGATTGTGGGCGACAAGTATTACTTCACTTGGAGTGAGTTAGGTAAGCCAACGGTTTCGACAAAGATCAAGCTGCCAGGTTTAGGGACGCTTATTTTTGATGATGCGGATGCTCATTACGCGGCTAACAATCCCGAAACGGCGGGCTATTTTATTCGGCGCAGTAAGGTTTTAGGTGAGGGGATTTTTGTTGTTGTTTCACGACGGCAATCGGCTTAGTGGATGCCTTTGGCATAAAATTTGCGGCGGAAAATAAACAGTTTTGCCGGACACTAAGCAGTTTGATCCTCTCCTAAATTGCAATGACTCTTTGGATTTTGGTGCTTAGCTATCCGGCTTTCTGGTTGATTAGAACTGTACACCAGATTGCGGTGCCATTCCTAGTTTTTTCTAACAATCCTCGTAGAAGTGCGGCTTCTTTCCGGTAATTGTCCTTGGGGTTAATTTATTCTTTGCTTGAAACTGCGTAAATGTTGAGCTCAGCGGATTCGACGAGAGGGTCGGTATCGGCTTTAAATTGAATGAAGTGGGGGTAGTTAAAGTGCTCTTCGAGGCCTTCGCGGGTTGTCCATTCTTCGACGAAAACCAACTTGGTTGGGTCTTCGGGTTTGGTGAAAAAATCGTAAGTAATGCAGGGCTCTTCGGCTCTTGACGGGATGAGCATATCGTTGGCGAGGCGAAGATATTCGGCAACGCAGTCTGATTTGATGATGACGTGGGCGATAAGAACGACCATAAGTGCTTTGATTTTGACCGAGCAGTGTGTACTGCTTAGGGTCGTGCTTTAGCTCGATTTGGAACGAAAATAGGGAATCAGCGGGCTTTTTGTATTTTGGAGAACCTCTTTGGGCTTTAATCCGTTGTAAAGAAAGAGGATTCTAATAAGATGACGAGTTCAGTTTTGGCATTAGCGATGATGGGTGTTCTGCATGCACCTATTCAAGAAAAGACCGTTGACCTAGCGGTTAAGGGCTCGACATTAAGGATGATTGGGGAAGAGATCGGCAAGCAGGCGGGATGGGTGCCAACTTTTAATCCTAGTGTTGAGAACGAAGTTTTGGTTTTGCGGGTTAAAGGGGGCAAGGTTGAAGATGTAATCGCTAAGATTGCTGAGGTAACAGGGACTACGTGGACACTGAATGGCGATCAGATGCTAATTCAGCCGGACTTTAC
>JAPUDU010000247.1:2395-7513 GCA_027492935.1 Fimbriimonadaceae bacterium
GTTCGAAATGCCGCTTTGTCAACGGTTAAAGCTAAGAATGCGAAGAGCATCATTGAGGCTAGAGTTCAGTATTACGAAACACTAAAACCCCAGACTTACAAGGAAGGTGAGGAGGAGTACACCTACGAGCCGGAGAAGGAATCACTTTTGCTTGGTGAAATGATTCGCGGTCTTTCTGATCAGTTTTTGACAAGCATTACACCGGGGCAGAGAATCGTGTTGAGCTCAAATCCAACTTCGATGCAGCGTGCTTTAGGCAGAGTAAACGTTCAGGGAATCACGGAGTGGATTGCGCGAGAGAATGAGGTTCGCAAGCAAGGTCAAGAAGAACGCGAGCAGATGATGAATGATCCTGAATATCAGGAATATATGGAGATGTTCGGTGGACGGATGGAGCAGTTCATGCCGAAGCAGATTACGGAAGAACCCCAAAAAGTTTTGCTTGTCGTTGAACGATCTGGTCGAGATGATTTTGATCCGTTGTCGATAATGATTTCGCTCCGGGTAATGGGGAATCAGGGGAACACGTTAGTTGAAACTCAAACTGTTCTCACTCCTGAAGGTGAAAATTATTATGGTCGTGGTATGGCGGCTGCGATTGCTGTGCGCGAGGCTACTTCCACTGCGGTTGCATCGGGTGAGTTGGCGGCTCCAGATCAGGAATCAGAAGTTCCGCCCCGAAAGGCCATGCCAGGCGATGACATACCTATCACTATTTCTGAGGAAGTCCAGGCGATCTTTGATGCCACAAGTCTGGATTACGAAAATCCAGCTGGGATTACGTTATCAGCCCACACCAAAGAGATGATGATTCGGCCAGATATTTATGAGCCGATGCAGTTTGAATTTGGTGAATTCCTTTATGAAGGAGCGGACAAGCTCAACAAGAATTTTATTGCCGTCTTGCCGGATCAGGTTCGTCAGTACGGAAACGAGCTACCGAAGAAGTTCGGTGAGGTTCGCGATCGGTTCCCTGAGCTTGGTGTCGTTGAGAAAGAGGCCGATGGTTGGATGTCCGTTTTGCCGAATGAACCGGCCGCAGTTTGGTCTGACCGAATGGATCGCCGGGCTTTGGCGGGAACATTGATTGCTTCTCAAAACCGTTTGTTTGTTCCGCTTGACACTTTGTCGACGTTTATGTTCCGATTCCCAAGTGCGACAGAAAATTCCATGGTTTCGCAGCGGTTAAGATTGTTTGCTCCACAAATGCAGACAATGATGGGAGGGTTCGGTGATGAGAACCATTTGATGCGCGTTTTCGGAGGGATGACCCAACAAGAACGTCAGATCATGCGGAACGGAGGTTCTATTCCGATTGGGCGTCTTTCAGCTGGGCCACGCAGCGTTTTGCAAGAGAAATTCTTTGGATACATGCCGACGGTTTCATCGGTTGATGGTGAAAAGGATTTGAACCCAGAAAGCCCAGTTGACATGGTGTCAAACATGATGGGCATGGGAATGAATTACAGCATGTATGGTGGTGCAGTGGGAAGTGAACCTACGGAAATTATGCCCACAGGTTTACCGGTGAATGGTGCGGTTACGATGCGTGTTCACCGCGAAAACTATATGGTGGCGCTTTCGAAAGATGGAACTGCTTTGCCAGGCGTGCCCCCGTTCGGTCGAACTGAGCTTGCGTTCCTTTCTATGATGATGAAGAATGCGGAAGTTATGGCGCAGATGCAGGAAGTGAACCAAATGCTTCAAAACCTGCGATCTGGTGTTCGCGATCAGTTGCATATGGTGATTTTGGTTGCACCCGGTAAGGGAGCGAAGTCAGTATTGAGTGATCCTCATGACCCGGATATGACGGCTTCTTACAGCATTTCAAATCTTCCACAAGCTGTCCGACAGCAGATGGATTCGGATAGCGAAGCAATTCAGAAATCACCGATGGGCAAGTTCTTTGAAGCCATGGGTGGCATGGGCGGATGGGGAGGCGGGGGAACAATCAAACCTTGATCCTGTTTCTTTGAGGTCTGAGATGCCCGGCTTTGAAAAGCCGGGCATCTCTTTGTTTTGAATAGGGGTTTAATTTGGTTGAGATGTGCGCCCGCTATGCCTTTTTAAATCTTCTGGAAATGCTGAGAGGGTTTGGCGCGGTGTTGCTCCCTGAGTTTGAGGCAGCTTACAATGTCGCGCCAACAGACTATTCACTCGTTATTCGTACTTATGAAGGGAAACGGCATTTTTGGCCGATGCGGTGGGGACTGATTCCGAGTTGGGCGAGGGATGAGAGTATTGGTGTGAAGTGCATTAATGCGCGGAGTGAGACAATTATGGAAAAGCCGAGCTTCAGGGGTGCGGTGAAATATAGGCGGTGTATTGTTCCGGCGAACGGGTTTTATGAGTGGCAAGGGGAAAAAGGATATAAACAGCCTTATTTTATTCACCGAGGAGATGGGGAAATTTTAGCGATTGCTGGGGTTTATGAGGAGTGGGAAAGCCCAGCAGGGACGATTGAGACATTTGCGATTGTCACCACGGATGCTAACCGCGAGATGAGTGATATTCATGATCGGATGCCGGTGATTCTTGAACCTAAAGATTGGGATTTGTGGCTTGATCCGGGAATGACCGATTCTGAAAGGTTGTGGGGATTAATGCAGCCTGCAAAGGATGGCACGCTCGTCCTGTATCCCGTTAGTAAGGCTGTGGGGAATCCGCGGAATAAAGGGCCAGAGGTTATGGAACGTGTTCCTGGTTCATCATTGTTTTAATTGTTAAGAAACGGGGCTAGGTTCTTAACAATACTATGATATTCTAAGACCCTGATGGAAACTGTCGTCGCAGACGCAGTAGTTGAGATGGTAGAAGAGCAGCCAGTAGAGCTAATTGACGGACCGGGGTTAATGGTTGCGAAAGACGTAGATTTCTTCTACGGAGATTTTCAGGCACTCAAGAAAGTTAGTCTTGAGATGAATCCTCGCCGGATAACGGCTTTGATTGGTCCATCTGGTTGCGGTAAGTCAACATTTTTACGTTGTTTGAATCGGATGAACGAGTTGATTGACGGGACTCGTATCGAAGGGAAGATCACGGTTGATGGTCATGATATTTATTCTCCGACGGTTGACGTTGTTGAGCTTAGAAAGACGGTCGGCATGGTTTTTCAAAAGCCTAATCCGTTCCCGATGACAATTTTTGACAATATCGCTTACGGCCCACGTGTCCACGGCGTGAAGAAGAAAGCTGACCTTCAAGACTTGGTTGAAAGTTGTCTGATTCGGAGCTTTTTGTGGGAGGAAGTGAAGGATAAGCTTCACCAAAGTGCGATGGGGTTATCCGGTGGTCAGCAACAACGGCTCTGTATTGCACGGACGATTGCGGTTAATCCTGAAATCATTTTGATGGATGAGCCTTGTTCAGCGCTTGACCCAGTTGCAACGGCGAAAATCGAAGATTTGATGTTGGAGTTAAAGGAACAGTTTACGATTGTTATCGTGACGCACAACATGCAGCAAGCACAGCGCGCAAGCGATGTGACGGCGTTCTTTTACAAGGGTGAAATTATTGAAGTGGCTCCAACGCGGGATATTTTCTTGCGTCCTAAGAACAAACAGACAGAAGATTACATTTCAGGTCGGTTTGGTTGATCGGTTTATCCTGTTAGGAATACTGGTATTTGCTAGAGATTTTGCCGGAATTTGCGATTAATCATGCGTATGGATTCAAAATTGTCTCTGGATTTACTATTAAGGCTGGAAGTATTGGGAGAACACGAACGCGTAGACGAAGCGCGCGCATATTTTGCGCGTAGTTTTGGTAGGGATCCTGAGGGCATTGTCCTCGTGGATAGAGATGGTCGCATTGTTGGGCTTGATACGGGTGCTTGTAATGTTTTAGATGTTGACCCACGGCGAACATTGGGTTTGGAAGCTAAACCGATTTTGGATGGGGCTCCGACTGATCTTGCGCTTTCTTACATGAGAGATTTGAATGGGGAAGTCGCGGCACTGTTTAGCATGGCTGAACCGATTAACTATGTTTCTGAGATTGAGGCGGTGCAGTCGAGCCTGTTGGATGAACTTTTTGGGTTTGAGACTCTTGAAGAGTTGATGGAGTGGTTTGCGTATTGGGCAGGGAATTGGCAGGGTAACGAACGCGGAGCTATTGCTTTGCGCGATGGGGATTGGATGCACGTTTGGTGCGCATGGCCGAACGGCCTTGGTTCGATTTTGCCGATTCGTTTCCGGGCTATGGAAGCGAAAGCTTTTAGGACAGGTCGAGAGATTTGGGCGTTTGACGAAGGGGTATGTGGCTTTGATGAAGGGAATTTGATTCCGTTGATTGTTGACGGATCGGTTGCGGCCCTGGTAGCGGTTGAAGGCGATCAAGATGAGGTTCGCCAGGTTCTTGATCAACTTGCAATGGCGTTGCGACGCTTTATTGAATAGGTGGCATTAGCTTTTTAAAGCTGCGCGAGTTTGAGTGATTCGTTCGGGGCAGAGATCTGGGAGTGGATAGCCCAAGTAGCCCGTTTTGTTGCCAGATTTTGTGATGCTGAAGTGAAGTTCTTGTGCGCCAGCATTTTGAAGCGCCTGAGCATTTTCTGGCCTAACACCTCCGCCAGGAAGAATAACGATCGAAGAGTTTTGTATAAGTTTTCTTATTAAAGGGATGCCCTGATCGGCTGAATTGGCATGGCCGGAGGTAAGGAGTCGGGCGAACCCAATATCCGTTAGTGTTTGGACTGTTTCGTGAGGATTGGGGATGTTATCGAAGGCGCGATGGAAGGTGCATGGGAGGCTCTTGCTCGCGGCAATGAGAGATTGATTTCGCGGGATATCAAGTTGATTATCGCTTGTTACGCACCCAAACACAAAACCATCAACACCAGCATCGGCAAAGATTTCTACATCTTTGATCATGGCTTGAAAATCGGATTCGGGCGGACAGAAATTGGCTTCGGGTTGGGCGATCATAACAAAAATGGGGATGTTTATGAGTGATCGGAGGAGCTTAAATGAGCCAATTGTGGGGGTGACACCGCCAGTTGAGAGCGCACCACAGAGTTCAACGCGGTTAGCTCCGTGTTCGGCAGCGAGAACCGCTTGTTCGATGGACCCACAACTTACTTCGATTAGCATAGGACAGATTATGGATTGTCCTATCGAG
>JAPUDU010000248.1 GCA_027492935.1 Fimbriimonadaceae bacterium
ATCATCATCTACCGGCCCACCCACCGAAAAATCAAACGCAACCGGAGTCTTTGTTAGCCGTTCACCTGTCACCATGCAACTCATCCAATCCGGTGCCACCCCATCATCAGTTAGCATCTTGGCCAAACCCCAAACCAAAACTGGCACCGCATCTTCTCGAACCTCCAGCCATTTCAAAACCAAAACCGAAAGTTCAAAAATATCATCTGCCGGCGCCCCAAAAGGCAGATAAGTCCGCACCGAATCGCACCATGCAATCCCAGCCATCATGCCGTCGTAATTCTTCCTCAGTCCCGGAAAGCTCGTCACAGGCTTAACATGCTGAATGTATCCCCGAGCCCGCCCTTCAGCCCAGGTGAACTGCGCCAAAACCATTAACTCGCTCGCTCCAGCAAGCCGACTACCCGCTTTTCTCGCCCCCTTAGCAATCACATCCACCAAACCCAGCTGGTCGGTCAAAAGAATCAGACGCCGATCATTTTCACCGGCGTCTGTTCGATTAACCACAAGGGCCTGAGTGGTAACTTCAGCCGTTAGATCAAGCTCCTCGTGTCAGGGCTTGAACCCATTCAATGACAATGTATGCCATACGGTCAATAACCAACGCAAACCGCGCCATAACCGTACTTCCGAAGATCGCACCAAAACCAATCATCAGCATCCAACGACCAAACTTGTTAACGCCCGTCATCAACTTACCTTTCAGTTCAAAACTGAAAATGAAGTAGCTAAACGCTGAGATGAACGTAATCACAAAAATGAAGTTCGTCAAAGCCTGCGTTACAAACAAGTTGTTTGTAATCTGTTGCTGAACTGCCGCCGCCCGATCAGGATCAGCAATCGGTAAAACTTTCCCACCAACCGCTTCCATCGTTGAAGGAACGTTAAGCGGACTAAAAGTGGTCGGAATAATCGGCTGCATTGAGCTGAAAATTTGCGGACCCCAAGTGTTCCACCAAACTTGGATCTGTTGACCAGACCACAAACCAAGAATAACACCAATCGGAATCTTGCTCATCCAGTTGTGCTTTTTGTTAAACACCAAGTAAGCAAGCAAACCAATTGGCAAGAGTGCCGCGTAAATCCAGTAGCCAGGTACAGCCGGAGCATCAGCCGTTGCCGCCTGACCCATCATTTTTTGCCACCACTGCGGATAAAGCGTATCTTTCCAAGTTGCAACAATCGTATATCCCGCTGCCAAACCAAGGAAGATGTGCTCAAACAAGCGATAGAACCGATTCTCCTTGTACAAAATGCTGTACAAGCCAATCGTGGCAATGACGCCCGCTGTAATCTTAATGACGTCGTAGTTCAGGTTCAAACTTGTTCTCCTTTTCGTCGTCGTGCTGCAAACATCGCAACGTTACCCATCACAACCGCAAGGATCAGCAAAGCCAAAGCAACGTGCAGTGTTCCGTAATATTGACGGCCCCGTGAGAACCGGGTGCCCTGCTCGACTTTATCGACTTTCGGGCCATCCCAAGTCACATACTTTCGGCCTTCAATCTCAGCGTCATTGATTCCGTACTCCATCAAATATTCGATGTCGTAAACGCCTTTCAGCCCAACTGCGACCCCTTTAATCTGTTGAGATTGGTAGAACGGAAGAACCGTCGGGCCAACAACCCCAGTTACAAGAGCCGTAATGTCAATCTTCTGCGCCAACCGCTGAACTGCAATGTCAATCGACTGTGAAGCCGTAATGACAACCATCATCTGGCAATCTTCAATTTTATTAACCTTCGCCAACACCGGAGTCTTGAAAATATCGATCTCCTTACCATCCGGAGTCTTCGATTTCCGACCAGCCCATGCCGCCTTCAGGTTAGCCCCCATTGATGTATTGGTGGCTTCAGCATTGGGGAAGAATCCAAGATCAACATAATCCTCGCCGATCTTGTACTCTTTTAACCCCTGTTCCTTTCGTTCAGCAACAATCCGAGCAATAACTGTCCGCGCAACCTGAGGTGCCGCCGGGTCTGCCGCCGAATAGAAAATGAACTTATGTTCGCCATCCATCAAAAGGCGCATCAAATTTTCAAAGTGGCCAAGGCTTTCACCGCGAGTGCTATTCGTCCAGTCCGTCTGAACAATAATCGTTGAACCCTGTGGCAAACTCTTAACCGCGGCGTAAAACGACTTGCTACTCGGGTCAGGATCAGTCCGAATCGTGCTCGGAAAGAACAATCCAACACACACGCACACAACCAAGATTCCGTAAAGGACTCGTCGGTCGACCTTCTGCATCTTTTCCCATATTGTCAAGTTACACCACCTTTTTCGAGACCAAGCCACAAGCGCAAGCCCATCGCCAAAGCCCCAAGCCCAACACCAAAGTCAATCGCCCGAATTGCGGGTATCTGCATCGTAGATCGCAACCAATCCGCAAATGTGTTGATCTTAAAGTTCATGAGGAACATGTTGTTGCTATTCGCCGCCAGGGACTCAATCGCATTCCCTTGAGCAAAAGTTAAGGCTCCCATCAAGTTCAACATCAAAATCAACGCCGAAGCCATCATAACCGTAGCCTCAACACTTCGAATCCTAAATGCCCGATAAGCCGCCGACAGAATGAAGAAAGCAATCATAGAAAACATTGCTGAGTCCATCTGTTGGTAAATCCCTTCGAACAAGAAGTCTTGGATGTAGTTAACCGCTGTCCAATTGTCTCGAACGTTAAGGGCACCAGTTGTGTCGACAAATGTTCGCATCTGCCAATCCCAGAGTCCAATAACCGCCATCAAAACAAAGCATGTAAGCAAAACAATGCTGAATCCCCAGTTTTCTTGGCGTCGCTTCACCTTGGTGTAGTGAATACGAACAAGCGAATAGAAACCAACCCCAAGCAAGAACCCTTGAATGATGTTCGTAATCGTTCCAACCGGATCCATCGCCTGGTTTAAGAAGAACCCAACCTTCTCCACCCCATTGCGCGGAATCTCAGTTTGAAAGTCCGCTGCGACCGGTGTTGGCCACAAATATGCCGCCACGTAAGGCAAACCCGCAAGGAATGTAAACCCAACAATCACCCAGCGCCGCATATTTGAAGGCACCCGTGAAAGAGCTAAACAAAGGACTATTCCCAGAATCAAGCCAAGAGCCAGCAACCCATAGAGCCCTGGTCCAGGAACTTTCTTAAAGAAACTTTCCTCGACGACTTGCGCCATCATTGATGGAAACAAATTCATTTATTCGCCACCTGCCTCTGCGCCTTCAGGCACGGGCTTTTTCTCACGTGTAAATCTGTCTTTTGTCATTTCTTCCGGAATATAAGGTTTGAAAATTCGAGAAACAACTGTATCTGCCCCTTTCTTTCTCTCTTCGGTTCGTTTACCCTCGCTGGATTCCGAAACCTCAACCATCTTGTTTCCGCTCCTATGCGTAGATGTCATCTGAGTAAGCTCGGCCGACAAGCCAAGCGTCCCAAGCATGATCGTGCATGCTACAAAAATCTTCGCCCAGTCTTGTCCAACCAATGAACCAACCAAGACCGGATCGCGAGTCAAATAGGCCGAAGCCGCATAAAACTCGTCCCCAATCAAAACGTAGTCGCAAGCGGCAATAAAGAACGGAGTTTGGGTGGACTGGGTTGAACCTGCAACCTGAATCGCACCAACCGCATTCGACGTTTCCGCAAAAATCAGAGATTCAGCGTAAAACGCACCTAAAAGGAACGTTGCCGCAACCTTTTCCCGGTGAATCATCCCGCTCACCCCGGCCGCAAATGCAAACTGCTGGTCGCTAACAAACTGAACCGTTTCCGGCAAAAACCGGTCTGTCATTCCTTGCTCTGTATAAACGTCACGAATGACTTCCTGAGCATAAGCGTAAACCGCCGCACTCGCACAGCAAAGTCGTACCGGAGTAGAAAACTGAGCCGCCGACTTCGTTACCTGAGCAAAAATGTTGACCGCTTGAACCGAAATTGCGTCCAACGCGCCAATCCCCGGAACCATCAAAACGGGTCGCCCCATTTCTGTAGCCCGGCCAATCGCGTCGTCAATTGCGTTCAAACCAGCGATACGGCGGATAAAAAGATTCTTTCCTCCCTTCTCCGCTCGCCGAATGTTGAACAAAATCGACGCAACAACCATCAAGGTAGCGAAAACGCCAACCCAACCCGTATCCAAGTATTGCTGTCCTTCTAACCAGTTAAACACCAGTTGTCACCTCGCCCTCATTACTGTTCATTGCGTTTCCATCGTTCCCTTCTTCCGTCAAAGATTTCGGACGAACAGGCTTAACCGGTTCGGTCGGATCTTCCAGCGCAAGCAAAATCTTGTCAATCGACTGACGACTGCTAAATAAACGACCGTATCCCTGGACGTTGGCTAACCCCATAAAGGGTGCAAGAAATGGTGTCAAAACAATTGCTGATGTCTCAGCAAGCCCCGCCAAAGGCTTATGCATCTCAATACCAAAAACAACCGGGGTCTCTAAACCCCGACGCTTAACCTCATAAACAAACGACCCGATCAAGTATTCCTCCTCCTCAGGCGTCAGTTTCTCCGTCCACGCTAGTTCCATTTGTTTTTGTAAGTTCGGCTATTTTGCCCAATACGGCGTCCCGGTTGCCACTAAACCGCAGATAAACTCCCCGAAAGGCGTCTAAACGTGAGCTTTTTTCTAAAGGTGAGAGCCGAACCCCACTTTCAGTATCAATCAGACGAACAACATTCTCCCAACGAATCACTGTCTGACTCAATCCAATCCGGGCACTTGCATCAAGCCCAGTGATCCTATATTTTCCGGGTAACCAAACCTCCGCCGTACTCGCAAAGATCGCAACGGCTCCGACAAATGCACCTAACCAGCCAATCAACAAATATCCGAAAACCACGCCGAATAAAAGCGCAATCGCAACCGGAATTCGTTTCGCCTGAAATTCAGGCGAAACCGGGACAACCCATTCCATCAACACCGGATTCTTGTTAGATTCAGCCAATACAGTCCGCGAACCTTATCGCCAGTCATTAAACAAACTGCTAATCGATTCATTCAAGTGAATGCGTCGAATCGCTTCACCTAACAACGGCGCACTTGGCAAAACCGTCAGTTTCGGAAACTGCTTCTCAGCCCCCAACGGAACTGTATCCATGGTGATAACCCGACTAACAATGCTATCTTGCAACCGCTGCGAAGCGTTACCGCTAAACACTGCGTGCGAACAGCAACACATAACTTCTGTCGCGCCGCGCTTCAAAAGCTGCTCTGCACCCATGATGATTGAGCCACCCGTATCAATCATGTCGTCAATCATAATGCAGCGCTTTCCATTGACATCCCCAATAATTTCAACGATATCAACTTTGTTTGGCTCCGGACGGCGTTTAGCAATAATCGCAATCGGCGCCTTCAACATTTCCGCTAAGCTACGCGCTCTCGGAACCCCTGCAACATCCGGGCTGACGACAACAATGTCATCCTGCTCTGCCATCCCTTCATCCTGAAAGAACCTACCTAAAATCGGACCGCCGTAAAGGTGATCTACCGGAACATCAAAGAACCCTTGAATTTGCTCAGCATGCAAATCGACCGCCACAACTCGGTGTGCCCCACTTGTCACAATCAAATCGGCAACTAAACGAGCGGTAATCGGCTCGCGTGGCTTCACTTTCTTGTCCTGCCGCGCATAACCATAGTAAGGCATCACAACCGTCAAACGACGTGCGCTCGCCCGGCGGAAAGCATCCAACATAATCAACAACTCCATCAATGAGTCATTAACCGGAGCACAAGTTGGCTGAATAATAAAAACGTCGTTCCCCCGAGCACTCTCTTCAACCATCAAGCGAATTTCACCGTCGCTAAACTTAGTCGAAGTCAAGCCGCCCAGCTTAACCCCAAGATAATCAGCAACCTTTAGCCCCAACTCTTTGTGGGAATTACCCGCAAAAAGCTTCAAACCACTCAGATCACTACTCACTCTTTCTCCGATATCTTCCGCTCTCGCCATGCTGTGTACCATTGTTCCTTGTTCTCCTGTCGCCCTCGACCAACCGCCATTGCGCCAGAAGGAACATCGCGTGTAATCACGCTGCCCGCCGCAACAAACGATCCATCCTCTATCTTAACCGGTGCAATAAGTGTGGAATTCGATCCAACAAAACAATCACTACCAATCTCTGTGTAAAACTTGTTGAAACCATCATAATTACACGTAATTACTCCTGCGCCAATATTTGTCTTTTCCCCAACCCGAGCATCACCAATATAAGTCAAGTGGCTAATACTCGTGCCACTTCCAATCACAGCATTCTTAATTTCTACAAAATTGCCGACTTTCACTTCTTCCTGCAAATCCGCTAGAGGACGCAAATTCGCAAACGGACCACATCGGCTCCCACGCCCCATCTTCGCTTGATCCAAGTGGCTCATAAATATCCTGCAGCTTTCAGCAATCTCAGAATCCTTAATCCAACTGTTCGGCCCAATCGAACTCCCCGCCCCAATTTTCGTGTTCCCTTCCAAAACGGTATTCGGGTGAATCACTGCATCTTGACCAATCACAACATCCGGCCCAATCGTGATCGAATTGATATCAAGCAAGGTCACCCCCGCTTCACCATGCTTCCGCAAAATCTTGCGCCGCATAATGTCGTTAGCTTCCGCCAACTGCCACCGATCATTGATCCCCAAAAATTCATCCGGGTTCGAACTCTCCACCGCCAAGATTGATCCTCCCTCCGCCACAATCAGCTTCACCAAGTCCGGCAAATAATATTCATTCTGAGCATTATCATTCCCAACTTTCGGCAACAACTCCCTCAATTTCGCCGCATCAAAACAGTAAACCGCCGGATTCACTTCCGTAATTGCGAGCTGTTCACGGGTTGCATCCTTATGCTCAACAATCCCAACAACATTCCCCTCATCGTTCCGAACAATTCTTCCATAACCCGCTGGGTCACTCAATCGGAAAGTCGACATCGTCATATCAGCCGAGTTCTTTTCACGTAACTCAACAAGCGACCGCATCGTCGACGCATCAAGCATCGGAACATCCCCCGCCAAAACCAGAACTGATCCCGTAGCTCCCGCCAACGCGTCGCCCGCACACATCACCGCATGAGCCGTCCCCAATTGCTCCGACTGCACCGCGTAGTTCACCGAATCGCCCAAGCAATCCCGAACTTTATCCGCACCATGACCCACAACAACGCAAACATCATCAACGCCTGCATCCCCCAAACTCCGCAAAACCCATCCAACAAGCGGAACTCCACAAATCGGATGCAGAACTTTCGGTAAATCGCTCTTCATCCGGCTGCCTTGTCCGGCGGCCAAAACTATCGCGAGGGGCTTCATCATGGGCACTCCAACAATACCCCGCAACCGGTTTTCGTGTAGCATTCTGAACTATGCCGGTGCACGTTTCGACCCATCCATTAGCCGCACATCTTCTCGCTAATCTAAGAGAAAAAACCACCGACCCTCAAACCTTCCGCCGATCCGCAAAAATTCTCAGCACAATCCTTGCTCTCGAAAGCACCCAAGCTCTC
>JAPUDU010000249.1 GCA_027492935.1 Fimbriimonadaceae bacterium
CGGTACAGACAGCGATATTTTCTAGTTTTGAGGGAAGAAGTTTTCGACCGGATGTGCTTTTTGCCCAAGAGATTCAGAGTGCTTCGGCGGCAAATACGATGGTTAACTTGTTGAACTCAGCGTCGGGTAGCACTGGGGACTGGGCATCTAGTTTTGGTAGCTTGACGGGGACGAGCAGCACGAGCGACACGGCGATGTTTTACAGGACGAGCAAAGTTGGTTCTGTATCGGCGAATTTGGTTTTGGCGGCGGGCGGAACAAGTGCAAATCCGCGAGATGCTTGGCGCTTTGATTTCTCGATTACGGGTAATTCGGCTTCGGGTGAGCGAATTGGTGTTTATAACAGCCACATGAAGTCAGGTGACGCAACTGCAGATCAGAATCGCCGACAGATTGAAGCAGCGGCAATTCGATCCAACGCAAATAGCTTGGCAAGCAATTATCAAGTGATGTCTTTGGGCGACTTTAACGTTCAAAGCTCCAATCAAGCGGCTTACCAAACTTTGGTTGGGAATGCAAGCAATAACCGCGGGCAGTTCTTTGATCCGATTAACACTCCTGGTAGTTGGAACAACAATAGTAGTTACCGATTTGTTCATACACAGGATCCGACAAGTGCCGGAATGGACGATCGTCACGATCAAATTTTGATGGGATCAGGCTTTGGTGATGGAGTTGGTACAGAGTATTCCGGAGTCTGGCGGTCCGTTTATTCAACAACAACTTGGAACGATGCGAATCACAGTTACCGATCGTGGGGCAACGATGGCACAAGCTACAATGCACAGTTGACCACAACAGGCAATACGATGGTTGGGGCGACTATTGCCCAAGCATTGAAAGATGCGGCTGGCCCGAATGGTGGTCACCTTCCGGTGTTTGCTGATATCCTTTATGATGCGGTGCCAGAGCCAGCTACGATGGTGGTTCTTGGTGGTTTGGCTTTGATTGCGGCACGTAAGCGACGCAAAAACTAATTTTATTTTGAAAATTCCCCCGCATCTGATGGTGCGGGGGCCTTTTTGTTTTGCTGGTACGCTTTTGGGATAGAAAGATGCGGATTGTTGATCGATTTGGGGATGGAAAGCCAGGGTTTTCGTTTGAGTTCTTTCCGCCTAAGACTCCGAAAGGCGAATCAAATTTGTTTGATGCGATTGGTCAGCTTGGAAAACTTTCGCCGCGATTTGTAAGTGTTACTTGTGGAGCGGGGGGCTCGACGAGACAGAAAACTCTTGATTGGGCGGGTCGAATTAAAGATGAACTTGGTCTTGAGCCGATGGTTCATATGACTTGCTTGGGAGTTCCGGAGGCAGAAATTCGCGAGACGATTGCGGGGGTTCGGGATTTGGGTTTGGTAAATGTTTTAGCCTTACGCGGCGATGCTCCGGCGGATGGATCTGAGGCAGGGACGGGTTTTTGTCAGTATGCGGCGGACTTGATTGCGTTAGTGCGGGCGGAGGTTCCGGGGGCATGTATCGCGGCCGCTTGTTACCCGGAAAAGCATACGGAAGCGAGTAGTTTGCAATCGGATTTAGAGGCGATGAAGCGTAAGGCGGATGCGGGAGTTGACTTCTTTATCACGCAGTTGTTTTTTGATAACGCAAAGTATTTTGAGTTTGTTGGTCGAGCGCGGAGTATTGGGATCACTCAGCCGATTGTGCCGGGCATCATGCCGATTCAGGGCGTTGAGCAGGTGCGGCGATTTACTTCGATGTGTGGAGCATCAATTCCTTCACACCTTTTGAAGTTATTGGATCAGTACGATGTGGCACCGGAAGCGGTTTATCATATTGGGATAGCCCATGCGATTGCTCAGAGTACAGAGTTGTTGGCTGCGGGGGTACCGGGGATTCACTTTTATACTTTGAATAAGAGTCCGGCGACGCGGGTTGTGGTTGAGGCTTTGCAGGGCTAAGGCTGGCGTTCTGTTCCGGCAACGATCAGATTCCGCTATTTGGAATCATTTCGCGGCGTTTACGATTAGCTCGTAGGCGAGACGGGCGTTATCGATGAGGGATTGGCGGCTAACTTCTTCTTCGTGCGTGTGGATTTTGTCCATGCCGGTCGCGACGACGATGCAGGGGACGCCAAGGGCGTTGATCTTATTGGCGTCACTTCCGCCAAGTGTGGTGCGAAGGAATGGATCGAACCCACAAGCACGGCTGGCGGCGAATGCGTTTTGAATGACGGGGCTTTCTTCAGGAATCGTATAGGAAACGTAGTGGCGGTCGTGGTGGATTTCAACTTTCGCGCCCCATTTTTCAGCGGCACTTTTGCAGCATTCAATCATGTGTGTGATTTGAGCGTCGAGATCGGTGAGAGAAGTTGATCGGGCTTCGCCGCGTAAGGTGACTCGGGCAGGAACGACATTCACTCCGGAGCCTCCGTTGATGAAGCCAAAGTTTGCGGTGGTTTCTTCGGCAATTCGGCCAAGTTTCATGTTGACAATGGCTTCGGCAGCAACTTGGATTGCGGATATGCCGTCTTCTGGATGTTTACCTGCGTGGGCGGGTTTGCCGATAAAGGTGACATCGAGAGCATCATGAGTGGCGGTGCGGTTGACGAAACTACCGACTGGTGGGCCGGTATCGAGCACGTAGCCGTAATCGAGATTGAGGTCTTGCAGTTGAAGCTCGCCGGCACCCATTAGGCCACATTCTTCGCTGACATTGAGGAGGAGATAAACGTCGCCGTGCTCAGGTTTTTGCTCCATGAGCATTCGAACGGCTTCGATTGAAGCAGCCATTCCCGCTTTGTCATCCGCACCGAGAATGGTTGTTCCGTCGGTTTTGATGGTATCGCCTTCTTCAATGATCTTGAGCCCGGCGGTAGGTTCGACGGTGTCGAAGTGGGCGCTGAGGAAGATCTTGGGTGCTTCTGGTTTTGTACCGGGGAGCTTGGCGATGACGTTGCCAGCGTTGCCACCAATTTTTGAACCCGCATCATCTTCATGATGCTCAATTCCTAGTTCGGTGAGGAGATTTTTGACGTAATCGACACATTCTCGTTCTTCAAGGGAAGGGGCGTTGATTGTGATGAGAGTTTTGAAAAGCTCAATGAGGCGGGTTTCGTTGACCATGGAATTTAGTTGCTGAGATCGTCGTTAGTGACTTCGATTTTGTAGGGCGAAGCGAGGTTAGGATCACCGTATAGGGCGAGCGAGGTGGCGAAGTTGATACAAGAGGGGGTCATTGTGAAAGAGGTACTGGATTTGCCCCAGATCACGACCATATTTTTTAGTGTGATGTTGGCAGGTGGGTAGAGAACAAGTCTCTCGGCATCTTTGTTGAGAATGATGAACGATTTCCCTTCAAGTTGGAGAGTGATTCGCCGACCTGATTTAGGGGCTGGATCGACAAGATAATAATGAGTTTTGACTCGTTCGTCGGTTTGGTTCCAGATGAGTCGGTCGGGAGCGAGATTGCGATCTTGTTTAAGAAGTTCGGCAACCTTGTCGCGATCGGGAACGAAGTGTCCGGTGTTTTCGAGGAAGGTCATTCCGCCATTGAATCCGCCGTACTCTTCTTTCCACTCGGCCCAGCTTTTTGCAAAGGCTTGGACTCGGTCGGCTCGACCATAGGCGGTATCGGTGGCTCCGTTTACCCAGGTGAAGTAAAGATTGCGGAGGTTTTCGCCTTGAGTTTCGCCGTCCGTTGGGGCGGAAGCACTGGCGTTGACGGCAGAGAAGCGATGGGGAATTTTTGTTCCGATGACGAAATTCCCGTAACCTCCGTGGGATGCGCCGGTGCTGACAACTCGGTTAGGATCGACGTTGCCGTAAACGGAGAAGGCGAGGATGAGTCGTTCCATGACTTGCGCGATGCTGTCATCGTAGAAACCGTTCCACTCATCGTTGGGGGCGCGGAGCGCGCAATATACATAGGGAGCAAAATCGGGTTGGTCTTTATAATAACTTGAAAACATGCCGTCCCATTGGCTGTCGTTCATTGATTTCGGGCCGCTCCCTCCGCCGTGGAGAGCGATAACGAGGGGCATGAGTTGACCTTCTTTTGGAGTGCCTACGATGCGGAATTTGAATGGAGCGGAACGGTCATCTGTTCGGATAGTTTTAGAATCGTAATCTTCTTTGAGACCTTTGATGAGCGCAGATTTTGAAAATTGTTTCCAGGCTATTTCTTTATATTCTGGCTTCCAGGGATATTGAGCTAGGCTTTCATTTCCTTTCTTTCTCAGTTCACTATCTGAGCTAAATGCCATAGCAAAGCTATCATCAATACTGGTCAATTTTGCTTGAGTTGCAACGAGAAGGGCGAGGGTAGCCAACATGTGAACTGTGAGTATGAATGACTTTTTTGTAATTTGAAGCTTGTAGGGGTGGACCTTTAATCTTTTGACGTGCTATAGTTTGTTGAAATGACTATCTTTCGAGTTAGTCAGGTCAACTCAAAGTTACAAGAGAGGATCACGGATGAAGAGTATGGTAAAAATTGGTCTCGTCGCGGTTATCAGTGCCGCACTCGTAGTTCCGGCTATGGCACAGTATGCTAAGCCGCAAGGTTTGTCATTGCGCGCAGGGTTCTTCTTTGCGTCGGGTGACGGAAAAGCTTTTGAAGGACAAAACTGGTTCACGATCGGCCTTGAAAAGAAAATGAAGGATATTGAGTCCGGTAATTCAGAATCGACTGCACATTACAGCTTGAGTTTGGATTATTACGGAAAGGGTGGCTTTAGTAACGTTCCGTTGCTTTACAACTACGTTGGCCGCAATCCAGATTTTTACTATTCGGTTGGTGCAGGTGTTGGTTTTGGTCGCACACAGTCGGGTAGCTCGGACAGCACGGTGGACTTTAACTACCAACTTTCGATTGGAAAAGACTTGAACTTTGGAAGTCAGCCGTTCTTCGTTGAAGCTCGCTACTTTGGTTCCGGTCGAACAGCCTTGAGCGGTTTCTCGCTCGTCGGCGGAATTCGATTCTAATCTGAGCCGTTTGAAAACCTCCGTGTGCTTTGTTGGCATGCGGAGGTTTTTTACTTGATTTTTGGGACCTGAGTTGAATTTGTGAACTTGGGTGCAGGCTGTACGTTAATCTAGTTAGAACAGCCATGAACAATTGGTTAGGTGCAACTAAATTGGCCTCGAAGCACGATTTTGATACGGCGGTAGAGCAGGCACTTGTCGCAAAGTGCCGGAAGCAAGACTACGACGCCTTTGGAAAAGTCGTGGATGCCTACCAATCGCGTGTTTTAGGTTATGTACGTCGATTTGTACGGAACGAAGAGGAAGCATTAGATGTCACACAAGAAGTGTTTATCAGAGCTTTTCAAGCGATGGCAGGATTTGATGGTCGAGCGAGCTTAAGAAGCTGGTTGTTTAGAATTGCGCATAACCTCTGTATTGATCGAGCAAGAAAACGTGATCGCTCTCCGGTTGAGCTGAGTGTTGAACCGACAATAGAAGGTGACGACGCTTTTGAGTTTGCGGATAACCGATGGGATCCGGCAGAAAGTTTGCTGACGGATGAACTCGTTCAAGTGTTGGAAAAGGCGGTTTCGACAATGAGTGAGAAACTGAAAACGGTTTTGCTTTTGCATGATCAAGAAGATTTAGGGTACGAAGAGATTGCAAAGGTGATCGACGTACCAGTAGGAACAGTAAAGAGCCGGTTATTCTTGGCTCGCGCGCATGTACAGCGATATGTACGGGCATATTTGGATGGTCATATGGGAATTGATGCCGCTCCCAAAGGTGTGTCGTCGTGATGAATGAACAGTTATTAAAGAAGTTAATGAATGAAGAGTCGCTGGATGCGGCTGAACATTTGGCGCTTGAGCAAGCTCTTGAGGCTGGCGATGAATCGTTAGTCGCTCATTATTTTGGTGCTCAAGATCACTTGGAACCGAGCTTATCTTGGCGAAGTGGATTGAATGATCAGTTGCGACAGATTGCTCCTCAACCCCAACGCAGAATGAATTGGTTGGCATTGGGTGGTTTGGTTTCGGTAGGTGCGTTTGCCTGTGCAGCGATGGTTTTTGTTATTAGCCAAACGGGTAAAGCATCACCATCTTCTGACCCGACGAGTGGTGGAGCTTACGTAAACAATAGTGGTGAATTTAAACATGAACCGTTGGTTGACAAACCGAATATGCAATCTGATTTGGGTTACGTTTTGGTGACAACCCATCAGTCGGATTCGGCTCAGGCTTCGTTGGGGATTCGATCTCCGCGTGCGACAAATCGACCGGTTTCTAACCGACTTGATTACGAAAATTGGTAGTTTGTTGATGAATAGAGCTTGGTTTGCGGGGATATTTGTCGGGGCGCTGGCTACAGCCGCACTCGGGCAGAATTCCACGGGCCTTACTCTGAATCAGATTGCGGACAAGATTGACAAGGGGAGCAAGACGGTTAGCTATGCTGCTCTCCGGCGCATTACAATTCGATCGGCAAATGGTAATCGTACTTTTGATGAGCAGGTTTTGCGATCAAAAGGAATGCTTTATTTGTCTTACCCAAAGAATTCTTCTTTTGCAGATCAGCAGATTTATGAGAAGAACGGTAAGCGTTACACGTATACAAAATCGAACAATGAGTTGAGGGTTTTTCCGATTCGTGGCGGATATTCTGAGACGGTTGAAATCCTTAAGAAAGCGAACTCGAATGAGGACGTTGTGGTTAAGACAGGAGATGCGGTTGCATCTCGGCCGACGATTTATATTGAAATCCCTTCATCCAGAAACCGGGGTGGCAGTCACCGTATTTGGATTGACCGTGAAAAGTTTGTGGTTCTGAAGCGAACATTTGGTTCATCGGCGAGTGATGAGGTTGGCGGCTTTGAAGTTATTCGGATAGATTACTCGGCAAGGATTCCGACTAGTAAATTCTCGTGGCCGAAGGACGCAAAAGTTATTTCTGTTGAAGAGGATTTGCGAAGGATTGCGAAAGAGTTGAATCTCAAGCCGATGATGCTGAGGAATTCCGGCAAAATGGCGTTGGTTTCGGTTGGGCAGATGGATTTTGAAGAGAACAAAATTCTGAAACAATTTTATACAGACGGGGAAAAACGGTTGAGTTTGTTTGTTATGAAACAGACAGATGACAGGATTGATTTTAAGCCGCCGGGTCGAGTGAAAATCTATCGCTGGAACTCAGGCGGGATGACGTTGTTCCTTATTGGGGACTACTCAGATAGTGAGTTGCAACAGCTTTCCCGGTCGGTTAAGTCCTAATCTCGGGGCGAATGCGACACCCCACCTGTGATTTGCTCGTCATAATAGGAACACGGCACAATGCCCAAGAATGCACGGAATAAATCCGTTCGCCAGTCGAAGAAATCCGGCTGGTGGCGCCGGATAAAAATTGTCCTCACCCTTTTACTTATGTTAGGCATGATTGGGTTCATGGCCGCTTCAGTTGTTGCTTTCCAAAAAATGGAGAAAGCGAAGACCTTGATTACAAAACTGCCTACTATAATTGAAGAGTTGAATATCCAACCTTACAAAATAAAAACCGCCGAAGG
>JAPUDU010000250.1 GCA_027492935.1 Fimbriimonadaceae bacterium
GCGCTGATTGATTACGAAACTGCGATGAGTAGCACTCCTTGGCGATCTTATGACGTTGGGTTAGTTTTAATGCCAGCAATCGAGTTTCCTCAGGATAAGGAAATTCAAGACCTTACGAAAAGGCTACTTGAAGAGCAGGATGCACGAAATGCGCATTTGAGCAACAGTGGAGACGATATGTACATGTTCTCAGCAGTGCAAACAGAGAAAGTATTTCAATCTCCGGTAGTTCGAGATTACATGCTTAAAAAGTTGAAGTCGCGTGCTGTCGTTGGCCAAGTACGGTTTTCGAAGAATGGTGATTACCTTCGGGCGGAGCTTTATGTTGGAGGCGATCTGCGTTACAGTTGGTATACATCTGAGAAGATTGAGGATGGAGCAGTACCGCCAGCTCGCAACATGGAAACGGGTGAATATTATTTGATGCGAATGGGCCAAACTTTGCTCAATTGGAAGCCTGCATTTTTGGTGACAGATAAAGAAAGAAAGGCGAATGTTGATAGGGCGATCAAGGATGTCCAAGACAGCAATTTTGTCATTCGGAATGAAACACCTCAGTGGGAAATATGGGTTCCTGCAGAAAAGTAGAGTAATTTAGTGTTGCAGGCAATTGGAGAAAAACTTTAATATCTTCAATTGCCTGTAATATTTTTGACCGGGAAGATTTCAACGTTTACGCCCGGAGAGAATAGGATGCTGTCCCAGTGGGTTGAGTGAGGGAGCCCGGTGGTAGCGGTGATCATTGATTCGTGGCACGTTGCTAGGGTCGGAGTGATAAGGGGATAGGGGTCGTGGTGAACTTGTCCGGCGATCAGTTTGCCACGCAGTTTAGCGAAGAGAAGATAGCGTTCGGCTAACCAGAATTCGAATGAGCCGAGTTTTGCAGGTTCTGTAGTTCCGGGGTGATGAACATTTGCTTTATAGGATGCAGCGAGGTTATTGATCCTGGTGCCGGAATAGATCGTTTTCTCTGGAAGAACATTTAGGTGGAGGGATGACTTGAGGTAGTTCAATCCGAACAGGTTCCGGGCAGTCGTGATGGCGAGTTGGTCGGGGCAATCAAGGGAGAAGAACCAGACTCCGGGGGTTCCGTCTTGGGTGGTGACGTAAGTGCGGATGTTTGTTTCGGGGATGTAACGATGGTTTGGCAATGGTGGCATTCCGTTGAGCCGAACATCCTTCATCCAGAAAGGCACAAACCCGATGTAGGCGCTACCGCGGAAAGTTTGGACGGTGAGTTCAGGAGGGAGTAAAGCTTGGATGAGATGGGCGGGAAAGCTGCGGTGGAAAAAGGTGAGATTGTGCCAACTTTGACGCATGATCGGGCGTTGGTCGGGGCGCGATCGAAGCTGTTCGAGTTTAGGAAAAGGATTTGGCTCCATCGTTTATATTTTGCATTTATTACGAATTTAAAATCTGATCAAGTTTTTTGAACGGTTTCCGTAATATTGATACACTCAGTCAGTATGCGATCTTCGAACCGGTTTCTTTGGCTGTCTTTGTCTGTGGTGTTTGTGCTTGTTGGATGCGGGAAAAGCGGTTTAGGGGCGATGAAAGGCAGCCCTGTTCGTAAGGTAGAGCAGATTAAATGTGAAGAGGGATTGCCGCAAAAGTTTTGCGAATTTGTTGGCGAGAACCGGGGTGGAGTTTTGCCAGATCCGAGGAGTGGGAAGTTTTCTGAGTTTAAGATTGCGCCAGGCAGATGGGATTCTCCGGCGGGAGTTGCGGTGGGCTGGGTTTTTGATGCAGATAAGGATGGCGACCAGTTTGCGTTGCTGGGAAATGGGATGCGGGTGAAGGTTGCGGAGGTCATTAAGGAACTTACTTTGGATGAGAAGACATTGATGGACCGCATTGTGAATTTCAACAGCCAGATGATTACTTTTGATCATCAGCGCCGCGATAACTCTCATATTTTCCGTACCCCGGTTGTGTTGATCGCGCTTGATCGGCAGGATTTGGCAAAGGTTGTTTGGAAAGACTGGGAAGCGAAGTTTAAGAATTATGGCGACCAGTTGAATCAGATCAATGTCAAGGAGTCGCTTCTTCAAGGCTTCTTTATGGATAGGAAGCTTGAGATTACAAACAGTTACCGCGAGAAGGATTGGCAACACGGTTTAGAAGTGGCGCGGATATATGCGCTTAATGTAGATCAAGAACCTCAGTCACCTTACACCAGGTCACCCCGCCCTGATCCAACGCCCAAGCAGATTGTTGAGGATTTAGAACGTCGGATTACGAGCAAAGATCAGCCGGTGAACATCGATGAACTCGCAGGAATGGAGACGGGCCGCCGGCACGCAGAATTGATTCGCGGATTGGATGGGAATTGGGAATCTGCATCGGGGCAGATGACGGGGATGACACTTGACGGATACATTATTCAAGAAGGGGCTGAGATTGTTCCGCTTTTGTTGGAGGATGTAAAGAATGATAATCGGTTGACTTTGGGGATGGATTATATGGTTAACGATTTTGGGCCAATGCTGCCAATAACGGTTCGTAATTATGTTGCTACGCTTCTGCCAAGGATATGGAACGGAATGCCATCAAACCGATTGGCGGATTTTGCTGATCCGGCAAAGGCACGTGATGCGGCTGATTGGTATTTGAAAGAGTGGTCTGTGCAGGGGGATTTGCGGCTTTCAAAGCGCATTCATCGAAACATTGTCGACGGGAAATTGCGGGCAAATGAACTTGACCAAGCGATAAAGCAGTTGTTTGAAAAAGCTGGGCCCGGTTCGACGGTTCCTTATCAAGCGGGCAAAACACCCTTCAATATCGATGAATTGACACCAGTAGAGCAGGGACAGATAGGCGATGCAATCGAAAAGAGCTTGGCTGAGGTTTCAAGCGACCCGCAAGGGAATCATTCATCGGCAGCCAATTTGATTGTTGGTTTAGCAAAGATTCGCGGAAAAGTGTGTTTGCCCGTTTTGCAAAGATATTCGCGTGATTTGGCAACTATGATTGCGAGTGACTCTCATGGCTCGCCTTTGAATCGTTATGGGCCAGCAATGGGGGCAGCGGTTTCGGAACGTATCGCACTTGGTGATGGGGCGGCGGCAATGCTTGATTTGAAGCAAGTTTTTGGCAGTGTGAACATGCAGGATGCGACACAGATTTGGGTTTTGCGGGCGGCATGGGAGTTTCCGGCGGACAAAGAGTTGCAGGCGATGATTGAGCAACTTTTGCTCAACAGTTTGAAAGGAGATTCTGAACAGCAGCAGAACCGAATCCCGGATTTCTTGACTTCGGCTTTTGCTGATGACGCGTGGAAATCGCCTGGTGTTCGTCGCTTTGTGCTGTCGCAGTTGAAAAACAATCAGGGCGGCGGAGTTGCGACGATTGATCGGGTGAACGGTGATTCGGGGAGTTACTCCTATAAGATTGCAGGGTATGGCGGCGGAAGCACTTCTGGTCAGTTGCCGAAAGGCACGAAAGTCGGGGCAAAGGTGTCGTTTAGCCTGGGTGACTATTGGGCGCAGCAAGTTGGGCGGTCGATTGGGTTTGATCAGTTTTCGTTGGTTGATTCAGCTGAGAGGCGCAAGGTGCTTCGCAGTCAGATTATTCAGAGTTTGGAATCAGGGAAGATAAAAGGGCGCGATGGTCATACGGGGCAACAGTACATTCCCGTCTGGAAACCGTGATAGGCTAAGAGTTTGAGATTGGGTGAACTCTATAGGAGACGAGTCAAGAGGGCGGAAAGAGATTCAATGGCTTTCCGCATCTGAAAGATGATGTTGGGAATTCTTTGGAGAATCTTGGTTGCTTGGGCTGTTATCGGATTGCAGAATGAGCGCTTGGTTTGATTTATCTGATTGGGGTTTGTGATGGTTAAGATGAATCTGAGGTGAGGTTTTGGAGATTGATCCTTTGGGACGATTAATGATGGGGATACGCATTTTGGCGGCCTGATAGTGTTCAACCTACAGTTGTGCCGATTTGTTTGTACGGAGGGTTTTTAACCTATTCAGAAGTGGATAATAGTTGTGATGTTCGTAGCACATCACTATATGGCTGAGACATGAGATATTGAGGAAGAATCGTGAAGAGAAAGAAGAAGCGTAATTATTGGGAGGAGCGGGAGTGGGCGGACAATTGGTTTTTACACGCTGTGGGTTGGATTATTGATATTGCATGGTTCGGGCGTCACTAGGCTGCATTGAGATGATGCTCGATTGCGCCAAGTTGGATTTGCTGGTTTGCTCCGAACCGGACAATAGGAATTCTTGCGGTTGCGAGTGCTTCGTTGATAAATAGATCGCGTTCTTGGCGATCTTTTCTATTGTGACTGGAATCATCTATTTCGATGGCGAGAATTGGCCGGCTGGAGCAGGATTCGATGATGAGAAAGTCGACGTGCTTTTGTGAAATTTTGTTAAAGCCAGTTTGCCGATTTTGCTTTGCTGGGGTCAAGAAGTCTGCGATGCGAGGCTTGGGGCAGATGTAATGGGTTTCGGGGATGATAGCGGATAGAGTTTTGAAAGCGTAGAGTTCTGGTGGGGTAAGTAGGGATGGTTTTGACTGGTAGTTGATAATGTCGGTTGATTTGCCGAGTCGTTTTGAAAGAAGCGCAAGGCCTTTGAACAATAGGATCAGGAGTATGGCGGTGCCAAACATGCTAATGAAAAACTGCATAGATTAGTTTTTCCATGATTCAGGCAGAATTTACAAACCTTATCAAAAGGTTGATGAGAGGACTCATAACCGACCAAATGGGATTGAGCGTATGATGAAGAAATGGATCCGAAAGAGTTGGGGACGGTAAATAGTGATTTGATGACCGGTCGGTATGGAGGTGCGGGAGCAAGTGCGGCCTGGAAGACGGTTATGGATCTTTATTATCAGGATCGCATGGAGGAGGCTTATCAGTTTGCGCTTTCGCTGGGGGCGGGGGATTCGGCGTTTGGAACTCGGATTTACCGGATGGTGGAGGCTGAATATCGATCGCGGGAGTTTGGGGAGATACGCGAATTGGGGGAGATTTTGCGGATTGAGGCACCTAAAGGGATGCCGCATGAAGGATGGGAGTTTTTTGAGAATGCGGTCAACGAGGAGTTTGCGGAGGATTGTCGGCGGCTTGGGTATGAACCGACAGAAAGAGTTTTAGTTTCATTGATGATTCCGGAAAGCGATGCTCCATGGACGCCTTATCGACACGGGTTTTGTGTGGATAAGGAGCCGTACGATAAAGTGTGTTTGCCGCTTGGTTTGATGGGGGATGCGCGGCAATTTCGGTCGGCTTTACGGCATGAGTTTGCTCATATTGTGAACTTGAATTTGGCGCAAGGGTACATGGGGAGCTGGATGGAAGAAGCAATTGCGATGCGGATGGGGGATGACTTTGATATCCGTTACGTTGATCAGATTAAGCAGGGTGCGCCGATATGGATGGAGCCGAAAATGTTGAGCGATACGTTTTCCGGTGATCGACGCGGTGAAACTCAAGAATCGGTTTGGTGGGCTTATCAGCAGGCGGGATCGATTGGTCGCTATTTAGCGGAGCAGAAAGGTGAGCTGTCTTTGGGCGACTTGGCTCGGGCTTTTTCGAATAACTCGTTGTTGCAGGATTTAACCATGCGTGTTACTGGACAGTCAGCGGAGGATGAAGCGCTGAAAGAGGTTTTTGGGTTGCGTGAGAAAGATGTGTTTTCTGAGGCACTGCTTTGGACAATGGATCAGTAGAATACATCTATGATTGCGGCAATTTTTGCCTTTACTCCAGGGCTTATTCAAGATAGTGAGCGGAAGTCGAGTTTTACGGGTGATATTCGGGTTCACGAGGCGTTTGAGAGCAAGATTTTAGGAAATAAGCGGACGATTCGAGTGTGGTTGCCGCCGAAATACGATGCAAAGAAGCCAGGAGGATATCCGGTGGTTTATTTTTGTGACGGTCAGAACGTTTTTGATGGGGCGACGAGTTTTATTCCTAATCAGGAGTGGCGAGCGGATGAGACGGCCCAGGCGATGGTAGAAGCGGGATTGATTCCGCCAGTGGTTTTGATTGCGATTGATAATGCGGGAATGAAAAGGGCGGATGAGTACCTGCCAACGAAAGGGAAGTTGGGCAATTCCGAAGTGGGAGGTGGAGCAACTGATTACGGGAATTTCTTGGTGCGGGAGGTTAAGCCATTTATTGCTTCGCAATATGCAGTGAGCAAAGAGGCAGAAAAGACGGGATTGATTGGTTCTAGTTTTGGTGGGATAGTCAGTTTTTACTTAGGGATTTCGCGACCGACAGAGTTTGGGTTGCTGGGAGTGATGTCGCCTAGTTTTTGGTGGGATGACCAGAAGATAGTTCGCGATGCCGGTAACTGGAAGGGGAAGCCGGACGTTAAAATTTGGATGGATATGGGATTGGAAGAAGGGGAGCAGATGTCGGGGCCGGGCCGGGCAATGCGGGATGCTTTGGTCAAGCAAGGCTTTGTGAACGGTAAGGATTTTAGGTTTTATGAAGAGGCGAATGCGGGACACAATGAGCGGGCTTGGGCCGGGCGATTAGATTTGTGCTTACAATTCTTGCTGTCGGAGGTGAAGTAATGCTTTCGACCCTGATTGGCGTAATTCTGAGCCAGGATACGCCGATGCGGGGGCTGGAACGGCTCAACGCGGAAGTCGGCTTGGTTAGGCAGTTAGTGAAGTCGGATTTGAGTAAGTCGTTTTTGGATGGGGCAAAACAGCTGAAACCGATTGGAGAGCGTGTGCTTTGGTTTAACCAGGAAACGCAGAAACTGTTTACGGATGCGGAGTTTCAGCGTTTGCCAAAGGAGAGCCAGAAAGGGTTTGCCCAGCACGCTTACGACGAGACTTTTTATTACAATACGGCTTATGGTTCGCCTACCGTTTACGCTTTGCCGTTTGAGCAAGCGTCGAAGTACGGGTTTACAGACTGGAAAGGGAAGAAGGTTGTTGACTTTGGGTACGGCATGATTGGTCAGTTGCAGATGATGGCGCATGCGGGGGCCGAGGTTCATGGCGTTGATGTGATGCCAATTTTCTCCAAGCTGTATTCATGGCCTGGCGATACGGGCAAGATGGGTGGTGGCTCTGTGACGGTTCATACCGGGCAGTGGCCGAAGGATCGGAAGTTGATTGATTCGGTTGGTCGAGGAATTGATTTGTTTTTGGCGAAGAACGTTTTGAAGATGGGATACATCCATCCTAAGCGTGAGGCGAAGCCTTCACAGTTGGTGGATTTGGGGGTTTCTGATCAAGTGTTTTTGAAGTCTTTGGCGGGGGTGATGAAGCCGGGTGGGTTGGTTATCATTTACAATCTCTCACCGGCACAGGCTCCGAGCAGTGAGCCGTATCTTCCTTGGGCAGATGGGGAGTATCCGTTTGACTGGGGGGTTACGAAGCTCGCGGGTTTTGAAATTTTGGCGAGGGATGTGAAGGATGATGCGGCAGCACGCCTTCTGTTTTTGAAGCTCGGTTATGACAATGGATCGGGTCTTGAAGGATTAGAAGCGG
>JAPUDU010000251.1 GCA_027492935.1 Fimbriimonadaceae bacterium
GGCGATTAAGGCTTGTCGGGCAAATGGGGTTTTGTTCTGCGAGGCATTTATGTACCGGATGCATCCGATGTTTGTGGCATTGAAGGCAGTATTAAAGGAAGGGGTGATTGGTGAGGTTCGGCACGTACAGTCGGAATTTGGCTTTAATGCAAATCGTGATTGGACAGATCCGCGGTCGGTTTTGGAGTGGGGAGGCGGGGCTTTGATGGATTTGGGATGTTATTGTGTGAGCTTGGCGCGGCTGGCGTTTGATGCCGAGCCGGTGAGGTGCGCCTATATGTTTGGTGATGAAGCGAAGGGTTACGATGGGATTGCAAGTGGATCGATGCTATTTCCGAACGGTGGGAGTTCAAGTTTTGGAACTGCGGTTCATTGTGCGATGAAGAATGAGGCGGTGATTTATGGGAGTGAAGGTCGGATTGAGATTGATAATCCTTGGTATTACGGCACAGCTTTTCGGGTGGTGAGATATGGGGAAGAGTCGGCAGACTTAAGGGAATTTGGGAGTGTTGATAAGTACGCGAATGAGGCGGATACGTTTGTTCGATCAATTGAGCGAGGAGCAGTTGAAATGATGACGCCGGAGGACAGTTTAGGAAATATGAGGGTGATGGATGCCTTGAGGATTGATGGTGGCCTTGATTTTGGAACCGAATGGACTTCAAATGGTGTCTAAGCGTCGGTGAACAAAGAGTTTTTTGAGGGCTGCCTTGACTATGAGGCTTGGGCGAACGATCAGTGGATAAACACACTTGTTCGGTTTCAGGATCGTAAACGGGCGACAGAGATTCTTCAGCACATTGTTGGGTGTTATGGGGGATGGATTACAAAGATGGACGATTGGGAAAATCGTGAAGACGAGGATATTGATTTGGAAAAAGATATGCCCGATTTGCTTAGGCGATGGCGCAGAGTTTTACGCGAGAACGAATTAGATACGCCGTACGATTTTCAGAGTCGAGCGGGGAAGGATCGCCGGATTTTGTTGAGCGAAGTATTGCACCACGTTTTGAATCATGGGACATACCACCGCGGTCAGCTTCGGGGATTAGCCGAAGCTGAAGGCATGGTCGATTTTCCGGAAACAGATATTTCGTCGTTTTATGTTTTACGACGGGCAGGCGAACTCGGCTAGCTCGTTTGAGCAAGCCGAGTTTCGTTGCCTTGAGTTTGGACTTCGTACCGATTGGGGAGTAACTGAGCCTGTATTTTGTTGAGGGCTTTCATTTCTTTGTCGTTCGGTTTTAGGCTGGCGAGCGGAGTTCGGCAGAGCCACGAGCGTTCCATGTTCTTTGTGATTCCGATTGAACCGGCGAATCGGATTGATTCTTCGCCGAGATGAGCACGGAGTTTAAGGAATGCTTGGCGAGCAACCTTTTCGCTTTCAACTTGATTAAACAAGACGTGAATGTTGGCGGATGGATCACGGGCAAGAATTGTTTTGGCGAAGACGAGCGTGTTGTGAAGAGCGATTGGTTCTTCGGTGGTTATGAGGAGGACAAGATTTGCTCGGCTGATGAAACTCATTTGAGGATCATCAAGATGGCTTGGCAGGTCGATGATGTAGTGATCGAAATGTTCGGCAAGATGATCGGGTGTCGCTCCGAGTGAGGCTAAGTCAGCATATTGGATTGATGCGAGATCGACAGCACCGGGCTCACCAGCGAGAAGTCTTATGCCCGAGAAACTGGATGTCAGCGTTTCCCAAGCATTGGTTCGGCTTCGAGAGAGATCACGAATCGTGTAAGTTGGACGGGTTCCGAGTGCAATGTGGGCGGAAGGACGACTGAAATTAGCATCGAGATACGCGACTTTGTGGTTTCTATCGGTCAGTTGTACGGCTAGGTTGGCGGCAATGGATGTTGCGCCTACGCCGCCAGCAGTACCGATGATAGCGGTAGTGCGGCACTGTTGAGTTGCCCATTCCATTGGGTTGTTGGGAGCGACGGCGTGGTATTCGGGTCGCTCTTGACAGATTGAATCGAGTAGAGCTTCAGCTTGGGGGACAAGACGGCTCCCGTACTGCTTTTCAAAAGCGATTTGGAAAATGTCTTCGGGCACCTTGACCAATGTGAGGTGGCGTTGCACCTGGAATTGGAGTTGGGTTAGGAAGTTGAGGTCGAATGGACCGGGGCCGGCGCATACCAGTTGGCCTTCGGATGCCCTAATCGGAAGGAGTTTATGGGTCGCGGCGATAGTCGCAGGGAGAAGGGTTAATGCATCAGCTTGGGGCACGAGCTGACCCGGGTTAATAGACGGAGAATTCATGAGAAGCCACTCCAGACAGGCTTCTTGTTCCTTATGAATTAGCGGAGCAACTTAGTTGAATTGCGGGTTTTGCCGCAAGATATGTAACGTTTGCGGCTTTAACTTATTCTCTTTCGACGACGCTATCTAGGGCGACGTTGGCGGCACGAAGGCGTGCGGTGAGGATGCGGGCGATGTTGAGAAGAATTGTTTTTGCGATATCGGGTTCTGAGTTCATAAGAACCCAAAGTTCGCTGTTTGAGATGGTGGCGCACTTGACGGCACCAGCGGCAACGACGGTAGCGGATCTCGGTTTGTCGTCGATTAGGGACATTTCTCCGATTACAGAGCCGGGGCCAGCGGCAGCAATTTCTTCACCTGAGAATCCACGAATTTTGGCAGTTCCGTCGAGCACGATCATGAGGTCGGCGTCTTTGGCGAATTGTCGGACGAGGGTATCTCCACCACCGAATTCTTTTGTGGAGGTGATTTGCGCGATCTGAGAAATTTGCGCTACATTGAGACCCTGCATGAGATAGTTGTTTTGCAGAGCGGTATTGAGATCCATGGCCATCGACATCGTATAAATAGTATGCCAGGGGAATGGGTGTCTTAGCAAGGGAATGCCAAAGGTTTGGCATTCCCATTACATAACGGGCTTACTTTTTCCGTCGCTTTGCGATTGCAACAGCGCCGAGAGCAAGAAGAGTCATCGTGGCAGGTTCGGGAACCGATTCGACTTGGATATTGTCAATTCCGAAATCGTTGCCCGCATTGGTGACATCACCAAGATTGACAATGTCAATGGTTACTGATGTGCTTGTGGCTACGAAGGATTGACTGTATTGCGTCCAGACTTCGGTGCCGACAGGGACGGGAAGAAGTTGGATAACTGAACCCATTGCGACTCCGTTTGCTCGGAATTCGATCCATGAATCTTGGTCGTACGGCGGGTTGGCTGCGAGAGTCAAGAGGTACGCCGACAAGGTGACGGTGTCGCCAATGTTCACATTGATGGTTGTGCTGTAGGCAAGACCATCAAGGTTTGAGTATCCGTTGTAGATGGAATAGTGACCATTGATGTCGCCATCGGCATCTAATTGATTCGTGAATTGGGAGTGGACATCGCTGGCTTTGTTGACGACGCTGAAGTAACCAGCATCCATGTCGCCAGGGGTTCCGATTGACCAGAAGTCGAACCCAGTGGTGGCACTGCTGCTGAACGTTTGGGTTGCGAGGTTTACGTTGGTATTGCCTTCAAAGTCATCTGTAAAGATGGTGTTTGCCTGGGCAGATAAAGCGGTTGCAATGAGCGCGATTACGCCCAAGGATTTGGTGATTGTCATATTTTGCTCTTCTCCTTGATTTGGGCAAAGCCCGAGTCAACGCAAATGCGCGACTTGAAACGGTATATTATCAGATGCCGACCTGGATTTGGTACCAGGACATTAAGGTTTGGTAGTTTTACGGGGGACGGGTGGGCCATTTTTAGCAGTCGAGTCCCACATCTGCCAATGATTAGCAGTCTCCGCAAGTAGAATGTTTAGCAGACGCGGGCCCTGAGTGCTAATTTAGGGTTTGCAAACGAAACTGGAGCAAAAAGAAACAGATGTCAGCAATTCGACCATTAGGAGATAAAGTTGTTGTTCGCGTTCTTGAAGCTGAAGAAAAGACGGCGGGGGGAATTATCCTGCCAGATTCAGCGAAGAAGAAGCCGACCGAAGGTGAAGTGGTTGCCGTTGGGGAAGGTCGCGTTCTTGAGAACGGGAAGCGCAATTCATTAAGCGTGAAAGTGGGTGACCGAGTGATTTTTAGTAAATACGGCGGGAACGAAGTAACTCTCGGAGTGGATGAGTTTACGATTCTTGACGAAGACCAGATCTATGCGATCGTGACAAAGAAGTAAGGAGAAAAAGATGCCAGCAAAGACATTAGTATTCGATGAAAATGCCCGACGTGCGCTTGAGCGCGGGGTTAACAAAGTAGCGGATGCCGTGAAGGTAACGCTTGGACCGAAGGGTCGCAATGTTGTTTTGGACAAGAAGTGGGGCAGCCCAACGATCACCAAAGACGGTGTGACGGTTGCGAAAGAAATTGAGCTTGATGATCCGTATGAAAATATGGGTGCTCAGCTTTGCAAGGAAGTTGCGAGTAAGACCAACGACGTTGCGGGTGACGGAACCACGACGGCAACCGTTTTGGCGCAGTCGATTGTGAACGAAGGTTTGCGCTACGTCGCGGCTGGTGGAAACCCGATTGCAGTTAAGCGCGGGATTGACAAAGCTGTTGAAGCAGTGATTGCTGAAATTAAGAAGCAAGCAAAGCCAGTTAAAGATAAAGAGCAAGTTCAATTCGTTGCTACTATCGCGGGTAACGACCCCGAAATTGGTGAGCAAGTTGCGAACGCGATGGATAAGGTTGGCAAGGACGGCGTTATCACGGTTGAAGAAAGCAAGGGTCGCGAAACCAACGTTGAGATTGTTGAAGGGATGCAGTTTGACCGCGGCTACATCAGTCCGTATTTTGTTACTGACCCCGAGCGCATGGAAGCGATTCTGGAAAATCCGGCGATTTTGATTCATGAAAAGAAGATTTCTTCGGCTCAAGAATTGTTGCCTTTCTTGGAAAAAGCAGCTCAAGCTCGACGACCGATTTTGATCATTGCGGAAGATATTGAAGCTGACGCTTTGGCGACGATTGTTTTGAACAAGATTCGCGGCGTACTCAACATTGCGGCAGTCAAGGCACCGGGCTTTGGCGATCGACGCAAGGCGATGCTGGAAGACCTGGCGATTTTGACCGGTGGTCAGTATATCAGCGAAGACTTGGGCACGAAGCTCGACAATGTTTCGCTTGATATGTTGGGTACGGCGAAGAAAGTCGTGATCACGAAGGAAGAAACCACCGTGATTGAAGGTGCAGGTAAGAAAACCGACGTTATGGGCCGCATTGGCCAGATTAAGGCTCAGATCGACACCACCGACAGCAACTACGACCGCGAAAAGCTTCAGGAACGATTGGCTAAGTTGAGTGGCGGCGTTGCGGTGATCAAGGTTGGCGCAAGCACCGAAACCGAACTTAAGGAAAAGAAGCACCGCTACGAAGACGCTTTGAGCGCAACTCGAGCGGCGGTTGAAGAAGGAATTGTCCCGGGCGGCGGCACCACATTGCTCCGCGCGGCGGCGACTTTGGACAGCTTGAAGTTGACGGGTGATGAACTCACCGGCGTGAACATTGTTAAGCGTGCTTTGGAAGCTCCTCTTCGACAGATCGCAGAAAATGCAGGTTTGGAAGGTTCGGTTGTTGTAACAGACGTTCGCAACAGCAAGGCCGGTATGGGCCTCAACGCGGCATCGGGCGAAATGGTTGATATGGTGAAGGCGGGCATTGTTGATCCGGCTAAGGTCACCCGTTCAACGATTCAAAACGCAGCTTCGATTGCTGGTTTGGTATTGACAACCGAAGCATTGGTTGTTGAAAAGAAAGAACCCGCTAAAGCGGGTGGTGGCATGCCGGATATGGATGGCATGGGTGGAATGGGCGGAGGCATGGGCTTCTAAGCCTGTTGCTTTTCCTTATCCTACTCAGTCCCCTGAGCTACTTAGCTTTGGGGACTTTTTTTATTTTTGGGTTAGTGGAATTGAAGAATTAGATCGTGCTGATTGGATAGATTCATCGAGGGCGGGGTTATGTTTTGGCGGTGAAATGAGATACGTGGCGGTGAAAACTGTTGTGCCTGCGAATAGGAAACTGGCGAGGTTTGCGGTTCCTTTGAGGAATGAGTGTTTGGCTTTGACACCGATAACGATAGTTACTGTGAGGAAGAGAAGGGATAGAGCGAAGAGAAATGGCGGCATACTCTTAATTGTATGGACGAACAGGTTTTAGTGAAAGTTCGGGAGATTTGTATAGGGTTGCCGGATGTGAGTGAGCGGCTTTCGCATGGGGAGCCGTGCTGGTTTTATAAAGGTAAGCGGGTGATTTGTATGTTTGATGACCATCATCATGGGGCGGATCGGATTGCGGTTTGGGTTCCTTGTTTGCCGGGGGTGGCGGCGGAGTTGGTGGGGAGAAACCAATCGGCTGAAGCTGATCCTAACCTTCAATCCCTGCCAGGAAAGTACTTTATTCCGCCTTATGTTGGGGTTAAGGGGTGGGGGGGGGTGATTTTGGGTGAGGGGACGGATTGGGCGGAGTTATCTGGTTTGGTTGAGACGGCCTGGGAGATGGTGAAGGCAAAAAAGTGAATAGGTTTTATCGGGATACTGGCTTGTAGGCGCGGTTATTGATTGAGGTCGACGGCGAGTTGAGAATTGAATGCGATAGCGAGAAGGATGGAGAACTTTTAAGTTATGGGCTGACATAGAAAGGCACGGAAGATGGTGGTTTGGGGAAGATTTGCTGTGGTTGGAGGGGTGGATCGGGTTGGTAGAGGTGGGTGAGGGTAGCGAAAAAGAGGAGAGACGCGGCGGCGGCGATGAGGTCGCGGATGATTGTTTGGCGCTTGAGGGCTTGTTTGTTTTGGGGGGTGGGATCTTTTTTGTGTTGGGATTTGAGGGTTTTTGCGTTTGTTCGGGCGTATTGGTAGGCAAGGTAGGTTGAGAGGGCGAGGGTTCCGGTGATGATGCTGGGATGCATGTGCGGTTCCTGTTCTGGATATTATACGGGGTTTCTGGGTTTTTAGATGCAGGCGATTTTGGGGCAAATCAAACGAATTTGGCAGGGATGTATCGTGCAAATGCAACTTGAAAATTTAACGGCAGGCCGTTGACCAGAATAGTCCTGGGTTAAGGGGATGTTAGGTGGGATAATGTTCGAGCGGGATGGAGCAGTCTGGTAGCTCGTCGGGCTCATAACCCGGAGGTCGTTGGTTCAAATCCGACTCCCGCACCCAAGCTCTCTGATTTGGTAAAGATCAGGGAGCTTTTTTTGTTTGTGGTTGATACAACCCCTCCCGGTGGCTATGCCACCACCCTCCCCAAACTTGGTGAGGGAAAGTTTTCTTCTCTCTGTGGGTTCGCCGCGACGTTAACAAGGTTGGGGAGGATGCGTGGTTGGGGAGTTACAGGGCGTCTTCGCCGCGTTCGCCGGTCCGGATGCGGATTGCGTCGAGGATTTCGGAGACAAAGATTTTGCCGTCGCCGAGTTCGCCGGTTTGGGCACCTGATACGATGGCATCGATGCAGTCATCGAGTT
>JAPUDU010000252.1 GCA_027492935.1 Fimbriimonadaceae bacterium
CCCGACCCGTGATTGACCCGCCGGCTTTCCTTCCCCCGCCATAATCTAATCCCCTAGCCCCGCAATCTTCAAGGGTCGTCGTAACGCAAACAGCGAAGCAAACGGCCCTGATAACCGCGCCGCTGATAAATCGAGCGATAGACCGTTTACCATTTCAAACTAACCCAATCAGGTTGGTTGCAGTTGTTCCCGTTGCAAAAACTCGAACCACTTCAAACGGCCAAATCCCCGCCGATAAATTGCTGAATGTCACCGTGGAACCGCCCGCTAATGTCACCTTGAGGTGCCCGCCCCCACCCACATAAATCCCCCGCGTCACCTGCGCTAAATCCGTCGAATCGCTTGCTGTCACCGCAAACGCATCAAAAACCGGGTCTTGATGACCCACAATACTTCCATCTGTTCTTTTCATGTTTTAATAATTTTCCTTAACTAAACAGCACACCATCCGTGCTCAAACTGCTCACAATTGCATCATCCTCGACAGTAACAAGCTCAATCGAAACTCGACCGCCCATCTGATCCAGGCCACCCACCGCCATCCCCAAAGCCCGAACTTCAATCAACTCCGGCCATTTTTCGCTCAAAGTGGCATACCGATTCGGAAAGGTGGGCCACTCATTCGTACACCGATATTCCACATGAATCGGCGATTGCCAATTCCCTTCCACCACTAACCTCCGACTACGCCCAGATCGATAAACTGCCACCTAGCTCCCTCCCAGCCGCGTCACCGACCGAATCATCTTCCGCGCTAATGCGTCAGATCCCCTTGCCACCACCGTCCGACTTCGACCAAATCTCCGCGCTGCCAATACCAAACTTTTCAAGCTCACCAACGCCCGAAACTGCACTTAAATCAACTCCCCTGTATAAACCGCCGACCGAAAAACCCCACCTGCCGCTTCATACCGAAACTGCACACCAAACGACCGAATCCGCACATCTCCAATCCCATTCAGGTTGACCACATCCCCGCGCCAAACCGGAACTCCACTCACGCGTTGCAAAAATTCACACTCAAACTGCACCATCTCCCGCCGAATTGATAGCGCCTCAAACAATGAATCACAAGCCGCTTCAATCGACGACTGCTCTGTTAACCCTGCATCCACCAAAGCAAACCGACGAATCGAACCACTCCAATTTTCAACCCGTGTATCCACCAATGCTCCAACCGCCTGAGCATCAAAATCCGTCCGTACGCTCTGCATCGGCCTCCCAGTTCTCGGGTCAATCCCCGTTACCCGAACCTCATTTGCCAGCGGCTCAATCGAAGCTCTCTCTATACGTCGATAAGCAATTCCTTCGGAAACCGAATCATGCAAAACCGCCACCGGCTCGGCATCCATTTCATCTTCTGGCAATGCAAAAAACTCTTCCCCACTCCCATCTGCCGCTGGCCGAAACCCGTACCACCAACCTGGAGCAAACGTCTCCATTAACCGCCGAACCCAGTCACTCGCCCGATCACCTGATTCAATCAAAAGCCCCCATTCACCCGAAACCTCTCCTGTCGCGTAAGGCAACCGCAACCCCGACGAAGAAACCAATATCCGGGAGCTTTCTATGCCCGATTTCTCAATCAACAATCCAATCGCCTGCTCAAACGGTAAGCCGTCCAACGGTATCCGATCGGCAAACACCGCTTCGTCCAACATCGCCCACCGATCCCGAACCACCAATAATCCATCATCAACCGAACTAAACTGCCGTTCCTGCGACATCGCTTCAGCAAAGCCATCTAAAACCAACTCCCCGTCTACCAAAAGCCGAGCCGGGATCGAACCACCCGAGATTCCTTCGGAAACCAAATCATCTAAATCGGTCGCTTGTAAAAGAGAAACATCCAGTGCCACCCCACTCGCTCGATCCGGAACGCTCAGTCTTGCTTCCCGAACATATGCGGATGCGTCCACCACCGATTCACCATCGGTCATGGCTCCAATGGCCGCATATCCGGCCTGAACTCCCATTACAAACGGTGAAAAGCGATCATCTGTGGTCGCCAACAAAACCCGTAACCGAACCTGGTTCGCTTCCCCATCCGGCACAAACGGAGTTGAGCCATCCCACTCAACGATTTCTGCCGAAGCAGTTTGCGCCCCTTCCCCAAACCCCGGAAATCCATAAATCTTGTAAGGCGCAGGCGATTCCAACCACTCATGGTTCACAAAATCGACTGCCTCCTCTCCCGTCGCCGGAGCCTCCAAAAAGCTTGTCTTCAATGAAGTTGCAAACCCACTCTCAGAAAATCTGAGTGGCGCAATCTGCGCCTGCGTCGCCCCACTTTCACATCGAAACCAAACTTTCCCTTCCGGCGTAATCACCGGATCATCCTCACTCAGATCAATATCGTTAAAAACAACACTAAACCCATCTCCACTCTGCGAAACAATCAACAACTCCCGCTTACGCATCGGAATCACCATCACCTCAAAAACCTGTAAACGGCGTACCTCCCGCGACTTCGCACCTGAAATCTTCCCCGACTCCACAAACTCCCCGTCTCGAAAGACATCGACTCGACCATCACTCCAAAAATGTAAAGCTACGCCCGCCGCATCGCTCGCTTCATCATTCCAACCAAGCTGATACTGCAAAAACGTATCCCCCGCCCCATAACTAAACCAACTGAATGCCAGCCCCATATTTTTCGGAAAGCTAGCTGATGTAATCGCTGAGGGGTTATTCGCCGCATCCTTAACCGCCAGCCATGGCCCTGCCCAATGCTGGTCCATTCGCTCCTCCCACTCAGAACCCGTTGTAAAATCCGCCAACCCCCATTTCGCATAATCACCCGTCGCTGTCGTGTACCACTCCGCATAAAGCGGCCTCGGTCTCAACATCAATGTATGTGTCACCGGGTCAATCCATGTCCCCGACCAAATCGATCCATTCAGCTCCAACCCTCCGGCAACCACCGTCAATCGATCCGCCGCCAATCGCCGCTGAGCATGGTTCACCTCAAACAAAAAACTCATCGCCGCACCCGCCTGTCGTCAACCTCATCCAACCAATCCAAGACAGACTCGTCAACTGATCTCCGTCCCGGCTCCGAGTGCAATGCCGAACCCTCAAACAACCCAAAACCAACCCCCACGCCAAAATCCAACTCATCAAACTCAACGGAAACATCTGACGAGGAAACGACAGAATCAACTCCCACGAACCGCCCCAATAACCGCCGCAACCAATTCACGAACTCACCACTGGCCCCAAGCTCACGAAGTCGTAACTCGATTCCACCACCGCCGCCCGAGCAAACTTAAACCCAAATTTCTTTACCAAAAAATCGCCCGAAATCACCGGCTGACCCGCCCCTGCATCAACCACAACCGGCAACCCAGCCCCAGGAGAGTTGAATGCAAATGCCAGCAACGAAGAATTCCCGGAAGGCAAAGTTGGATATGCCGCCCCCACGGCCGCCGAACCAACCAAATCAATCACCCATTTCTGCCGCGACCCCGACGAAATCAAATGGGAAAACTGAGCGAGCCGCATCGGCACCGAAACCCCAATCCCATTGATCGTCACCAAAAAGCTAATGTCCTTCCCCGCCAAGGCTCCAAACGCCTTTCCCACCAAAGCAACTGAACCACCTGAATCCACCATCATCTCCAGCCGTGCCCGATAATCTTTCCGCACAGTCACCGGGAACTCCCACTCATCCCCCAAGCCGGAGCCATCATCTAGTTGCATCTGCCCTTCAAAAACTCCTGACTCCACCACTGTCCTGTAATCTAAGCCAGACAATGTCAGCGCCGAAACATCTAAGTGCGTCACCCTCGCCCCGCCCGATTTCGTACTTGTCAACGCCCCTCGAATCGCTACCGATTGTTTCACCGCCTCCCGAGCCTCACCCCCCGAGATCACCGACGTAACATCCGCAAACTGTGTCGTCGAAACAACTTCCGCTTGCCGTAAATCCGCTAACACCGATTCGCCACCAATATCAAAAACCGTGACATCTACTCCCGTAAGCCGCGCCATCTAAGCCCCCCGCTCCGCACAGATATCGCAAGAAAACTCCATCCTCATCTCAAACTCTTCTTCCCCCAATGTCCCTTGCTCAATCCAAACCTTCCGAACCAAGGGCAACTCTCCAACTTCGGCCGGGTTTAACTCCGCAAGCAGAGCCGCCCGCAATTGCTCCGCGTCTGCCAGCAATGCCTCCGAAACAACCCCGTTCTCTACATCACGCCAAACTCGGATCTCAAATAAAACTTCCAACCGATCAACCAGCACCGAGTCCGAATGAAATTCCAATTCTCGCGTTACCACTCGTGCCACCGACGACCCAAAATCTTTCTCTGGCGCATCCACGGCCACCGTCATATCCGGCCAAACAGAGTGGATCGCATCCACCACAAAACTCCGAACCGCAATCAAATCCGCCGACCAGCTCATAGCTCCAACCTATCCACAAACAACCGCGCATGATCCGTTGCCAACCCCATTGCATGAACCTGCGGATCAACCAAAACTCGATAAAAAACCTCATTCAGTTCCAGCCGATCACCCAGCTCAATCCCAAAACCCTCATCCAGCAAAACCACCGCCGGATTCTTTGAATCCAAATCAACCGAATCCCGAACTTCCTTCGGGGTTTTCTCTACAA
Source organism: Fimbriimonadaceae bacterium (assembly GCA_027492935.1). Taxonomy (GTDB): domain Bacteria; phylum Armatimonadota; class Fimbriimonadia; order Fimbriimonadales; family Fimbriimonadaceae; genus UphvI-Ar2. The sequence goes on from JAPUDU010000252.1 coordinate 4,622, forward strand.
GCAAACCACTCACCGTCGTCTCCGAAACCCATTCGCTCCGCACCAAAACGCCATCAACAACATCGGGAACCAACTTCCAAATAACAAAATCGTGGGGTTTCCAAACCAATGCCACAATCTATGCCCCCATCCCAACAAATCTATACCGAGCAAAAACCAACCGCGCCCGCTCCGCCAACACCACAGCAAAGTTTCCTGGCAAGCCGCCAGCGCGATACTTAATTGTCACCGAATCTTGCTTCAGCGATTCAATCGCCTCTCCCGCCGCAATATCCACCATCTCGACCACATAACTCGCGGCTAAATCCCGCACTGCATACCAAATATCAATTGGCACCGTCAGCCCAAACCCAACCTGACCAACTACCGAAATCGCACCGGAAACCCTACCTTCTACAACCAACTTTCGAATCGGAGTTACCGCTTGTGGGCAAGTTGAAAACTCTACTGACCGCCCCCCAACAAGTACCTCAGATAATGCCGCAAAAGGGCGATCAAGCAAAGCCACCCCCTCCGTTGCTAACACATCGAATGACTCCGATTCGCCCGCCAAAAATGGCGAAAATCCGACCGTCGAATGAACTTCATCTACCGCCCGATTCACTAACTCACCAAAATCAACACTCGGCAACGAACTAAAGCCCGCATCCGACAAAAAACCACTCACATCTGCCGCATCCGGCCAGGAACTCATCGCCATAAATATCTCCAAAACCCAAGTGGCTCCCCACTAAAACCGGGGAGCCACTCAGTATCACATTAGCTACCCAAACCCGTTAATTTACAAACTGCTTGATCACGCAAAACCTGCAAACCAGCACGAACACTCGCTCGGATCGCCACTTTATTACTCGTAAAATAATCCGAGTGACTATCCGAAGTGCTAACTGTCAGCTCGCCACGCATCTTAATGCGCGCATAGTCTGCGTCCAAAACCATGCCCGTACCTGCCGTCAAAGCTTCGCTGGCAACAATCTGAACGCCCCAAACTCGGCTCAGTGGCGCATCACCCGGATTCCCAAAAATATAAAGCCCGTCAGTTGTCTTCGTCAAAGCCAGCGCCTGATAATTGTCGCTATGCAAAACAACTAAGTTCGGCTTGGCTCTTCCCGTCGTCCGAACCTTGGTCATCGCTTTCATAATCTGATCAAATGCGTTATCGCTTCCCGCCGCCTGAGAAAGAGCCGAAGTCTGCGCATAAAGACCAAGAATATTGACCCCCGTTCCATCACCAACTGTCACTTGTTCATCAAGCTTCTGCCGAACCATCAACTTCAGATCTTCATCAACCAGCGATCGAACTCCCATCTCATCCTCAAGTTGCTCCTCCGTAACCGGCAAATAAACGCCAATCTTCCGAATATCAACTGAAGCTTCGGTGTAAGCAATCCCCGCTTCATCAAATGCCGCAGCTTCCGCTTTAGCCGCAGCCGCATTTGTACGCGTCGTTTGCTTCATAAACTTCACTGCCCCCAAGTCCGTCTGATCAATCCGCAACAAATCAATCAATTGCGGCGGGCGGCTAATCCCCGGTACCGCATTTCCATCCCGATATACCGTCGGAGCAAAACCCGCACTCGTCGTCATTGTTGTCTTAACCCCTAAAAACTCAAGTGCCGCGCGTTCAAGCTCGACATCACCGAACCGCCCCCCAACTCGACTCTGCCATTGCGAACTCTTCAACAGCAACTCACTCGCCAGCCCCACCGAGCCAATTCCACTCACTCGATTCGCCGGCAAAGAGAGTTCTTTAGATTTCAGCTCATACTCATGAGCCGACTCAAACACCGCTTTGGCAATCTCATGCTTCTTCGCTAACTCGTTGATGTCATCCATCATCTTGCGCAACCCTTCCAAGTCATTCGCCGGAATATCCTTCACCGCCTGACCATCAACCATCGTCTTAGTTGAATAGCCATCCCAACGTTTCTTGTAAGCTTGTCGCTTAGTTTCTAAATCTCGCCCCAACTCAATATGATTCATACTATTCATGTTCTTCTATATCCTAATTAACCGCTTGCATTAAATCTGCAACAAAAAAATTCTGTCAGCTAAGCTTGTTGCCTAAGCCACTCTTGTTCTAACGACAAAACATCTTCGACCGATACCGATAATTCTTTCATCGATACGGCCGTTGCCCCTGCCGCCGCCGGCAAACTCACCAAACTAAATTCCTTCAAATCAATCCGTTTCAGCAAACGCACACGCCGGTCATCGCGCAACTCAAAAGTCCATTCCAGCGGCAGATAACCAATGCTCAAACCGACTCGCTTCCCTGCCGCCAGCCGCTCTTCCGCCACAGTCTTCGCATCCAATGCCTCTTGAGTCGAATGAAAAACCATCTGCACAAACAACCCTTTTCGATCCTCTTTCGCCGATCTCACATACCCAACCGGAACTCCCGAATGGTCATGACCAACCGACACAAACCCGTTCCGCACAAACTCATCCAGATCCCCGTAGGCACCGTCCAAAATCACGTCTCCATACGCATCTACAACGTTCTTCACCGAGGCATACCCCGATAAATCCGCCCTCAGCCCATCGCCAATGCCCGATTTCAAATCCAGCCAGCACGTTTTCCTTTCCATCACAAAACTAAAATCAAGGCAGCCACTAAAGAATGTGACAAAAGTCAAATTTATTCAACTCAGACGTCACAAATAGCATAGATTTATAATCTACTTAAAACATGAATGATACTGTAATTACTACCATTGCCAGCAATGGCCCATGGGCTATAACTTCATTCATCTTGATGAATCAAGTTATTAAAGCCTGGTCAAACGACCGTCAAC
>JAPUDU010000253.1 GCA_027492935.1 Fimbriimonadaceae bacterium
ATCGGGTTGGAACCTGCAGCGACGTTGCGGACGCCTTCTTTGAAGATGGCTTGGGCAAGGACGGTTGCGGTGGTGGTTCCGTCACCTGCGAGGTCGTTGGTTTTGCTGCTGACTTCGCGGATGAGTTGAGCGCCCATGTTTTCGAATCGGTTTTCGACTTCGATTTCTTTGGCGATGGTTACGCCGTCATTGATGACGGTGGGGGAGCCAAACTTCTTTTCGAGGACGACGTTTCGTCCGCGGGGGCCGAGGGTGACCTTAACGGCGTTGGCGAGTTTGTCGACGCCAGCTTCGATCATTTTGCGGGCGTCGTTACTAAATTTGAGTTCCTTAGCAGCCATTACTTTTTCGCTCCGGCTTTTGCTTTGGATTCGGTGACAACGCCGAGAACATCATCGGCGCGGAGGATGACATAGTCGATGCCTGCGACGGTGACTTCGGTGCCACTGTATTTTCCGTAGAGGACGACTTCGCCAGCTTTGACATCAACGGGAGCTTTTTCTCCACTGTCGAGGGTTTTGCCGGGGCCGACAGCGAGAACGGTGCCGCGCTGGGGTTTTTCTTTTGCGCTATCGGGGAGAATGATTCCGCCAGCGGTGGTTTCTTCCGCCTTTGCGGGTTCCACGATAATTCGGTCGTGCAACGGTTTTAGGTTCATAGTGTTGTCTTAAATCTCCTTTTTGTATTAGTCAGATGACCTGAGATGTTTTAGCAGTGTACCAGTGAGACTGCTAACTTCCGGGTTCTTGGGACGGTTGACTAGGAGTGATTGGGACTGTTTCCGGTGGTTTTGGGGCGAGTCGATTTTGGAGTCGGATGTAGAGGTATCCGCCGCCGATCATTGCGAGTCCGAGTCCGAGGGTGACAGCAACACGGATGAATTCGGCGGTTTCGGATAGATCGAGGAGGATCAGTTTTCCGCCAGTGAGGAAGAGAAGTGCGAGTCCGGCGTGTCTGACTTCGGTGACGCGCATCGCGAACCCAAAGGCAAGGAATATGATTGATAGACCCGTCCAAGTGGCGGTGAGGGCCGGGGTAGCGGATTGGGGTCGGGAAAGGCAGGTGGAGTGATGACAGGGGGAGCGACGGGGCTCGGAGACTCTAGTCGTGAAATTCTCTGCTCGATTCGATCAAGTCGGGAGAGGATAGCTTCAAGTTGTTTGTCGTCCATCGTTCGACACCTTGGTGTGACTATGGGCGTGATTGGCTAGGGGTTGCAGTCCAGCAATAAATTGAGGATTTGTTTACATTTATCTTTTCTGGAAAACTTGTGAGATAGAACTCGAACTGGAAGTTGGTGACCCAATGGTGAGTGCGGGGAGCTCCTTGTTTATTGCTTCTCGGATTTTTTGAACGAGCCCGGGGACATCTTGTTCGACCCCTTCAATCACGATGGTTTTTAGGTTTGTGCGGTTTTGGTTGGCATCGAGTTTTTGGATGAAGAGTCGGAGAGTGACTTTGCCGTTATCGTTGATGTATTGACCAGCGATTCGGAATGCTTTTGGGTGCTTGGCGACGTTGAGCCAGAGTTTATATGCTGGTTCGTCGTTGAGGGCATTTGATACGGCGGTTTCGAGGCCAAGTTTGTCTTCGCCGTCTTGATCAAAGGTGCCCATGAGAACGATGGGTTTGGGGGGCTTGAGACCGATTTCGCCCCGGAACTGTTCGCGGGTGACACCGAGGTCGAAGGTTTGGTTGGTAGCGCCTTTACGGACTTCGGGTTTTTGGATGCCGTCAATTCCGGTTTCGTTGCGGAGGGATTCGACACGGGTTGCAGCATAGTTGAACCAGCGTTCGACATCGAGGAAGAGTTCGCCGGATGGGGTTGCGCGGAGTCCTTCGGGTGAAACTCGGTCGAGAGCTTCGAGAAGGGAGTAGGTGAGGAGACCGTGATCAACGGTGCGTGATTCGTAGCTGAGTTGATCGGCGGCGGCACCGGCGAGGAGCCAGGTTCCACTTGAGTCACGGATTGATTCGTAGGCGCGGATGTAATCGGAACCGGATGCACGATCGCTTACGATGTCGCTCGCGGCGGCACCGCTATGGCAGGTATCGAGAATGATGACCTGTTTGCTCGCGGGAATCTTGGCAAGGGCGACTTTGAGATCTTCGCTGCTGATAGTGTGGACACCTAAGATTGATGGTGTGACTTCACCGGGATCAGCTCCGGCGGTGAGGAAAAAGTATCCGGTTTGGGAACCGATTTGACTTGTTCCGTGACCGGCAAAGAAGACCATGATGATATCGGATGATGTGGCTTTGGTGGCAACATCACTGAACCAATCGAGGATGACTTGCCGATTGGGGAGATGCGCTTTGTCGTCGGTGGTTATGGTTGTTATGTGGACGTGTTTGGGGAGGAGACGTTCGGATGATTCTCCGATTGCTTCAGCGAGTTTTTTTGCGTCCATAGGAGGAGCGGAGAGGTCTTTTTTTGATCCTACATAGTCGCCGATGCCGACGAACAGTCCGTAGACATTGACTTGAGGTACGGCAAGGTTTTCTGGTACGCCGACATCAATTGAGACAGGCATACTTTTGAGGTCGCCCCGTTGGTTGGAGGATACGACGGATAGGATGTTGCCTTTGCCTTCTGGGAGTTGGGCTTTGGGGAGGAAATAGGGTTTGAACTCTTCGAGATTGAGGCTGATGAGACCGGTTTTATCGCGAGTATCGATGAGCTTGCTGTTGAGATAGATTTCCGTTTTGCCGATACCACCTTCATCCCGGTCGGTGAGAGAGATGTTGAGGCGGTTGGGGTTTTTCGAGTTTTTCTCAATCTGGACTTCTGGGAAGAGTCGGATTGATTTACGGTTCGGAACAGATCGGGGTGGCTCGGGATCAAAGCCGAGGAGTTTGCCGAAGAGACCGGGTTCGTAGAAGAGAGATTTGAGCTGGGATACATCAACGGGTTCAAGTCCGCCATCCCATTCGAGTACGTAGGATGCGCCAGTGACCTTGTTTGGATCGGGGGCGTCGAATCGGCCTTCGCGATCCATGACAAGCCAAGAATCACGGGAAGAATCGGGCTTGTCGGGGGTGCCTTGCATGAGGATGAAGGAACCGAGGGGCTCTAATTGGCCAGAATCTTCATCTGTGAGGACAGCTTTCATATCCCAGATGGTTGTTTGCTCGGTGGCATCGGTGATAAGGATGCGGTTTTGTTTTGCGAGAAATTGGGTGTCGGCAATCGTGTCGGGGCGAGTGATTGTTCGGTACGGTTTGAGGTCTTTCGAGTTGATAAAGGCGATTTGGCGACCAAGCTGAATTGCAAGCAGATCGGATTCGGATTCAAAATAGGTTTCGAGGTAGAACCCTTTGCCGGCTTCACCTAGTTTAAGGTTCGCCGTTTGCTCGCCGGTGGTGGGGTTGAGTTTTTCGACGGCAATGTTGGTGATGTGGATGAGCTCAGTTCCATTGCTGGTGTATTTGAAATCGTGCTGAACATCGTTTTCGTACGTTTTTTGCCAGGCGAGCTTGCCGGTACTGAGGTCGTATGAGTAAACGTTATTGTTGGTGAATAAGACGAAATTCTTGTCATTCATGACGGTGAAGTCATCAACATCGGCAAATTCTTTGGTAACAACTGTTTCTTTGTAATCGCCGGTTTTAAGGTCGATTAACTGGATGAAATTATCGATGTTGTTTTCATCAGTGCTTCGCAAGCAAGCAACAATGTAGGCACCATCATCTGACATTCTGACCCAGCGGATCTCGAATTCTTGATCATCAAGATCCATGTAGGTTTTGATGTACGAGTCAATTTTGTCGTTGCTGGTGTCTTCGTCGATTGTGGGATCAAATGTAGCAATGTACTTGAGACCGGAAGCAACAACTATATTGCCAGGAGCCCAGACAGTGCTGTTCATTCTGTCGTTCAAAAGGATTCGATTCTTTTTGGTTGAGAGTTCCCAGCACCCTTGGTAAGTTTTTTGGCCGCTTTCTTCATCGGTCAAATAAGCTGGAGAGAGTACATATTTTCCATTTTCAGAAGATTCAAGGTTAAAGTCTCCGGCGCTGTAAATTTCGTCGATATGCACTTTGCGAGCATCAAAGGAGAAGAAGTTGAATGGATTATCTGCAGGGGCGACCACAACTCTTCCGGTTTGGGGAATGACGCGGAATTGGTGAATTGGTCGAACACTTGAGATGGTGGAAGTTGTCCACTCACCATCTGAAAGTCGGTGTTGGACGATGTTGCCGTTTTCGTAACCGACCCAGAAAACGGTTCCTTCCGCATTGAAAGCAGCGGCGGTCGGGCCACCCGCACGGTTGAATGGGTATTCCTTGGTCGTTACGACATCGTAGATTTTGAGAGGGTCGTAGGTGTCTTCGTCGTAGTTATCTTCGTAGGTGGCGATTTTGAGTCCGTCGGGTGACTTGCGAATTTCTCGGATGGCGTGGGTGTAGCCGGTTAGTTTTCGCTTTTCGACCAAGGTTTTTCGGTCATAGATTGTCATGATGCCGGTTGGGCCGCAGACTAAGAATTCGCTGAGGTCTTGGCCGACAAATAGGGCTGCCATGAGGGTTTGAGGGGCGGTGCCTTTGTCGCCAATGATATGTTCAAATGCTTTGGTTTCTGTTGCATCCGATAGGCTGAACAGGTGGGCTTGATTATCGAGGCTGGTGGCGAGGAGTTGTGTGTTATCAGGGGAGAATTCGATCCATGCCGTGCCCTCTTCGGGGCCGGTCAGCATGGTTTGTTTTTGATTGGTTAGGTCATATGTGAGAATATTTTTGTTTTCGACGGCGCTTGCGCCAATGAACTGACCATTGGGAGAGAATTGAAGGTCTTTGATGACAGAGTTGAGAGGCAGTACGGTAAGTTTTTCGAGTTTGAAGAGCGGAGCTTTTGCGATCCAGATGGTGCCTTTTTGACCGGCGATAGCGATGGTTTTGTCGTCGGATGCGATGGCGATTTTGGCAAAGCCTTCGGATTTCGATTCAAATCCATCGAATGAGTTGAGGACACGGGCGGATTTGGCGTCCCAGATACGGGCTTCATCGACGGAGATTGTGCCGATGAGAAGACCTGAACTGCTGAGGATGGCTTGGGTGACTGCGGAGAATTTGTGGGGAAGCACGCCAAGAAGTCGCATTGACTTGGGTTCCCAAAGGCGCGGGGCGTAACCTCGGTCGTGGGTAAGGAGTCGGGTGTGGTCGGGGGATTCTTGAATGTCTTCGAGCCGTTGATCACTAACGATGGGGATCAGACGAAGACGTCCCGATTGTTGGAGTTGGGCTGGGACGGAGGCTGACAAAATCAGAGCCGCCCCGAGGAAGACTACTTGGAGTTTCATGAGGCGGCTCATTTTCTTAATTTATATGGTGTTAGTTCGGGAGGATGATTGGTTTGGATGCTCGTGCAGCGGCACCTTCGTAGTTTGGATGTTGGTCGAACTTAGGAATGTCTTTTTCTTCCAATCCTTCTTCTTTGCCTTGCTTTTGGAGTGAGGCGTTGATTTCTTCGAGGGTTGAATCAATGTTCTTAAAGAGGTCTTGAACGGTTACCTTACTATTCTCTTCGATGAAGTCGAGAAGAAGCATTGTGAAGAGGCCGTGAGCGGGGATGCCTTCGAGTCCGGAGATATCGGAGCTTGTTTTATCCTTGTCGCTGGCATAGAGGAACATTGTTTCGCCGAGTTTGCCGGGGGTGGCTTGTCGGGGTTTGACTTGCATAAGGGTCTTGGAGACGTTGTTCATTTTTGCGAGCGTTGAAACTTTTGGCTGAATCAAACCCATGCTTTTATTGCTGACTTTAAACTTGCCGTTTACGTCTCGAGACATTCCACCGCTGTGGCAGCTGTCGAAGATGAATGTTGCGTTGACGCCGTTGACGCGGAAGAGATTAGCAATTTCAGTGAAAAGCGTGTCTTGGACAAGGGTGTCGTCAGCGAGAACGATGACTTCCGTTTTTCCGGAACCATCAGCGGCTTCCGGGTCATCAATTTGGGCACCGTGGCCAGAATATGAAAATACGATTTGATCGCCAGTTTTAGCATTCGCTACCAGCCATTTAATGCCTTCCATGAATTTTTCGCCGGAGGCTTCTTTATCAAGGAGCATTTTGGTGTTGGTTTTTTTAACACCAAACTTATTGACATAGATATCTTGCATCGCTTTTGCGTCGTTGACACATCCGAAGAGGTCGAAATCTTGTTCGACTCCGTTTTCGTCTTTGCCCATCGGATAATCGTTAATTCCGATTGACAAGGTGTAAGTCTCGGCGAACGCTGAAACCGTTGAAAGCGCGAGTGCTGCGATGAGAAAAATGTTTTTCATTTGTGTGCCCTTGTGATTTAGTTTGCCTTTGTTAGGCGAATGTCTGGGTTACTGACGGATTGTTCTGATTAGCGTTTCTGTTTTGGGGCCAGATGTCTGATTTTGGCCTAATTATGAATGAAAAAACGTATGAATGAGAATCAAAACGCGGCTTCTCGGCGATCCATTGGGCAAGTGCCATTAGTTGAAACTTCGGCGCGGGTGCGGATGCCAGCGAAGTAACCCATGAAGAGATCGCGGCCTTGATAGACGTAGAGGTCTCCGACTGCGGTTCCGGCGTTGACAGTGCGGGCGAATTTGGCGTGTCCATCAGTGAAAGCAAAGTTTGCGCCGCCGAAAAAGCCGCCTTCTAATCCTTTTTGCCCGAAAAGTTCGAAGCCGTATCCTTCTCTTGGATCAGAGATATTCCAGAAGAGGCTCATGGTTTGGCTACCGGGCGAATCGGGTTGGCAAGTTGAGAAAGTGAAAGGTTGTTGTTGGGGGCCGATGAGAACCGTTCCTGCCATATCATTGATGCTGGATTCGGATGCTGAGCCAGGTCGGTCGGGGTGGAAATCGGCATGGGATATCAGGTGGTTAATGGCGTAAGTGACGCGGTATTTGCGGGTGTCGGTTGGGCCGCTTCCGCCGGGTTGCCAGTAGCCACGGGGGTAGAACGCTACATCTGAGTTTGATGTGGTTTGAAAGATTTGGCTATTTTTGACGTAAGGCATCATGCGGTCGGTCCAGTACGGGCCTTTTTGACCGCCGGAATAGCCTGGGGTTGACCACGTATCAGCATAGGGAAACGAGAGGTAAGCGTTATCAAAATCACTGAGATAAATGATATTGGCAAGGCCGACTTGCTTGATTTGTGAGAGATCTACAGTGCGTTTGCCAGCATCTTTTGCTCGGGCGAAAACAGGGAAGAGGATTGCGGCGATGATCGCGATAATGGCGATCACAACAAGAAGTTCAATTAAAGTGAAAGCTTTATGAAATTGTGATTTATTGGTTAGCACAGCATGAAATTATATCAATTTTTCATGCTGTGCGTTAAGTTGCAATGTGTCTACCTGGTAACTGACTTACACGAAATGGATAGCAAAAGATCGACAAAGGGCAGTGACTTCGGCTTTCACTTTG
>JAPUDU010000254.1 GCA_027492935.1 Fimbriimonadaceae bacterium
CTATCCGGTCGTAACTCTCAGAATAAAACGGTGGCCATCGCTCCTCACTCTTTTTAATGATCGCATTCCCGGCTTGCCTCTTCGCCTTCTCAATCACATCGCTGAGTTCATACGGCTCGCCGTGAGCATCCTGGTTCACCGTGAAGATCATCTCGGTCTTATCCGGCAACACACACAAAATATGAAAATCAAAGCGGCTCCGCTGTGCCCTAAAAAGACGTTGATAAAGCAACCACTGCTCCCCTTCCGTCAAATCTCGCTTGTGCCGAAAAGTCGCGTAGTACTTAACGTCATCCGCCCGCCAATGCGGTAGCCGTCCCCGCCAGATATTGAAATTCGCCCACTTAGCCATAGTTAAAAAGCGGGCCGTAGTGGCCCGCTTCTCCAAAAAACTTACAACTCGTCGTCATCCACCGAAGCCAGCGACGAAGACTTTTGATACTCAGTCACCCGGCCTTCAAAGAAGTTCTGCTCCTTCTTCATATCCATTAACTCGGCCAGCCAAGGCAACGGATTCGTAACCCCAGGATTCAGCGGCAGCAAGCCACAACCCTCAAGCCGACGATCCGCGATGTAATCGATGTACTGCATGAACTCTTCCGCTGAGAGCCCAACGCCCGCCACCGGCAAGCAGTCCTTAATAAATTCTTTCTCTAGCGTTACCGCCTGGCGCATCGTATCCACGAGTTCGCCCTTAAACCCTTCCGTCCAAATGTCCGGATTCTCGTCCACAAGTTCCATGAACAGTTGCCGGAACAACTCAATATGATTACTTTCATCCCGCAACGTATAGCGGAACATCTGCCCAATCCCCGGGAACTTGCCTTGCCGATACAAGCTCAAAACCATTCCGAACAAACCGTAAAATTGCGTTCCTTCCATGCACTGACCAAACAGGAAGATGTTCTTCGCCAGCATCTGCTTGTTTTTAACATCTGTCAGGTCAATGTCGCGCCGCAGGTTGTAGCTATTACCCGTCACAAACTCATTCTTGCGTTTGATTGTCGGCACATCTTCAAACATCGCCTCACATTCATGCGGGTTGATCCCCAAGCTTGAAATCATATAAAGCAAGCTATCCGCGTGGATGTTCTCCTCGTGTGCGTGGCGTCCCAAAACCAGCTTCAATTCCGAAGCCGTCACTGCTTCCCGCACTACATGCAAAATGTTGTCCCCGACAATTCCTTCTGCGGCACTAAAGTAACCAATCGCCATGCGGATGATCCAGCGATCAACTTCGCTCAGGGCATCATCGCTACGCCACTGTTCAATGTCCTTCTGCATCGGAACATCTTCCGGCTCCCAGTGATTGGCCTTCATCGTTCGATAAAGCGTGTAGGCCCATGTGTACTTAAGGGGAAGCAAATTAAATGTCATGGTCTCCCGACCATTAATCACTGATTTGCCGGCCTGCGCCGCTTCCGCTTTCTCGCGGTCTAGTACAAAGTTCCGTTCGCCAATCTTGATCGATATCGTGTCCATCCAGTCTGTTCCTAATGCTTTCTATAAGTGCAGAACCCCGCCGTAAGCGTAAACGCGCCCGGAAGATGTCCGTCTGTTTTTGCCCGATTATTTTCCGTCATCATCGACTCTGTTTTGGCTGACTCCGTAGTCTCACCAAACACAAAATAAGGGGCAAATTGCATGTTCAGAATACAACATGCAGAGAAACTGACGACCACTCAAAGACCAACGATTCGTCATTCTTTCCACACAAAAAAGCCTGGGTCAAGTCGACCCAGGCTTTAACCCTTTCAACAACTCAATTAGCAGTCGCTGTAAAGGTAGAACTCCATCGGATGCGGGCGCAGATCAACCGCGTCGCATTCATTTGCCAGCTTAAAGTCAATGTATGCATTGATCAAGTCTTCCGTAAAGACATCACCCTTCATCAAGAAGTCATGATCTTCACGCAAGGCAAGAAGAACTTCTCGCAATGAACCCGGTGTTTGTTGAATATCGGCCTTTTCTTCTGGCGCCAGTTCATAAAGGTCTTTATCGACCGGTGCCGGTGGCTCAATCTTGTTCTGAATCCCGTCAAGACCCGCCATCATCATCGCTGTGAAAGCAAAGTAAGGATTAGCTGTGGGGTCAGGAATTCGGAACTCAACTCGCTTTGCCTTGGGTGAGTTACCTGCCATCGGAATGCGAATACAAGCCGAGCGGTTACGCGCTGAATAAACCAAGTTAATTGGAGCTTCGTACCCTGGAACCAACCGTCGGAAGCTGTTGGTGCTTGGATTGGTAAATGCGAGCAATGCCGGAGCGTGCTTCAACAAACCACCGATGTACCAACGAGCTTCATCGCTCAAGCCAGCATAGCCATCTGCGTTATAGAACAAGTTCTCGCCATCTTTCCAAAGCGATTGGTGAACGTGCATTCCGCTACCGTTGTCGCCAAAGAGCGGCTTCGGCATAAATGTCGCTGCGCATCCATAAGTTGCCGCAACATTCTTCACGACGTACTTGTACTTCATGATTTTGTCCGCAACTCTCAGTAGCTCATCAAATCGAATATCAATTTCGCACTGGCCCGCGCCACCAACTTCGTGGTGGTGAATTTCAGTTTGGATACCAACTTCCTCAAGCATGAGAATCATGTTTGAGCGCATATCATGCAATTTATCCGCCGGAGCGCAAGGGAAATATCCCCCCTTCGTTCGCATCGAATAACCAATTGCATCATCAGCTCCACTATTCCAGCTGGCTTCCATGCTGTCAATTTCAAAAAATGACTTATTGGGGCTGACTTGGTAAGCCATCTTATCGAAGACAAAAAACTCGGCTTCAGGGCCAAAGAACGCAGTATCAGCAATACCCGTGCTCTTCAAATATTCCATCCCTTTTCGAGCGGTGTAGCGTGGGTCGCGTGAGTAAGGCTCATGCGTAATCGGATCTTCGATATCGCAAATGATAACCGCCGTCGCATGCTCCGTAAACGGATCCATAAATACGCTACTGGGATCTGGTCGGAGCCACATATCTGACTCATTGATCGACTTAAATCCACGGATGCTTGAACCATCAAATGGCATCCCCTCTGCGATTGCTTCTTCGGTAAAAGCATGAGACGGAACCGTGAAGTGATGCCACATGCCAAAGGGGTCGGTAAAACGAATGTCAACGAACAACGCTTCGTTAGTTTCAATTAAATCAATTGCTTCTGATGCCGTCATGGTGATATGCCCCAGGCTAAAACGACCGAACTCCAAAGACAAAGGCCCCCAGAGATTTTCTCTGGAGGCCTCATTGCTCCGTTCAGCTTCATTGCCTTACGGATATTCATCTTACCCATCTATTTATTCAAAAGTTAACATGATAGGGCACGAAGTTTTTCACAACCCAAACAATTACTGGCATAGTCCAACCATCCATCTAAAGCGCGCCGGTAATCACCCAGTCGCTCCAGTTTCCTAAATAGAGCGCTTCTTCTTCAAGCCCAACACCAAATCTATCGTGAACCTGTGCCGCAGCATGTTCCGCTAAACGGCGAATCTCACTCGCCGTAGCCCCACCCACATTTAACATGAAATTCGCATGTCTCGCGCCGATCATTGCCCCACCCAACCGCTTCCCTTTCAATCCACACTGTTCAATCAAAAACCCAGCCGGAATAACCCCTGCCTCCCGCATCCCTGGTGTCAACCCTTCAATCTTTTGCGCAAGGTCTGCATCCACCACATTCTTAAAAAAGCTCCCCGCGCTCGCCGAGGGCGGTTGTTTACCTATCCGCTGACGTTGATAATCCCGCGCATCATCATAAACCAGCTTAGAATCACGTTTTTCTAGTTGGAACCGAACCGCCAACAATGTAATCGCCGGAGGATTCACCTCTCTGAGCAAAGAGTCACGATAAGAAAATTTCATGAACTCAGGTGAACGCCACTCCCGAACCCCATTCTCAACCACCTCAATCTCCGTCAAAAATGCACTGACCTGATTGCGATAAGCCCCGGCATTACTCACCAATGCCCCGCCAACCGTTCCGGGAATTCCAACCGCAAACTCAAAGCCGCCAAGTCCAGCCTGCGCCGTCTTCAAAAACAAATCCTGAAACGCGGCCCCACAATCCGCCTCAACCAAGCCGCTTTGATTCACTTGAATACTTCGAGCCCCGTTCACCGTAACAAGCCCCGAAACCCCCAAATCAGAGGGCAAAACGTTGCTTCCCCAACCGAGAATCGTTTGTTTCAATCCCTGTTGTCTTGAAAATAGTTCGTGCTTAACTAAATCTTCTCGGCTACGAGCAATTTCAAAATATTCTGCTCGTCCGCCCGCTTTCAAAGTTGTATAAAGATCAAGCCGTTGATCTCGAAGCGGCGTGAATTCAAACACTTCCACGACCTCCAAACGTCTCGCCCATAATGTGCGACTGCTTTGCCGTGCTGATGCTCGGGTTCGCAACGTAAAGTGGTGTCAGAGTCAATGCATCCGATTCAACGAGGGCAGCCTCTGGCAAAAACGAGAACAGTGACTCTAAATTCTCCGCTGTGGCCATCAGCATTTCAGGAATGTTTACCGCTTCGCTAATCGCCATGGTCACAGGCTCCTCGCCCGGCAGTCGAACATAAACCTCCCCTTTCTTACTGGGGATCGCCACTGGCCCTGAACTCACAAGATCAAAAGAAGAAACCCCAAAGATTGGCACACCTTCAAGTTGGGCAAGCATCTTCCCAATAGTAACCCCAACACGAACCCCGGTAAAGCTCCCCGGGCCAACATCAGTAACGATTCGGCTTGGCTTTCCTACTTCTAACGACTCCATCATCGCAAGAATTGCCGCTGATGCTGCACGATTACTCTCCTTGACATCACGGCGAAGCAAAGCCCCTCGCTCATCAAAGATTGCCAGAATCGCGTAGGGGCCAGAAGTCGAAATGCAAACTGTCATTCAGCCGCAATCGCAATCTGCTCAAACAACTTTTCGCGTGCGTCTTTCGTTGATTTATATTCCAGTTCTGTTCCCGACCAATTGAGCGTGTAGAAATAACCGCCCATCCAGCCGTAAACAATCCACTGAACTTCGCCACTGTCGGCCGTCGTACCGCGACGTTCCAGATACGTTCCTCGGAACCCAGATTCCCGATACTTCGCTTCCGGTTCAATGCGTCCAGTAATTGTGTTCAACCGGCCCAAAGCCGTACCGCAAACTTTCAACCACTCACTTCGAGCAACACGCTCTTCGCCGATGCCCTGACTAAACTGCAACTGCACAGAGCCGTTTGACAAAACGCCATCTTTTACTGTCCAACCTTCAGAAACATACAGGTAAGTACCTCGTTCTTCATCCAGTGGCAACCGTACACTTCCACGCTTGATTGTTTTCGGTGCGCCGGTCTTCGGTTCAATCACTTGAATTTTGCCTGGAGTCGTGTTCACGGTCGCGGTTCCTCCGCCATTCCCGTCCGGCGTTGTTGGTGCGGCTTCACTCGGCAATTTGCCCGAAATCGTATCCGCGCTCAGCATCACCTTATTCCACTGTTCTTCCGCTGATTGTGCAACTGATTCGGGCGTATGCAACCTAAAAAGCATCTTCTGTGGGCGGTTGCTCAAAATAAGGCCAGTGATTGCAATTTCAATATCTGCTTTGCCTAAATCACGAATCTTGGTAAGAAGAAGCGGAACGCCTAACAACTCTTCTTCCCACTGCCGTAAAACTGTGCGATCGTTGCTGGAGTTAATTTCCCGCGTAACATCTTGCCAATGCTGAGCTGGGAAGTTCATCTCAATCCCCATCAACTCAACATAAACTTCTTTCCCATCAACCTTAAACCGAAGCTCATCCGCATAACGATCCTTCTTCAAAGTCCAACTAGAAGGATATTTCAACCGCATGTCCGTCACTGGACTCGTGTACTCTTTCAATGAATCATCTTGAAAGATCACGGCTGCACAAAGAATTGGCACGATCATCATCTATAACTCCAAAGACGGCTCAAAGCTCGTCTCCGCTTCGCAATAGGCAAGAACTTCCCGACCATTGCCATTCCACGCTACCCGATTGCTAGGTACCCTACTAAGCGATATGCCCCTTGGTACATGGATGGAAAAGGAAATTGCTGAGCAGCCCGAAGTGCTCTCCACCAACGCTCCCCGCTATCTCTCTGAACTCAAACAGGTTCTCCAAGGCAAATCTTTTGACCTGATTCTCCTCGCTGCCCGAGGTTCAAGCGACCACGCTGCTCTCTACGCCCGTTATTTAATCGAAATCCACCTCGGCATCCCCGTCACCTTAGCCGCCCCTTCTGTAATCACCCAATACAAAAGCAAAATTAAGTTTCCGAAGTGCCTCGCGATCGGCATCAGCCAAAGCGGAGCTGCTCCCGATGTTAGCGAAGTCATCGCCTATCTTCGAAGTGAAGGCCACGACACTCTAGCCGTGACAAACACCGCTAACAGTAGGCTCGGAGAAGCCGCCCACCACACGCTTCTTCTTGAAGCGGGTATAGAGCAGAGCATCGCCGCTACAAAAACCTATTCCGCATCTTTGCTCGCCGTTGCCCAAATCGTTCAAGCCCTCGGAGCTG
The DNA here is from genome assembly GCA_027492935.1 of Fimbriimonadaceae bacterium. Lineage (GTDB taxonomy): Bacteria > Armatimonadota > Fimbriimonadia > Fimbriimonadales > Fimbriimonadaceae > UphvI-Ar2. The sequence continues at coordinate 6,528 of JAPUDU010000254.1, forward strand.
ATCTCGGCCCTACCCAACTCCCAACACAAGAATGGTTAGCGACAACCCGAGAACTTGCCACCGAGAACAGCGGACACATCGTGCGATGCAATCCAATTTTCTCGCTCGGACGCGGTTACAGCTACTGTTCAGCCGTCGAAACCGCTCTCAAGCTTATGGAATGCGCTCTCATCCCGGCCAAGAGTTACTCAATCGCCGATTTCCACCACGGCCCCAAAGCTCTTGCCGCCCACGGCACCGCTTGCATTCTCTATGGTGATGTGCCCGAAGACCTGAGAGCCACCGGTGCAACGGTGATCGAAGCCCCCAAAGCAAACATGGGAATCTGGGATCCACTCTGGAACATCCAATTCGGTCAATGGATAGCCCTCCTAGCCGCTCGCGCCCGAGGCATCAACCCCGACATCGCGCAAAACCTCACAAAAGTCACCGAAACCCTCTAACTCTTTTATGTCTTGAGTTAACTTGGCCAGGTGAGTTCGTAAAGCCTTCCGCTCCGCATTCCAACCACGATTTCATCGCCACAGTTGTGAATCGAAATCGGGAAATCCTCTTCCACTTCAAACAGTGCGATCAAGTCACCTTCTCGGTTTAAAAATCTAACCCGTCCCTCACTCAACATTCCAAAGATTCGACCATGATGATTCATCACCATTTGCGGCAGGCCAGGCTCGCAAGGAATTTCATCCATCATCGATTTCGACATACCATCAGAAAGAAAAATGCGATTCGTTGACCGTATCGCCATAGTCGCCCCATCACCCGAAGTCGCCACGGAATAAGACGACGTGTGCGTCTGCTCCGCTCGTGGGTCATGGT
>JAPUDU010000255.1 GCA_027492935.1 Fimbriimonadaceae bacterium
CCGGACCATCCGCTCGTATCGGTGACCTCTGTATCATCGAAACCGAACCTGGCCAACCTGGAATCCGATGTGAAGTCGTCGGTTTCCGTGGCGAAAAAGTTCTCATGATGCCCCTCGGCGAAATCAGTGGCGTCAAATCCGGTTGTCTCGTCAAAGGCACCGGACACTGCCTCCGAGTCCCGGTCGGTGAAGAACTTCTCGGCCGAACCCTTGATGCTCTCGGTCGCCCAATGGACAATCTTGGCCCCCTGCACGTCCACAACCACTACCCTGTCAACGCTGCCCCGCCCAACGCAATGCAGCGTCAAATGATTCAATTCCCCTTCGAAACTGGGGTTCGCGCCATCGATTCCACCCTCACAATGGGTGTCGGTCAACGAGTCGGCATCTTCGCCGGATCAGGCGTTGGTAAATCAACACTTCTCGGCATGATCGCCCGAAATGGACAAGCCGATGTCAACGTGATTGCTCTCGTCGGCGAACGAGGACGTGAAGTCAAAGAATTTATTGAAAACGACCTTGGCCCCGAAGGAATGAAGCGGAGCATCATCATCTGCGCTACAAGCGATGAGCCTGCTCTCATGCGCATCAAAGCCGCTCTCAGTGCAACCGCTATCGCCGAATACTTCCGCGATAAGGGACTCAATGTCCTTCTTATGATGGACTCTGTAACCAGATTTGCGATGGCCCAACGAGAAATCGGACTTGCTATCGGCGAACCCCCATCCACCAAGGGTTACACCCCCAGTGTATTCGCCCTACTCCCCAAGCTGATGGAACGCGCCGGATGCGGCCCCCAAGGTGCAATCACGGCGATATATACCGTTTTGGTTGATGGAGATGACACAAACGAACCCATCGCCGACGCCGCCCGATCAATCCTCGATGGCCACATCGTCCTCGACCGAAAGCTCACTTCCAAGAGCCACTACCCACCAATTTCAATCATGAACAGCTTGAGCCGGGTTATGCCCATGGTCACCTCCGATGACCACGTGAAGCAAGCAAACCGACTCCGCGAACTCATTGCCGCTCACGCGGATATCGAAGATTTAGTCTCGGTTGGTGCATACAAACCCGGTGCAAAACCAATCGCCGACGAAGCCCTCGACAAATGGGATCGCATCAACAGCCTCCTTCGTCAAACCAAAACCGAAGCCAATACCCTGGAAGAAGTGAAAACCGTTCTTGCCCACTTAATGAATTGATATGTTCAATTTCCGACTCCAAACCGTCCTCGAACTCCGCACCGTGGAGCTTGAAACCGCCGAAAGAGAGTACATCCTCGCCAAATCAAAGCGAGAAGATGCCGAGCAAGATTTCGAAGGCATTAAGCAAATGCTCCAAGATCAACGACGCAAACCCCGCGTGTCTTTCCAAGCTCGACTCGATTGCGAAGCCTACACCCAACGCCTCGAAGATGAGTCAAGAGCAATCCTCACCACCATCGGCGTTCTTGAAGACGAAGAATCCAAGGCCATGAGCTTCTGGATCGAAGCCAAAAAAGAAGTCAAGGCTCTCGAAAACCTTCGAGAAAAAGCCGTCGATGAATACAACTTAGAACAAAACCGTAAAGAACAAGCCGAACTCGATGAGTGGGCTGTCCTTCGCCGGAGCGCAGCATGAGTTTCACCATCAAAGGGTTTGAAGGCACCCAATCCCGAATCCAAGAAATTAAAGCCCGAATCGCAACTCTTGAAGGTCGTGTACAAGAAAAAACTGGCCCCAAAGAAAACAGTTTTGCCGCCACCCTCGGAGGCAAAATCGGCAAAGGCACCAGCGGTCAGCAACCCCCTCGTCTTCCCGGTCTCGGGTTCCAAAACGCACCAATGGATGGTAACGCTCCCTTTGACCCGGTTGCAATGGGCCTTGTTGATCCTGCCCCCAATTCAGGTGGCGACCTTAAAGCTCAAGCGACTCAAATCGCCGAAAAATTTGGCCTTGATCCGGCCCTATTCCAGGCGCTTATTCAACAAGAATCAGCTTTCAATCCCAGCGCTGTTTCCAGCGCCGGTGCGCTCGGACTCACACAACTTATGCCCAAAACCGCCAAGTCATTGGGAGTCACTAACCCGCTCGACCCAATCCAAAACATGGAAGGCGGCGCAAAGTACCTCTCCCAACTCCTTAAACAGTTCAATGGCGACCGCAAACTCGCTCTCGCTGCCTATAACGCCGGCCCCGGTGCCGTCAGCCGGTACGGTGGCATCCCACCATTCAAAGAAACCCAAACTTACGTCAACAAAATCCTTGGCAACATAGGAGGTAACTAATGGCAAAAGAACCTGAACAAATCGATGAAGAACTGACTCCCAAACCCAAAAAGGCAAAAGGGAAATCCAAAAAAGGTCTGATCATTGTTCTTGCTGTAGTTGTTCCTCTCCTACTTGTTGGGGGCACTGCCGGTGCCGCATTTGCCGGAATCATCAAGATCCCTGGCCTCAAAATCCCGGGTGCCAAAGCAAAATCCGTTGCCAACTACACCGATAAAGACGATAATCCTTCCGAACTAGCAAAGAACGAAAAGAAAGAGCCCGAAGCATCAATCGAGCCTGAAAAAGAATCAACCGCACCCGAAGTCAAAATCGTAAAAGAGCCCGAGCCTGTTCTCGATCCTGAAGTGGGCGCAAAAAAGCTTGCCGGAATCTGGAACAACCTTGAACCGGCTGACATTGTACGAATATCAGCTGCTTACAAAAATCCCGAGTTAGCTCTCGTCCTCAGCAAAATGGATGCCGAGAAGGTTGCCGGAGTCCTGAGCGAAATCAAAGACGCAAAGAGAGCCGCTGCCCTCAGTCAAGAAATCCAACATCTCGCCAGCATCATTCCTGAAACAAAGACATAATCCACCTTATGTCTGGTGCTCCGCCCGCCGATATCGAAATCACCCCCGATCTCGTCAGACAACTCTTACTAGAACAGCACCCCCACCTCGCCGACCTCCCTCTCACAGAAGTCGGCTCCGGCTGGGATAATGTAATGTTTCGCCTGGGCGATCACCTCGCCGTGCGCATCCCTCGCCGCACATACTTTGCCCATTCAATTGCGATAGAGCAAGAATTTTTGCCAAAACTTAAACTTTTCCTCCCCACTCCAACCGCAACTAACATCGGAAAACCATCCGATTTCTTCCCTTACCCTTGGTCAGTCGTCCCCTGGCTCCCCGGAGAAAACGCCGACCTCGCACCTCCAATATCAGCCGAATCCGAAACCCTCACCCAATTCCTCAAATCTCTCCACCAACCCGCCTCAGAAAACGCTCCTTACAATCCCTATCGCGGTTGCAACCTTGATTTCCGTGAGCAAATGCTTAAGGAAGGCAATTTCGACATCAACCCATTCCTCTCCGAACATAACCAAGCGCAATGGCAACAAGCCCTGTCGGCCACACCTCAACCAGCACAAAATCGCCCGTGGGTTCATGGAGATCTTCATCCCCAAAACATCCTCACCCAAAACAATAAATTCTCCGCCATCATCGACTGGGGCGATCTCACCTCCGGCGATCCGGCCGTTGATGCCGCAGCTTTCTATATGCTTTTTCTCGACCCCATGGCTATCAATCAATACTCGACTGACCCCGATCTGATCGCCCGTTCCCGCGGATGGGCCATTCTATTTGCCGTCATGATTCTGAGCAAAGACCCCGAACAAACCTCTCGACACGCCCAAACGAGCCTCCAAATCTTAAAAACCCTCAACAAAGCCCCACTCCTATCCTGAATTATCTGACCACAAACCGGTATCATCCCCTTTCCAAATCCGGCTGTAGCTCAGTGGATAGAGCACTGGTCTTCGGAACCAGGTGTCGGGGGTTCGAATCCCTCCAGCCGGGCCACTAAATTTGAACCTAAAATCTACTTTTTTGACCACATTTGCAAAGCTCCGAAAAATAAATGTTGGGACTAATGTTGGGACTTACGTGGTAATTTGCCGTTGTAATGGCTCAAAAACGTGTTCCCAAGCTCGACCCGAAGAACTTGCCACAAGGCATTAGATTGGGCAAAGATGGGCGTTTCCATTGGGAAGTGACCAGGACACGCACAGACGGGTCACGATTCCGTAAAGCAGGTAGTGCGAAAACTCCCGAAGATGCTTGGACAAAGTACCAAAGCGCAGTAGATGAATTTGAATCTGGGGAAGAAGTAGCCGGACGTGTGCCAACACTCAAAGAGTGGTCCGATTACGCACTGACCAACGTTTTTCCAACTATGCCGTCAAGAACAGGCGATGCTTACGCACCAACGACAATCGAGGGATATGTTGGTATCAACGAACGTTCAATCAAACCCTTGCTCGGTGATATCCTGCTTAACCGCTTGACGCCTGAACATATCGAGACGATGATGCACAAATTGGGTGGTGCGGCACAATCTCGGATTAACGTTAGGAATTTTGGGTCAAAGCTATACGAAATTGCGATAAAGCGTGGGAAGGTGCCACACGGTTTTAATCCATTTAAAGCCGTTTTAATTGCAAAGCCCCGACCAAAGCGGTATGACCAAGGACGCGATACTACGGAAACAATTGTGTTGAAACCCAAGGAATAAAAGGCGTTGCTCTAAGCGGCTCAAGACCACTGGGCGTATGGCGCAATTCTCATTGGGATTAAATGTGGTCTTCGGATATCAGAAGTGTTAGGGTTGGACTGGGAAAACATTAACCTTACTGATAAAATCATCATCGTCAGTCAGCAACGTCAACGCGTCAACAAAAAAACCCGTGATTTAATGAAGATTGAATCAAAGCAAGGCTTGCTAGTTGTTGACCCAAAAACGACCACAAGCAAGCGTGTGGTTCCCATTCCCCCATCTGTAGTCGATTGGCTCAAAGAAGAGCGTGAGCGCAACACAACGCGCTTTCTGATACCAAACACCATTGGCACGAACAGCCGGGAGAAAAACAAATTGACAGAGGCGTTTAATGCTTTGGTAGTGAAGGCGAAGATAAAGCCACATGACGCGGATGGTCGTCCCCTGCCAATGCCTACTTTCCATGACCTACGCCATACCTTTTGCACCAGGATGGCGAACGACTACAAAGTTTTGCCGAATGTACTCATGCGATTGGCAGGTCACTCAAGAATCGAAACGACGCTTGGCTTTTATGTTCATGTTGAAGACGGTGATTTAGCCGAAGCCATGAACAATGTCCCCTAATTTGCCGATTTGCTGACTTTCCAGGTCATTCGGGTCGCAAATTGAGCTACACGCGCTGTATGGGCGTCTGAGTGGGCAAAAACCGTGCAACCTGATTCGATGAAGCCGTGTAGAATTTGATTGGAATATGGATTGGTCTTGGTTAGAATCAGAAGTGTGGTGGAACGAAAATCTTGTTCCTGTAATAGCCGTTGTAGTTAGCGTTGGTACTTTAATCTGGTCTGCAATCCAAAACCAAAAGCGTAATAAATTTGAACAGAAGCAAATTGAATCTCAAAATGCCTTTGCACTAGACCAAGCTAATCAAAGAACTGCATTCGAGAAGGAACTTGCACACCGGAAAGAAAAATATGATGTGGTTGCAACTAAAAATCACAAAACCGCCAATTACCATCTTGAACGCAGAACTCACCTAAGTAACGTTATTTCCAATATTGATGAAGCGAAGCGGTGTTTCCGCGAGTGTAATAATGTTAAAGCTAGCTTAATCGCGATGGAAGTCAACGAAAACTTTGAAGCCGGTAATGCTTTTCTTTCTAAGGCATTTATCGACAAGGCAGAATACATTCAAATAATGCAACGAACCGGAGTAAAGCACCTTGGAGACGCAATTGGAGAAGCAAGACTATATGGACATATTCCACCTTACTTCGACTTACCGTTCAATGAATTGAGCCTAATACTACATTCAACCTTTGAGGAGAAATTGTATTTTACCTTTGATAAGGACCTCGACTCACAGGAATTAAAAAACAATAATCAACACATTATACTACTGATATCAGATTTACGCAAACTAATGGATTATGAGTTGCACGAACACAGTAACGTAGGAGTGGAAAACATTCCACCACCTCAGATTACATTACCTTATCTTCAAAAAGTTGCACCACTTATGCCGACAATTCTAGTATCGGTCGATATGGTGAACTTTGAACACATGGACAAGTACAAGCATCACCGCGATTCTACAACCACTGACATAAAACCTAAATGACCTGGACATCAATATTACAAGCGTTCGTTACAGCAGGTTTAGCCGCATTATTCACTCTATTAGTGCAATTGATGTTATCTGGAAAGAAAGATATATCAGAGCAAAAGACTGCAATACGTAAAAGAAGGTCCGAAAACCATTTGCGACGGCACGACCATTTAGCAAAACTTATTACATCTCTAAAGGTCGGGTTACAGGTTGCTAAAGAGTGTTATTACCATAATGCAAGAAGCGGCGACGACCGAGCAGGCGTTTGGGAATCGGCATTGGACGGAATCGAAGAATGTAAAATAAAATTTAGAACGGTTGTCCAAGATGCGATAATACAATCAGAACTATACGGAAATATTCCCATGGAATCCGGTCTTGCAACGTTGAATTTGAGCGACTATGTGAGCGCGGTACTGCAATATAAATTGCAACCGACAATCCGGTACGAAGAATCGGCAAAGGAACAGCAGGACGCATACAGCCAAGGTCACGCGCTTATGCTTGACATAAGGCGACTAATGGCACAAGAACTACTAATGGCAGAACAAGTAATGATAGAAGAGCAATACAGAAAGAAAAATGCTCCGGTCGAATTGCCATATTTGCAGACAATTCAACCGCACTTCAACAAGACACCTGCAGTTGTTGAGGAACTTGATATGAAATTTCTTGAGCGAGTCAAGCGATAATGGCTGACACCAATATATACGCGGATATCGGCAAGTTAGCACTAGGTGGGTTAATCACGCTTATTGTAACGCTTTTTATCACGTTAAGAAAAGAAAAGAACGACCGTGAAGCGCAAACGAATAAAATACGTGCTGAATACCATTTTGAACGCAGGGAGCATCTCAGTAATTTACTCGCATATCTAATTGAGTACCGAGCCGTATCAAAGGAAACGTATGATTTAGCACAAGGACTAATTGAGGATAAAGCGGCAACTAATCTTAAAACTATTGGTTCGGAGAGCGTTGTAACAGGTCACATTGAATTGGAAGAATCTTCCAACGAAAAGCGATTATGGGCGATGTACGAAACTTATTATAGGCGCAGTAAAGAATTGCTGGCTAAAACACTTTCCGAAGCTGAGCAATATGGATGTTTACCCGATGGAATTAAAGGCGTCACAGAAACGAATCTAATCAGATACGAAAGAATTCTGTTAAATGGCAAGAT
>JAPUDU010000256.1 GCA_027492935.1 Fimbriimonadaceae bacterium
TCGTTTTTTGATTAGGCTAAGTAAGTGAGTGGACTAATAAAGTTAGCCCACTCACTTGCTTAGCAAGAATTGGACTAATTCTATTCGGAAGCTGTGTGTAAAATGCGGTATGGCTTCAACGGATTCTCAGATCGCAAAGCAGTTCGAAACTTTAGCTCTCCACGCCGGACATAGTGGTGATCCTTCATCGAAATCTCGAGCGGTGCCGATTTTCCAGACGACGAGTTATCTGTTTGATGATGCCGATCATGCGGCTCGTTTGTTTGGGCTGGAAGAGTTCGGGAACATCTATACGCGATTGATGAACCCGACTACGGATGTTCTTGAGCAGCGATGCGCGGCGTTGCACGGTGGTTCAATGGCGGTTGCGGCTTCGAGTGGTCAGGCAGCGCAAACTTTGGCGATTACGAACATTGTCGAGGCTGGTGGAGAAATTGTTTCGAGTGCGAGCCTGTACGGTGGAACATACAATCTGTTTCATTACACTTTGCCGAAACTCGGCATTAAGGTTCACTTTGCAAAGGACAATGATCCTGAGAGCTTTAAGCAGCTGACCAACGAGAACACGAAACTCTATTACGCGGAGACAGTTGGTAATCCCAAGCTTGATCAGTTTCCGATTGAGGATATAGCTAAGCTTGGTCTGTCCGAAGGGATTCCGTTGATGGTTGATAACACAATGCCAACGGCTTATCTGGTGCGACCGTTTGACTTTGGTGCCGCGGTGGTTGTGGAATCGCTGACCAAATTTATGGGTGGTCATGGAACGAGTATTGGCGGTATTGCCATTGACTCAGGGAAGTTTGATTGGGGCTCCGGGCGATTCCCCAATTTCACCGAATCCGATCCGAGTTATCACGGCTTGAAAATGTGGGAAACATTTGGCAATTTCCCTGGACTCGGGAACGTTGCATTTGCGATTAAAGCGCGATTACAAGGTCTGCGCGACCAAGGTCAATGCATATCGCCATTCAACGCATTCTTGATTCTGCAGGGGATTGAAACTTTGCACCTCCGCATGGATCGACATTCGGACAATGCGCTTGCGGTTGCGAAATTCTTGGAATCTCATCCGGCTGTAAGCTGGGTGAACTATCCAGGCCTGGAAAGTAATGTGAATCACAATGGCGCGAAGAAATATCACACGCGTGATAAGTATGGTGCGATTTTGGGGTTTGGAGTGAAAGGCGGGTTTGAACCAGCGAAGAAGCTCATTAATGCCCTTGAGATTTTTAGTTTGTTGGCGAACATTGGTGATGCTAAATCACTCGTTATTCATCCAGCAAGCACCACCCACCAGCAGCTCAATCCTGAGGAGCAATTGGCTGCTGGTGTTACCTCCGACTTTATCCGGTTAAGTGTTGGGCTTGAAAATGTCCAGGATTTGATTGCTGATCTAGATCGGGCTTTGAATCTTAGTCAAATTGGCTAGATTCATTTGATCCAAAGAGGCTGACCTAATCGTCTTCCAAATAACAGTTAAGAATTTAACTGTGGAAAGACGAAATGAATGGGGCGATTTGGATTGTATTTGCGGTTGCAGCGGTAGTATGCACTTGGCTGGAATTGTCGAAAGATGATGATTCCAGCCGTTTTCATTGGTTATCCGCGATTATGGGTGCCGCAGGCGTTGCGACACTGTTTTTACTTTCCAATCAGTTTGTAGAAGCGAAGTTTTCGTTACCGTTAGGAGGGTTTGTAGCGGTTGCGCTTGCAATCGGCTTATCTTGGTGGAACCCAAAATCAGTTATTGGATTAATGGCGGCGGGAGCGGTTGCCTCCCATTCGATTATTCCCGCGACTCAGGCTTCCGTGGTTTCGGGTATGCAGATGACGCCGTTGTTTATGGTGCTTGCGATTGTCGGTTGGGTTGGGGCATGTTTTGCTTGGGGTGGCAATGCAAAAGGGGGAGTCGCTTTTGCGGGCATGGGCGCACTTGTCGGAATGGCTGACCATTGGGTTCCAGAAGGATTTGGAAAGGAACCTCACACTGCAGGTTCGTTGCTTGCAATGGGTGTCATCGCGGCGGGGATTCTGGTTTTGTTGTTGCGACGAGGCAAGGGTGGGCCATCTCCTTTGCTTGCCGGGGGCTTGGGTGCCCTTTTGATTGCTGGTTGTGGGTTCTTTGTTGCGCAGTGGGGAGGCGACGACACCACTTTGCCGGTCACGATTTTTGCCGCGGTGCTTTCAGCTTTTGCGGTGGTGTGGATGGTTGGATATTCGACCAAGGAACAACGCACTTCGCATCTCGTCGTTGGCGGACTGATCTGGATGGGGTTAGCGACTTTTGCGTTTGCCCAAGATAAAACGTTTGGTTTGACCATGGCGGCCTTGGCCGGATTTGGGGCGTTTGTGTTGATGGGCCGGGTCGATATCAGCGCGGTGATGGGGCCAGTTGTTGGTCTGGCGGCTTATCGAACGTTAAGAGAACAGTATCCAGAAATCACCCGAGGATTTGATATTGCCCAACACTACGGAATGGTTGGCTTGATGATCGGCGCCGGATTGATCGTTCTCATGCTGGGTGCACCCCGCCTTGCTGGTCCACTCGGCGGACGGAATTGGGGGCGATTTGCGATTCTCTCAGTCATGGCGGGGATAGCGGCCGTTGTTGGTCTTTTCTTCTTTGGCGTGAAGGGGAGCGTTGGCTTGATTATTGGCCTAGGAATTGGTGTTTGGCTTGCCGGAGTTACCAGTGAGCGCGGTATGTACGGATTAGCTCCGCTTGTGGGCCTAGCCGGATTGATTGGTTTGAGTTACGGAGAAGTCAGTCAGTCGTTTGATTTAGCAAGAGAACCCAAAATGACGATATTCATTTGGTCGTCGGTTGTGCTGATCGTTTTAGCCGCAGTTTTGGTGTTTGCTCTATCGGATCGTAAATTAGTGGAAGGAGTCGGTGATGAAAAAGTTGAATTGGCTTAAACCGGGCGGATTGATGAGTGTCGTTTTGGCACTTGTTGTTGCCGTTGGGCTTTTTAGTGTGGGGATTACCGCCGAGGTTCCGGTTGGAACGGTTAAAGGCCATATCATCATGGGCAAACAAAATGTGGGTTTGCCGAACGCCGATGTCATGTTTTTCAGGCGGACTCAGGATGGTTGGGAAGGGCAAGATTCGTGGCGAGCGGAAACCGATAAGAATGGTGATTTCAGCTTAAAGGGGTTGCCTACCGGGCTGTACTCCGCTTCGGTTTACGGGAAGGTTCACAGCATTGAATCGCATGCAATCGTGGTTACTGAGGGGCAGACCGCAACAATGGATCTTACGGCGCCCCGGAGTCCGGATTCCTTAACTTTGAACGCTGGCTCGCGGGTGTTTAAACCAGGGGAAGAAATCGTTGTCCGCGTTAACGGCAGCACAATGGCGGAAAAGCTTTCCGTTAAGGTTCTCAAGGTTCAAGAAGAGTCTTTTACACAGAATGAAAATCTACAAGCATTTCTCTACGGTGTGGTTACTAACCGTAACCGCCAGTCTCCGGAACGACTGGCGACAATGCGAGCCGTGCGCGACACCAGTGATGACCTAAAGACGAAAGATATTGAGGGCGTTTTTGTCCATGAATCTAAGCTTGAATCCTTGCCGTACGGCGTTTATCTAGTGCAAGCGCAAGTCGGCGAGCAAGCTGCTTATGCTTGGTTGACGGTTACAGATATTGCCCTTGTCACAAAAACGGAACTGAAGCGTGGCCAAGCTTACGTTTGCGATATTGAGTCGGGCGAACCGATTAGTGGGGCTGAGGTTTCGCTGACCCGAGGCCAAAACCAGGAACCGATTGGCGGTACGGATGCCGATGGATTAGTCAGTTTTGCCCCATCAGCGAATGATTCACCCATGACCTTGGTTTCGGCAAAACGCGGCGAAGCGCGGGCCTACACTTGGTTCTACAAACCGTATAACGAAGGCACTAAGCTCACAACGCATTTTGTAACGGATCGGCCTATCTACAGGCCGGGTGATGTTGCTCACTTCAAAGCGACTTTGCGGCAAGGTGATCCGGGTGCGTATACCATTCCAGTTGGTCAACCGGCTGAAGTGCGCGTTTACAATCCGAATGGAGATGTCATTAAAACGCTGAACGCCAAGATTGATGAGTGGGGCAGTGTTGATGGTGAAGTTCAGCTTAACACAAGTGACTTGCAAGGGGCTTATAGTGTTGAAGTGGATGCGGGTGGGCAAACCGAGTACGGAAGCATCGCCCTGGCTAGTTATCGAAAACCTCAATTTGAGATTAAAGTAACACCGAATAAGGAAGAGGTTATCCGCGGTGAGACACTTGACTTCACGATTCAGTGTACGAGCTACACGGGCGAACCAATTGTCGGAGCCAAGGTTCAAGCTGACCTTTACAAAGGATACGACTACTGGTCGTCACCTTTTGAAGACGATTCTTACGAATACGAAGATGGTGGATACGGCCTAGAATATGACCGTCAGTATTCGGTGGTCACCGATGAAAATGGCGAAGCAGTTGTTCGGATTGACACCAAGAGAGTAGGTGGTGAAGGAGAATATTCCGATTTCGCGGATACAAGCTTTAAGTTAGAAGCCAATGTTTCTGATGAAGGTGGTCGTTACTATTCCAGTGAAGGGTTAGCGACGGCAAAACGTGGCGAATTCGACTTAGCGACCGAATTTGATCGTTATGTTGCAAATCCAGGCGTTGGTGTTGAACTCACGATTAAAGAAATGGCAACCGATGGCAAATCAGCTCCATCGGAAGGCAGTGTTTCTTTTGGTCGGGATTTGTATGCTTCGGAAGGTTATCAATACGCCGAAGAGACAAAACGAACATTCTCCTTTGCAAACGGCGAATCAAAGATTGCGTTTACACCGAAAAAGAGCGGCAACTACAAAGCAATTGTAACGACAAAAGATTCCAGAGGAAATGAAATCAAGTCAGAGAGCTATCTTTGGGTTACAGGCTCAGAAGAAGGTAGCGCGGATCGTGACATTAGCCTCGCCTTGGATAAACGCGAATACGAAGTGGGCGAGACTGCGCAGGTTGTTATTCGAGCCGGAAGCATCGGTGGAGCCGTCTGGTTTACCGCCGAAGGCGAAGGGATTTTGATCTCGAAAATTGTGCGACTCACTGGAAGCGAAGCGGTGGTTGAAGTGCCAATCACCAAAGATTTCGCTCCGAACTTCACGGTGTCAGTTTGCCGAGTTGCCGATAAAGAATTCACTGAAACCCAGCGCAGTGCGAAGGTCGGGTTAAACGACCATAAACTGCAAGTCACGATTACACCAGATCGCAAAGAAATGCATCCCGGTGAAACGGTCAACATGCTGGTTTCAACCAAAGATCACACCGGAGCGGCGGTTGCGGCAGATGTGGCGTTGCGAGTTGTTGATGAAGGTATCTATCAGATTCGCGAGGATAATGAAGATCCGCTGGATACTTTCTATCCGCGCCGATGGACATCAGTTTCGACAAACTACTCTTTCCCGAGCATTTACTTAGATGGTGAAGATAAGGGCGGCGAGGAAGTCTCTATTCGAAAGGATTTTGCTGATACTGCTTTCTGGTCGGCGTCAGTCAAAACCGGAGAGTCTGGTTCAGTTACGATTCCAGTGAAAGTGCCGGATAACTTGACCACATGGCGGGTCACTGGAACAGCGATCACTCTGGATACTCAAGTTGGGCGGGGTGTGAGCAGTGTTGTTTCCCTAAAAGAGTTGATGCTACGCATGTCGTTGCCGCAATTTCTGACTCAAGATGATGCTCAAGACGTTGCTTTTACAGTGACGAATTCTACGGATAATGAAATGACCGTAGCTTACGAACTCGATGCTACGGGATTGACTCTTGATGGCGAAAAACGGGGAACGGTTTCGTTGCCAGCGCGATCACGCGAGGTTGTCACTCGACGAGTACAAGCAACTGCCGTCGGCAAAGCAACGTTGAAAATGATTGGTCGCGGAGGCTCATATAGCGACGGGCTCGAAATGTCTGTTGATGTTCAGCCGCGAACGGAACTCCGGCGGGAATATTTTGCTGGATCAGTGGGGGCATCAAAAACTTATGCCGCCAATATGACGCTTGATCCGAAGGCGGTTACCGGTGATTTGGAAATTTCGCTTTCGCCTTCGCCATTTGCGGCGATGGAACCAATGCTGGGCGAACTGATTGAGTACCCATACGGATGCGTTGAACAAACAATGAGTCGCTTTGTTCCGGCGGTGCGTATTCGCAAGTACTGGAATGATACGGGCCGTCCGCGTCCAGATTTGAATCCTAAGATTGACGAAGCGGTTAGTCGTGGTTTCTCAAGGTTGCGTGAACTTCAGCTTTCGGATGGTGGATTTGGGTGGTTCGCTTACGATCAACCTGACCCTTACATGATGGCGTTAGTTTTAGATGGACTTTATCGCATCAGGTCGGCAGGTGTTGCAGGAGCAGATCCGATCATTGATCGAACATTGTCGGCTTCGGCCGAGTTACTGAAAACGGCCGATATCAGTACTCCAGAAAAGAGAATGCAATACATTTCTCTGGCTTCGGCTCATGCGCGCTATAAATCTGATGCCGGTGTAATGCGGGTGCTAGACGGATCATTGGACAAGATTGATGATGAATCTTTGGCGAAAATTGCGCTTGGATATGCTTGGCTGAAAAATCGAGAAGTCAAGCGGGCCACTGAGTATTCGGCTAAGGGTCAAGCGGCTTGGAAAGCATTACTCGCAAAGGGGACAATTACATCGCTCTCTGCGGGATTTGGCGATGCCCGGGTCGATGCGGTTGCGGTTCAGGCTGCCCTCATTTACGATCCATCAAGTGATCTCTCGACGAAGTTGGTTGCCCAACTCATCAAGTCGCGAAATCCCAAGGGATGGGGCGATACTTGGCGTACTAGCGAGGCTCTTAAAGCGGTCGTTGAATATGTTCAGGCGAAAGGATTTGTCTCAGCCGTTGGTTCGGCAACTGCGGTTGTCAACGGTGAAGTTGTGGGCAGCGTGGCTTGGAGTGGTTCAGGCGATGTGGCAAAAGTAATAACGATTCCGTTTGCTGATCTGAAATCAGGTGGAAACGAAGTCGAAGTGCGCTTTACAGGAACGGGTCAAATGCAGTACGGATTAGAAATGAACCAAGGTGTTTATGCTCAATCCAGCCAGCCGCAAACATCACCGCCGACATTCCGGATTCGGCGCGAATATGTGCCAATGCAGACGCGCCGACTCGAAGACGGCAGTATGCGCCTGTTGCCAGCTAAGCAGTCATCGGAAGAGTTTAAGTCGGGTGATGTCTTTAGATGTCGATTGACAATCACAACGGATACTCCGCTTGAATATGTCGCAATTGAAGATCCTATTCCCAGCAACT
>JAPUDU010000257.1 GCA_027492935.1 Fimbriimonadaceae bacterium
GTTTAGTCCACTGAAAGCGAAGAAGAAAGGCAGCAGAAGACCAACAGTTACAGGCTCAATTTTTTCTTGGAGGGCTTTGGTTCCTTCTGATTTGGGGAAGGCGGCTCCGATTGCAAAGGCTCCAAATACGGCAAAGATTCCGATCGTGTCGGTAAACCAGGCTCCGACAAAAAGGAGGAGAAGGATAGTTGATAGCTTGCTTTGAGTTAAGTCTTCGGCGTTTTTGGGCGAGACGGCCTTGAAGATTGATTTACCGATAGTGAGAAGCACTACGATGAAAAGCACTGTTCCTCCAAGGGCGATCCATAGTGATATTTGATTTTGGGAAAACATTGATAAAACAAAAGCTAGTAGAAGCCAGGCAATGAGGTCGTCAATAGCACCAGAACTTAAGGCAATTGCTCCGACAGGAGTTTTTGAAAGTTTGAGTTCATAGATGATACGTGCGAGCATTGGAAATGCGGTTATGCACATTGCGGCTCCGAGGAAAATGACTTCTTCTGTGGGTTTGCTATTTTCGGTGAAAAGAGTGGCTATTTGCGGAAACATGAAATAAGCCACACACGCAAGAAGAAATGGGAAAATGATTCCTGCGCTTGATATGGAGATTGCTGATTTTGCGCGAGTTTTGAGGTGAGATGGGTCGAATTCTAATCCAACGATAAACATGTAAAGCACAAGCCCGGTTTGAGCAACGACATATAAAATTGACATGCTTGGATGTTTGATTACTTCTCCCGAAGCAAGAATCATTGTTTTAGGAAATAGATTTGCTTGTACGTGAGGGAAAATTGCACCGAATACTGAGGGGCCAAGGATTACCCCGGCGATCATTTCCATAGTGACTTGTGATTGGCCAAAGTATTTAGTGCCAATGAATCCAACAACTTTGCATGCCGATAAGACAGCCAAAGTTTGGAGAATGAACAACATTGTTAATTCAGGATTCGACATATGCGAAGGCTGAATTATACAGACATAATTCACGAATACGCAAGTAAATAGCTAAACGTGAATTTAGTAGTTTGATTTTATTCTGTTGCCCAATGGGCTTTGAGCTGATCGCGTTGCCAAAGGCAGATATCCCATAAGTCGGCGACTGGTTGTCCGTTTTCCGGATTCGTCCACATGTAGTTGGCTGGGCCGTATTCGGGGTCAAACGTAATCACGGTTGCGCCTCTTTTTTCATGAGCGAGTTTGATGCGATCCCACATTACTTGGAAGGCTTTGACATGGCCTTCCCATTGCTTGACGCGAGGATCCGGCACTTGGGGTCCTTCTTCGTGGCCGACGCGGGCGTGGATGTGGCGTGTTCGGGAGATTGCGAGTTCTACAGCGTCACCGAAGCCACCGAGCATTGATTCAGTCACTACGGTCCAGTGGCTGAGATCGGCGACGAGCCAGAGATCGGGCAAGGCTTTGAGATAGCGGGCAGTATTGAGGGGTTCGTTGAGGAGTCGTCCTCGGTGGGTTTCAAAATTGACATTGAACGGAACGGTCTTGGCGATTTCTACCAGTGGGGCGATGAGATCGAGGCCCTGTTGGTACTCCATGTTAGCCTGGCCAACATGAACTGTGCAGGCTACGGCTCCGGCATCTTGGGCTTCGCTTAAGTCGCGTTGAAATTGTTCGGCAGAGTTGCCTTGAATCATGGCGAGGTATTCGAGACCGTGTTTTTTGGCGAGGGTTTGAATTTCAAAATGAGGT
Source organism: Fimbriimonadaceae bacterium (assembly GCA_027492935.1). GTDB lineage: Bacteria > Armatimonadota > Fimbriimonadia > Fimbriimonadales > Fimbriimonadaceae > UphvI-Ar2. The sequence goes on from JAPUDU010000257.1 coordinate 1,708, forward strand.
TTGATCCAGTCTTCCCAGCCTTCATATTGGGCACCTTTGATTTTGGCGAGGACTTCATCGGGTGTGCCACCCATTCCCCAAGTTGTTTTGTAGGCTTTGACTTTCATGACCCTGAGATTGAGTATGCCTGATGAACTTGGGCTCACGGAAAATTTAGTGGCAAAAATAGTTGGCACCCGGCAAGATTGCCGAGTGCCTTTTGACCGAAGTGAAAGACTTTAATGTTTTTCGTTTGGGGAACCGTCTTTGTCGTGCTTGTCGACGGCGTTAACGGCAACGGCTGAGGCTGAGCCAGCGGCGGCAGCACCGACTGCTGCTCCTCCTACTGCTCCAAGTGGGCCGAGGGCGGCACCGGCAATTGCTCCGGTTACTGCACCAGCAGCGGCACCCGCTTTCATTGCGCTGTCAGCATCGGGAGAGATGTTGAACCAAGTGTTCCTGTTTTGATCGGCTTCATCGACAAAGTGGTCGACGCGTTTTTCGGCTTCTTCGAGGGTAATTCCGTATCGGGTTTGAAGTTTGCCAACAAGTTGATCACGCTTCCCGTTGATTTCACCGAGATCATCGTCGGTGAGGTCAGCCCATTTTTCTTTTACTTTGCCCTTTAGCGTTGTCCAGTGGCCTTCAATTTCATTCCAATTTGTTTTCATTTTAAATTTTCCTGTCGCTTGAGCGATACAACTATGATTACGCACGAGGACAGGGGTAGCCGGTGAAGGTATGGATGGAATCTGTTTAGTTTCCATATAGATGTGGATCAACTTGCGAGAGCGACTTGAAACAGGTGATTTGATGTTTTTGCGTAGCTTGGTTGAGAGTGAGGAAAATAATAGCGGTAGAAAATTGCGGTTTTTTTGTTCGAATTAGCGTAATGCATGGAATGTTTGAGTTAGATGGGTAGCATTCTAGTTGACCTAGTGAATGGTTGCATTTACACAAAATGATTGACCGATCAAGGTTTAAAAGAGCTAAGTAGCGAAATGGCATCTCTCTCTTTTATCGCTGTACAACTACCTGGAGACATTTATGTTTGATGATTTGGCCGCCTTGGTAGCAGAAGCATGTGGTGCAGAGGTTGTTGCGATCAGCATCTCAACAGATGTGGTCAAGAGTCAAGTTCATGGCGTTGGGTTGGAGAACTTATCGCCCGTGGCAGAGTCGGCAATTGTCAAGGAAGTCGAACAAACAAAATTGCCGGTGGTCATAGAGAATGCTTCTGAAGATTCTCGTTTTTCGAACGATTCACTTGTTACAGAAAAGCCGTTTTTGCGTTTTATTGCGGCGATGCCATTGATTGGTGATGATGGCGATCTACTTGGAATATTGTTGGTGGCTGACCCAGATATTCGCGGTTTGTCACCTTCGCAGGTTCAATCTTTAGGGGCTATTCAGAAGGTTATTGTTACGAAGATACAGTTGCTCAATATATTGGCGACCCAGCATCAAACGGCATCGGATCTGAGGCACAAAAGCAATCTGCTTGATTTGACCCGAGATGCGATTTTGGTACGCGACCTCGAGCATAAAATTGTTTACTGGAATGAAGGGGCTTCGCGCATTTATGGGTGGACCAAGGAAGAAGCGGTCGGCAAGAATATTTCTGAACTTCTTTATGAGGATCCAGAAGATTTTTCAGCGGGGATGGCGATTTGTATTGAGCAAGGTAGCTGGATAGGCGAAATTAGACATCGGGCAAAAGATGGTCGTCATTTGCTGGTGGAATGTCGCTGGACATTAGTGAGGGATGAGGCCGGAAATCCTCAAGCAATACTTTCTACGAAGACAGATATTACGGAAAGGCGAGAAGCAGAAGAGATGATTGCTGAAAAGCAGAATGTCTTGCAGATGGCTTCTCGGATAAGTCGAATCGGGGCTTGGAGTGTTGAAGTTCCGAGCATGAAGCGGGTTTGGTCTGATGAGATCAAGCGTATTTTTGAGGTTGATGAGATTAGTACTACAGGGGTTGAGCCTCAGTTTGATACTTATCCGGAGCCGGGTCGTAGTCAGATTCGACAGTTATTTCAGGAGTGTGTGTCTAACGGTGCTTCATTTGATGTTGAGTTACCTTTTGTTTCTCCGAAAGGCCATCATCTTTGGGTTCGCGTTGTTGCGGAAGCGGTACGGGATAAGTCGGGTGCCATTGTCAAGGTTCAAGGTGCGATTCAAGACCTGACCGAACAGAAGAATGCAGCCAATTCTTTGGCGGCGAGTGAAGAGCGGTTTAGAACATTGGCCAATGCGATGCCGATGATTGTTTGGACGGCAACAAGTGAGGGGGAAATCGATTATTCGAATCAGTACTTCTCAACTTACACCGGTATTGCTCAATCGGAACCAGCGGGCTCTCGGTGGCAGCAGACTTTGCATCCAGATGATCTGGAACGATGTTTTGAAGAATGGGCAATTTCTCTTAGAGACAGCACTCCCTACGAAATTGAATATCGTTTGAAGGAGAATAAAAGTGGCGAGTTTCGTTGGTTTTTAGTTCAAGCACAGCCTGTTTTTGGTGCTGAAGGTCAAGTTATCAAATGGTACGGCACTGGTATTGATATTCATGATACAAAGGCACTTCAGGAAGAGGCCACTCAGTTAGCGCATAGTCTTTCTACAACTTTGGAAAGTATTACGGATGGTTTTTTAACCATGGATCGCGAGTGGCGATTTACTTACGTTAATTCTGAGGCTGAATACTTGCTGATGACAAGCCGTGAGAAGATGTTGGGGCAAGTGGCATGGGAGTTGTTCCCTGAAGCCATCGATTCATCTTTTTATGTTAACTATCACAAGGCGGTGGAACAAGGATCTTCCATATCCTTTGAAGAGTATTTTCCTCCGATTGATCGCTGGTTGGATTTGCACGCATATCCATCTTCCGAGGGACTTGCGGTTCATTTCCGGGACATCTCGGATAGAAAGCAGGCTCTGCAGAAGTTGGAAGAACAGAAGTCATTGCTTACGGACGCTCAGCGGATCGGTCAGATGGGGAGTTATATCCTCAATCTGCAAACAAGCACGCTTCATTGGTCTGAGTCTTTCGGTGAATTGATTGGTCGCCCGGCAGTGGAAAACGAGGCGAGTTTAGAAGAGTTTTATTCTTTTGTTGTCCCTGAGGATCGCGAAAAGGTTCGTCAGGTTACGGTAGCTCCTTATCGGGTTGATGAGGCACTTGAAAATCAGTTTAGGATTCAGAAACCCAATGGTGAGATTCGATGGGTAGCAACGCGAGGCACAACCGAGTTTGACGCTGCGGGCAAAGCAGTTCGTCGACTTGGCCTAATGCGCGACATTACTGATCAGCAGTTGGCGGCGGAAGCCTTGAAGAGAACAAATGCTGAATTGGAAGAGATGGTTGTGAAGCGAACGGAGCAGCTTGAAAAATCGAACCATGAGCTGCTTATAGCTAAAGAATCAGCCGAGACGGCAAACTTGTTTAAATCGACTTTTCTCTCTCGGATGAGCCATGAATTGCGAACACCAATGAATGCAATTCTTGGGTTTGGGCAGTTATTAGAGCTTTCTGATTTGGATGAAGAATCTAAGGATTCTCTCAGTCATATTTTGAAGGCTGGTCGACACTTGTTGAACCTGATTAATGACGTTTTAGAGATATCTCGGGTTGAGATTGGTGAGATTGGATTATCTTTGGAGCCAGTTGAGCTTTTAGAGCTTTTGAAAGAGTGTGAATCTTTGATGAAGACGATTTCAAGGGATCACGAAATAGCGATTACGACCCGATCGGAAGCTTCTGTTTATGTGATGGCGGATCGCCAGAAATTGCGTCAAGTGTTCCTCAATGTCATTTCGAACGGGATTAAGTATAACAACGCGGGTGGCTCGGTTACGATTTCTGTGGCGCGGGTGGAGGATGATCGGGTTGCGATTTCGTTTGAAGATACCGGGATTGGAATTTCGGAGTCGAATATGAAGCGACTCTTCTTGCCGTTTGAAAGGCTTGGAATTGGAGATGTGGAAGGGACAGGGCTTGGACTCTCGCTGTCTCGATCTTTGGTTGAGGCGATGGGTGGTCAGATGTCGGCAACTTCGGTGGAAGGCACGGGTTCGACATTTGTCGTTGAACTTCGAGATGCAGTTGAGGAGCATGCTCAAATGAGTCAAAGCCTGCCGCATGTAACGCATTCGAACGCTTGGAATACCGGATCAGCAAAGATTTTGATTATTGAAGATAATTTGACCAATGTTGCTTTGTTGGAGAAATTGTTTGCGGCTCAGCCGGAGGTTGAGTTAATTATCGCGATGCAGGGCCGGCTCGGTTTACAACTTGCCAAAAAACATAAACCAGATTTGGTATTGCTCGACCTTCATCTTCCCGATATCAATGGTGATGAGGTCATTTCTCTCCTGAAATTGGATGAAGAGTTGAAGGATATTCCGGTAATTATCATGAGTGCTGATGCATTTGCCCACCGGGCCGAGTCTTTACTCGAATTGGGAGCTTTTCAATATGTTACAAAGCCTTTTATCTTGCATGATTTATTGCAGAAAGTTGATTTGGCTTTGAAAATTAGTCGAGGTGAACATGCTGAATGATGAAATATTAGACTTAGGGATACTTGTCGTCGATGATGACCCGACAAACACCCTCTTTTTAAAGAAGCTTCTTCGTAAAACCGGATACCGGGAGGTTGTTTGTGTGCACTCGGGGGCTGTCGCGATTGAGATGGTTGAAAATCGGCAGATCGATCTTGTTGTCTTAGATTTGCATATGCCAAACATGGATGGCTATGAGGTGCTTAAGCACTTGAGGACATCGAGTAACCAGTCAATCTATTTGCCGATCCTTGTATTCACGGCTGACGCAACTCCTCAGGCTCGTAAGAGGGCCTTGGATTTAGGGGCCACGGACTTTTTGACGAAGCCGGGGGATACGACTGAGATTTTGTTGCGGATTCGGAATTTCTTGACAATGCGTTTGCTTTACATCGATCAAGACATTCGGAACTTCCACCTGGAACAGAAGGTTCGGGATCGAACAGATGAACTCGAGCGGTCGCAGACAGAAGTTATTGAGCGGTTAGCCATTGCGGGTGAGTATCGTGACGAAGATACGGGTGGCCATACTCAGCGCGTTGGGAACATGTCGGGAATGATTGCACAACGAATGGGCATGCCGAGTGAGTTTGTGCGGTTGATCAAACTCGCAGCGCGGCTCCATGACTTGGGCAAGATTGCGGTATCAGACGAAATTCTGAGAAAGCCGGGCAAGCTGACGGAAGAAGAATTTGAGGCGATGAAAGTTCATTGCATGGTCGGAGCGGAAATTCTTAAGAATGGAAACACGGCTTTGATTCGGATGGCCTCTCGGATAGCGGCTTCACACCACGAGCGGTTTGATGGAACGGGATATCCTTCGGGATTAGTTGGTGAGGAGATTCCGATTGAGGCGAGAATTGTGGCTGTGGCAGATGTTTTTGATGCTTTAACGAATGTTCGTCCTTACAAGGCCGCTTGGAGCGTTGAATCGGCGGTGGCGGAGATCAAATCCCAGAGGGGGAAACATTTTGATCCTGAAGTGATTGATGCATTTATTGCGGTTGCCGATCATCCGAAATTGCCGCACATAGAAGACGCGATAGTTTAAG
>JAPUDU010000258.1 GCA_027492935.1 Fimbriimonadaceae bacterium
ACGTCACTTCAGCCAAAGTATCCGGAACGCGTCCAACAATAATCTTTGTCGAAGGCCACTGAGCAAAGTTCCGTTTGACCGATTCCACACCCCGAACATAAAAATCCCCCAGGTTGTGTTTCATCAACCCCGCTTTTTTCTCGGCTTCTGTTACGAGTTTCTCATCAAGCCCTTCAAATGTATCAAGCAACCAGAAAGTCTTGCCCCGCTTCTCCCAATCTAAGTCCGTCATTAACGCCGAACTCATAAACCCATAATTCACCCCGCACTCAACATAATCCCCCTCAAGCTCCGCCACCTGTCGCCCCACCCATAGCGCGACATGAACCCGCCATCGAAACATATAGTCCTTGCCCGTAGCTTCCATCCCCCGTGCGTAAGCCGCATTAAATCGAGGATCATCAACGAAGTTAAAAGAGTGAATTGTAAACAGTCCGTCTTCAGAATATTCGTCCGTTACCCGCTTTTCGATCCGTTCAACTTGCCATCCCATTCGCGCCAAAGAACGTCTAATCAGCCTCTTAACTCCCATGATATATAAAGTATGCCTTCAAACGAGCAGAACACTAACATAATTTTGGAGCGACTCAAAATTCTTTCTTAACTGAAAAATAAGTAGGTCAACACCAAGATGGCTGAGTAAACGTAAATGAACTAAAAAACCGCTATAAAACAGATTCTGCAAGTCAAAAATCCTATTACAATCGGCCGATGCTCACCAATTAATCCATCGTTAACAATCCTCCTGTTTTATACTTTTCATGCGCAAAGCATTTACCCTTATTGAACTTTTGGTCGTCATCGCGATCATTGCAATTCTTGCCGCCATCCTCTTCCCTGTCTTTGCTCAAGCCAAAATGGCTGCCAAAAAGACTTCCGACCTCAACAACACAAAGCAAATCGGTATCGCCATGCAAATTTATCTTGCAGACTTCGACGATACATACATGCCAAGCAACCACCGAGAAGATGACTTCTCCGGCAACGAAGTTCACTGGAGTTGGATGCTAATGCCATACATGAAAAATGAGCGAATTTTCGTGAGCCCTGCAGATAGCATTGGCGGCTGGGCACCAGGTTGTGCAGATCGCACAAACAACAACCGTGGTTTCGGCGAGCCAGGCATGCAAGCCGCAGTTGATGGTTGTGCGTTGCAAGGCTATCTCCCCAACGTTTACACGAAGCAAGTCGGTCGAATTTCTTATGTCGCTAACCAATCCATCATCGGACGAAAGCGATCCAGCGCTGACACTTCAAACGTCGTAAGCTCAACCGCAATTGATGGCGTTTCAAGCACCATCCTCGTTGCTCCTGCAACTGAAAAGCAATTCTGCATGCAAGCGTCCACGGGTGGAGAATTCCGCTCTTACCGACCTGCATTCGGTATCGGTCGAAGTGGACAACGAGACCTCTCCGGTTCAAGTTTGCCCACCGCTGGTGACCTGCCACTTGAGGCCCTTACGGTCACAGGTAACGATGCCAACCAACTTGGAAAGTTCGTAGGCAAAGGTACCGTTGGAGCCGTCTTTAGCTGCGAACTCCGTTCAACCAATGGTGGCTCAACCCACACATTGCGGTACACGAACTCCGGTCGATTCGATCAAGGCAACAACTATGTCATGGCCGATACAAGCGCAAAGTTCCGAACCACGATGTCTACATTCAACGTAGATAACTTCCTTTGGGGCAAAGCCGCTTACTCACTCGGTGGTCTCCCGGTTAACAATCCGGCAACTGGCCAACCCCTTCAATAATCTGAAGACGCCAAGCCAACTCCTCCTCTTGATTATTCATGAGGAGGAGTTTTTTTAGACCAAGACACCCGAACATTAACCAATTTGTTAGATATTTTTGAAATGGCTCCCTGACCTCAGATTAAGCTGTATTTTCAAAGGTAACCTCTCCGCATGCTGACGAGCTTTGTCGCTGCGTGCCTTTTAACGCAAACCACAACTTACCAACGCCCGCGAGATATCTGGGTGTTCCGCTCCGTACTTGATAAAAACGCACGGATGCTCACTGTTGCTTTGAACGAAAACCTATGGACTGCCTACGATACTCAGACCTGCGGCCTTTACAAGGCTTGGACAGGCGGAGTGAAATTCGATGGTGCCGTCTACACCACCGTTCATGGCCCTCAACCCACTAGCCTCGGCGCTCCTTACATACAAAATAAGGAAGCCACCTGGCAAATTCAAGACGGCGATGACAATTTCCCCACATTGACTCCAAAGTATCTTGGCTACCGTTTCAAAAACGGCCAAGTTATTATCTCGTCCGAACTAAAAACCCCAACCGGACAAATTGTCAAAATTGACGAAACACCGGAATACTTTTCCAGCATGGCTAACGTGGTCGGGTTGCGACGATCATTCAATGTCTCCGGTCTTCAGTCAGGACAAAAACTCAGACTTCTCTGGTCAGATAGCGCTAGCGGCACCCTCCTTGACCGCGTGGCAAAGAATATAACATTCACCAACCGAGAGAAGGATCTTAACTCAGATATGGTTAGCGGTTACGCCAACCTAGGGAACGGTCAATCCGAATTCGTTGTCACCTATCCAAAATCAGGAACGGCAAACGGAGTCACTCCTCCGGATGAAGAAAACGAAGCTTTCACTGCTGAAGAACCTACCCCCCAACCCGCGCCGGCGACTCAACAAGATGTCAGCAAGCAACGCGAACCGGGCCTGAGTCTCCGTGTCTACTACACAGGCATTGAGCTAAACGAAATCCCCGAACTGATCTCCGGTCAAACCCCGAACTACAGTGTCATTATCAAGGAACTCAATCTTGGCAACGGCGATTTCGGCCCCGACGGTGATCACTTCCTAGCCCATGTCACCGGATTCATCAACGTAACCCAAGCTGGTACCTATGAATTTCAACTTGGCTCCGACGACGGTTCACGTCTCTTCATCGGAGACAACCTCGTTGTTGACCATAACGGACTGCATGGCAAAGAATTCAAAGCGGGCAAAACTGAACTGGTAGCTGGAGAAAACTCGATTCGAATCGAAATGTTCGAAAACGGAGCTGACGAAGCTCTCGAACTGCGATGGAAAAAACCCGGCGACACTGCGTTCACAACCGTCCCCGCATCCGCTTTCACAACTCCTGCCGGTGAAGTTCGTGTCACCGCCCCTGGCAAGAAAGGCGTAATCGGAATCGACAACTTCCGACCTGGCGATCGACGCCCGCTCGAGGATGTTCACCCCGCGTACACGCTCTCCCAAGCACGACCAAACGACTTCCACCCTCGTGTTGGCGGAATCGCATTTCTCCCTAACAAGGATATGCTGATCTGCACATGGGACGCTGATGGCGCGGTCTATCAAATCAAAAACTGGGATAAAACCCCGGCTCAAATGACCGTAAAACGCATTGCCGGCGGACTTGCCGAGCCCCTCGGCTTAAAAGTCGTTAACGGAAGAACATACGTTCTTCAAAAGCAAGAACTTACAGAGCTTATCGACAACGACAAAGATGGTGTAGTCGATGAATATCGATGCGTCGCCAACGGATGGGGCGTTACGGCAAACTTCCATGAATTTGCATTCGGCCTTGAATACCGAAATGGCAAGTTCTACGGAAACCTGGCTACCGCAATCAACCCAGGTGGCTCATCAACTTCACCGCAAAACCCAGATCGAGGTCGAACGGTTGAAATTGATGCTAAAACCGGTGACTTCAAGTTCATCACCTCCGGGCTTCGCACTCCTAACGGAATTGGTTATGGAGCTTTTGGTCACCTCTACATCGCAGATAACCAAGGCGACTGGCTCCCATCAAGCAAGATTCTTCTTGTTAAAGATGGCGCATTCTATGGCAACCGCTCAGTAGAGCCGATCGCCAAGAAAGACACTCCTGAAGATCCCCCGGTTGTATGGCTTCCGCAAAACGAAATCGGCAACTCACCCAGCCAAATCGCTCCTTTGAACGATGGGCCATATAAAGGTCAAATGGTTCACGGTGATGTCACCCACGGTGGATTGAAGCGTGTTTATGTCGAGGAAGTTGATGGTGTCCTTCAAGGATGCGTCTTCCGATTCACTCAGGGCCTTGAAGCCGGTATCAACCGCGTTGTCGTTGCTCCCGATGGCAGCTTCATCGTCGGTGGAATCGGTTCCAACGGGAACTGGGGTCAAACCGGTAAGCAAAGCTTTGGCACCCAACGCCTCGCTTACAACAAACGATCGGTCTTCGAAATGCTCAGCGTTTCGCCCCGAACCAATGGCCTCGAAATCAAGTTCACCGAACCGTTGAGCAAAGAAGTTGGCAACACTCCTGCTTACTACCAAGTCAAGCAATGGAAGTACGTTCCAACTGTTGAATACGGCGGACCAAAAATTGACGAAGAAGTTCTCGACGTTAAAGCTGTCTGGGTAAGCACCGACCGCAAGACTGTTTTCCTCAACGTAGACGGTCTGAAAGACGGAAGCCACGTAGCCTACGTTCATGCTCACCAAAGCCTGCAAAGCTCAAGCAATCAATTCCTTTGGTCAACCGAAGCCTGGCTAACAATTAACAAGATTCCGGCTAAGGCTGGTCCGTTGCCTACCAAGCGAGTTGAGCAACCAAGCGAACCCGTTCAAGGCAATAAACTCACCAACTCAATGAGCAACTTCCAAGGTTGGAACCGAGATACAGTTCCATCTGGCTGGACGCTTAAGGGTGGAATCCTCAGCTACGCTCCGGGTAGCGAAGGTGGCGATCTCCGCACCGCCAAAAAGTACAAGAACTTCGATCTAACGTTCGAATGGAAAATTGGCGACGGCGGAAACAGCGGAGTTATGTACTTCGCTCAAGACCGACCCGGTCAGTACCCCTGGCAATGCGCTCCCGAGTACCAAGTCCTCGATAACAGCAAGCATGCAGACGGACGCAATCCGTTCACATCAGCTGGTGCAATGTACGCCCTCTACCGCCCCGAATTTGACTACACCCGCCCGGTTGGCGAATACAATGTTAGTCGAATCGTGGCTAAGAATGGTGTGATACAACACTATCTCAACCACAAGCTCACGGTAACCGTCGACATGAATTCGCAAGAATTCCGCGACATGGTTGCCCAAAGCAAGTTCAAGGACATGCCTGAGTTCGGCAAGTTCACCGAAGGCTACATTGTCTTCCAAGATCACGGCGATCCTGTGAGCTACCGCAACATCACGATCAAAGAAAACTGATCGACAAAAAAATAATGCCCCGGCTATCAAAAGCCGGGGCATTATTTTTTAAAAACTACTCTAAATCAAAGAACTTATCCGATGGGTTCTGTGTGTCATAAAACTGCCCCATCTTCAATCGCTTAGAGTGGCCGTCTGCCCAGAAGATCGTTGCACCACCCGCAAAAGTTGGATCAGGTCTTCCCCAGCAATCAATAGCGGTCGCACTCGGCGGCAACAAGTGCTTTCCGTCGTCACCGCACCAACTCCCCGGAACACTTGCTTTAGCCGAGGTTAAAACCACGGTTTCCGCCGGAGAACCAAGTGCCGTAGCCGAAACCGCAACATGGCCATCAAAGTTGCTGAAGTCGGTCATGATGTTCGTCAAATATGTCGCGTTATAACCAAAATGCGAGCTCAAAGCCCCGGTAGTGTCTTTGTCTGCAACTGCGCTTCCCGGACACAACCAAATCTGCTTATTCTTGACGTAAGGATCAACCATGTCTAGCCAAAGCGGAAAACCCGTATCCGTCGCATAAGCATCCAGCGGAAAAGTATCGTCGTAATCCTGCTGATAAAGAACCATCGCAAGCCCCAAGTTGCGTTGATTACTCAAACATTGGGTCGCTTTAGCCGCTCCTTTGGCTTGGGCAAAAACTGGGAACAAAATCGCCGCCAAAATCGCGATAATCGCAATCACAACCAGCAACTCAATCAAGGTAAATCCAAATCGACGGGTCACAGACTCATTCTACTCCCACGCACTACCTCAGTTCCATATCACACTAAATCGGCTAAAACCGAACATATTTTTTGTATTTTCTAAAACTAACTCTTTGCTTTGCCTACCCGCTGAACCCCCGGAGCCGCCCGCATCGCCGCAACCACTCTCTGCGCATACCGGGTACTTGCTCCTCGATTTTCTGCCACCAAGTCCGCTGCCGCCTTCCCCATCCGCGCGCGCTTCCCCGCATCATCGAGCAACTCAATCAACGCACCTCGCAATCCTTCCGCCGAATCAACCGTAATCGTTGCCCCAACCCGATCCGCCATATCCGTCACATCACGAAAATTCATCATATGTGGCCCATGCACAACTGGTTTTCCGTGCGCCAGCGGTTGAATCAAGTTCTGCCCTCCCAACTTATCAAACCCGCCGCCGATCACAACCACATCCGCCACTGAATAAACTTTGGAAAGCTCCCCATAACTATCCAATATTAAGTACCGCCCGGACTCCCCTTTCGACCGTAACGCAACGCTTCCAAAAGCCGAAGAAACTCGTGATGCCAAACCCGGCACTGTCTCCATATGCCGAGGCGCATGAACAACCCAAACATCGCTCAACCGGTCATCATTCAACGCCGAAACCACAAACTCCTCCTCCATTTCTCCGCGCGTTGATCCCACAACCACAACCCGCGCATCCAAAGGAATACCAAGCGTATTCCGCCACGTTTCCGGGTCAGCTTCAATCCCTTCAAGAGCCTGATCAAACTTACAGTTCCCCAAAACCTCCGCTTTTTTTGCGCCTAAACCCAAGAATCGTTCCTGATCTGTATCTGTCTGAACGAGAACCTCGTCAACCTGTTCCAGCAATGGCCGGTAAAAAAATCCAAGTTTCGATGACCGAGGATAAGAACGATCACTTACGCGTCCGTTCAAAACCAAAGTTCGCGCTTGAACGATTTTCGCTGCCCAGAAAAAGTTAAACCACAGTTCGGTTTCCATAACCGCAACCGCTTTTGGCTCAACCCGCGACATCGCTGCCAGCGTAAACCTAACCACATCAATCGGAAAATAAACTAGATGATCAAAAAGCCCTTCCGCCTGATTTCGTGCCGTTTCGTGACCACTACTTGTCGTCACGCTCAAAACGATCTCCGCCTCCGGAGCTAACCGCCGAATCTCCCGCAAAATTGGCAATGATGCAACAACCTCCCCAACGCTGACTGCATGGAACCAAATCCGATCTGAGCCATCCCGTAATGAAAGCTTCAGGTTCCCCTGCCTTTCCTGCCAATCCACCCTCTCCGCTCGTTTATTGGCCCGCCAAAGCATCCAAGGAACCCAAATTGGGCTCAAAATC
>JAPUDU010000259.1 GCA_027492935.1 Fimbriimonadaceae bacterium
AATCCCCCATATCCTCGTCGGTGGCCAGCGATTCTATGACCGTAAGGAAATTAAGGATATGATCGCCTACCTGCGTGTTGCCTGGAACACAGCCGACGAAGTCTCATTCCGCCGCACCATCAACACCCCAACGCGAGGAATCGGCCCATCCGTTATCCAAAAAGCAACGTCATTTGCCGACAGCCGGGGAACATCCCTCTACCAAGCCATCACCGATCCGCAGTTTGAACAGGAAATCCAAAAGAAACCTCTTTCAAGCATACGGGCTTACTCCAAAGCAATCGAAGATGCAAGGGAACTAATCCCCGCAGGAGCCGTCACCCCCATTCTCAAACTGTTGATGCAACGCAGCGGTTACCTTGATGAACTCCGAGCTGAAAGAACCGACGAAGCCCAAGCCCGTCTCGAAAACCTTCAAGAACTCATCAACGTCACCGCCCAATTCGACGCTGACCCATCACAAGAACACGATCTCGGACAATTCCTCGAAACCGTGGCCCTCGTCAGCGATATCGACACCATGAAAGATAGTGGAGATGGCGTCAAACTCATGACTCTCCACTCCTCAAAAGGCCTCGAATTCCCGGTGGTTTTCCTAATGGGCCTCGAAGAAGGAATCTTCCCCCACAGCCGCGCCCTTGGCAACGACACCGAATTGGAAGAAGAGCGTCGTCTCTGCTACGTCGGCATGACCCGCGCACGCGAAAGCCTCTACATGACGTACGCCCGCCGACGATCTCAATACGGACAAGCTAATTTCAACCCCCGATCCCGCTTCATCGATGACCTCCCCCGCGAAATCATCGACCAAATGCCGGGCACAACAATGGAAACATCATTCACCCGCGTCAGCAACGCCCCACGCCTCGAGCCTCTCCGCACTGGTGGCTACGCGATCACAGAAGAACCAAGAGCTTCCACTCCTTCCTGGACACCTCCATTCACCGTCGGTCAAAAGGTAACTCACCGCAAATTCGGAGTTGGAATTGTCGTTGCCTGCGCTCCACTAAAAAATGATGCCGAAGTAACGGTTGCCTTCCCTGGAGCAACGGGGATCAAAAAAATGGTTCAATCTCTCGCAAAGCTGGAGGCAATCTGAACCGAAGAACACTATTACTGTTGCCTTTCTTACTCTTGGTGGGATGCAATCGCGGTCAAAACGTCATGCCTCTCGCAATTGGTAACACTTGGTCGTATCAAGTCAAGGCTGGCCTCAGCACTCGAATATCTACGGTCAAAATCGAGCGCAAAGAATCAGTCGGCAAGATTGAAGGCTTTGCCCTCACATCCGAAATCGGTGACACCACCCTTGCGTGGCAAGACAACCAGCTCATTGCTGGCCGACTCGCTAATTCTGAATTCTTCCCTCCTCTTCCAATCTACGCAAATATAAAAGATGGCGACATCATCAACTATTCCGGCACTATTCGCGCTTCTGGCTCAGCAAAAACCGCAAAAGGCCAACTCAAAGTCCGCCAAGTGGAAGAAGAAATCGACGGTAAAAAACTGAATCTCCTTGTCGGCCAAGTCACTCTCAAAATCGAAAACGAAACCCACGAGATAACAACGTGGCTCCAATCAGGAAAAGGGATTTTCCGGCAAGAACACCGAATTAACGATACTCTTGCCACTCAACTAAGATATATTTCCGGGCCTTAGAAAGCCATTCCCTGATAATCGCGCATTAATCCAATCACTCGCCCAATAACTCGCGCATTATCTTCCGGTTGCACATCAATCGGTTCATAAGCCGGATTACTTGGCATCAATTTGATAACACCATCGCGCATGTGCATGCGCTTTACTGTCGCTTCGTTGTCTACCAAAACCGCAACAAGCTCCCCGTGCGATGCCGACTCCTGTGGCTTTATCACAACTAAATCACGAGGATTGATTCCGTCCCCCGTCATCGAATCCCCTTTAACCCGCAAAACAAATGCATTTGCGATGTTCCGCACCATTTCACTCGGCACCGGAATCATATCTTCAACATACTCATCGGCCAAAATAGGTGCCCCTGCTGCAATCGTCCCGATCAAAGGCAACATGCTTACATTGAGCGTGTTTTGGTAGGCCGGATGAATCACCTTAATAGAGCGAGGAGTATTTGCCCGCTCAATATAACCTTTCTTCTCCAAAGCATCTAGATGAACCGTTACGCCCCGCAAAGACCCAATCTTAAATCGGGCTCCAATTTCACGAATCGAAGGCGGATATCCATTCTCCGCTTGGTAATCTGATACGAATCGCAAAATCTCTTCCTGACGTGCGGTTAATCCCTTTGCCATAATTTTCACCCGCAGACATAGTCTTCTGTCTGCCAGACACACCCATTATTCACATAATGTGTCTACATGTCAAGTCTAGTTCCGGGCCACGGAACTTTCGGGCGTCATAATAACGTTTCCTTTCGGCGTAGGAGAAGAAATTTTGTCAATCATCACGATTCGTAAAGCAATGGAAAAAAAAGGCTGCCAAGCAGTCTTATTAGTATTAGGCGTCCTCTTGGCTGCCAGCATGGTCTTCTCGGGCCAATACGGCAATGGCCAACAACAAACCGCTCAAAATCAAGTTGTTTTTGAAGTCGGTGGACAAAAAATTAGCCTTGAACAGTTTAACGAACGAGTCAAAAATGTAACTCAATCCCAAAGCGTGAGCATGACTCAGGGAACACCGCAAGCTGAACTTGCCGCCAGCATGACCGCCGTTCAGGGGTTTGTCAACGATGCCGCAATCGCAAGTCTTGCAAAAGAAAAAGGTGTTGCCATCACATCGGAAAACATTGCTACTGTGGGGAAAACCGTTGCCACCCAGTACATGGAACAAACACGGGCCCAGTTAATCATGAACGGGATGCTCAAACCCGATGCCTCCAAAGCTGAAGCCGACAAGAAAATTGCTGAAATCACCGGTGGCAAAACTCCCGATCAACTGATCACCGAGCAAACCGACGAAATCGTCAAGAAGTACAACGATCCGAAAACAAAATCCGACGTTGCAAGTGCTCTTCTCCCTGCACTCGTACAAGATTCTTACAAAGCCTCCGTTCAATTCACAGAAGATGAACTGAAGGCCGCTTACAACGATTACAGCCTAAGCATTATCCGATTCGATGACCTGAGTAAGCCATTAGAAGAACGACAATCTGCCGCTATCGATGCAATCGAAAAAATTAAAGCCGGCACTGATTTTTCCACTGTCCAAGCTGAAATCAATCCAAAAGCAAAACCAGAGGAAAAGACAATCACTCTAAGTGGCGGTGCACTTGATGCAAGCCCAGAGCTAAAAGTTCTCAAAGACCTCAAGCCTGGTCAATTGAGCGACATGATTCTATCGGGCGGAGCCCCAACGATCTACCGCTTCAATTCGGTAACACCCAACCTCCCTAAAGATTTTGAGAAATCAAAAGCCATTCTTCTTGAAAATGGCAAAGCGACCAAAGCGGGCAAGCTTTTTGAAGAAGACCTCAAGAAAAAAACCGATGGTCTTCAACCTAAGTTTAAGGACAAAGCATTAGAAGTTGGCTTCGCCGTCTTCACCGCCTACGGTAACCCAGATTATCAAAAGGATCCAACCAAGCTCACTGCATTCCTCAAGGAAAAGCAAACCGAACTTCGAGATCCACTTTTCACTTCAGAATATTTCCCCGGTATAGCCGCAGCGACTCAATTCTTGGTTCAAGAAACCCTCTATGCGCAAGCAAAAGAGGAAGAAAAAGTTGAGATGCTTGATGACAGAATCGAGTCAGCCAATCGCATGTTGGAGTTCTATGAAGACAGTTCATTCCGAGTAACTTTTGCTCGAGAACTTCTTGAAAAAGGCCGCAACGATGATGCTCTTCTGTTTGCAACCGCCGCTGCTCAATCAAATGCAGACTTCGAACAAACTGGCCAAGCCCTCTTCGCTCAAATCTCCATGCTCATTACCGAAGCCGAAACCAAAAAAGCCTGGAGCAAAGAAAGTATTGATGCTCTCAAAAAAGAGCAAGAAAGATGGCAAACCGAACACGCTAACTACTTGAAAGAGCAAAAAGAAATCGAAGAAGCCCAAAAGAAGGCTCAAGAAGAACTCGATAAAGAACTTGCGAACCAAGGCAAAGAAGGCACAACTGGAACAACCGGCACCACCCCCAAAACCGGCGAAGGAACAACCCCTCCCGTCGGTGGCGCGACTATTCCTAATACCGGAAACTAAAAACCATGGATAAGGGTCAGCTCTACGTCGTAGCCGGCCCAATCGGCAACCTCCAAGACATCTCGCAACGCATGCGGGATGTCTTGACTTCAACCGACCTCGTTCTCGCCGAAGACACGCGCGTAACCGGAAAACTCCTCGCCCATATGGGAATCAAAATTCCTCAGGCCACCCTCAACGATTACACTAACCCACACAAAATCGCCGAATTTCGCGATGAAATTGCCGAAGGAAAAACCATTGCCATCCTCAGCGACGCCGGAACTCCCACAATCAGCGATCCAGGCACCCAACTCATCGACCTCTGTCTCGATTCCGACATCACAGTCACCCCAATCCCCGGCCCAAGTGCTGTAAGTACTGCCCTCAGTGCCAGCGGATTCTTTGCTCAACGCTACGCTTTCCTCGGATTTCTTCCTCGCAAACCCGGGCCAGCAAAAAAAGTAATCGAGCCATTAGCCGATTCATCTTTCACGTTAGTGCTATTCGAAAGTCCCCATAGATTCCAAAAAACTCTCGCTTTATGTGCCGAAATTCTTGGGCCCCGTCGCTACGTAATAGCCCGCGAATTAACCAAAATGAATGAACAAATTTATCGTGGAACTTTCCCCGAAATCCCAACCGAAAAGCAGGTTCCACATAAAGGAGAATTTACATTAGTCATAGAGGGGTCAAGAAAGCCCCTAGATTTGGAATAATTAAGCTATAATGACCGGAGCCAAGGAGTACAACGTGATGAGATTCACGAGAAAACAACAATTATTTACCCTGATGACGTGCCTCATGACCCTCATGAGTGCTGTCTCGTTCGGTCAAGCAACGACCGAAACCTATCGACTTCAACCCGAAGACGTTATCACAATTCAAGTGTATCGAGTTCAAGAAATCAATGCCGTAGTTCCTGTCGGCCCTGATGGAAACATTTCTGCCCCCTTCCTTGGCACCATCAAAGCAGGCGGAAAAACCATTAAAGAACTCGAGGCCGATCTCACCGCTGGTTACGTCAACAAACTCCAACTAAACGATCCGATCGTTTCCGTAACTATCCGCGAGTACCGCCGACTCAAAGCATCCGTCAACGGATTTGTCGGTCGCCCTGGCGTTTACGATATCCGGCCGAATGATCGCCTAATGGATCTCCTCAGCTCCGCTGGTGGAACAAGCACCGACGGTCGAGCTGACCTTAGCAAAGCTTATTTGGTCAAAAAGTCCAGTGGCGAGCGAATTCCCATCGACATTCGCGCTCTTCTTTCCGGTGACGCAAGCCAAAACTATCTCATCGAAGATGGTGACTTGCTTCAAGTCCCCGAAGAGACCGATAGCCGCGTTGTTGTTGCTGGTCGAGTTCGTAACGAAGGGCCAATCCCTTACCGCGAACAAATGAAGCTCTCTGAAGTCATCGCAACCGCGGGCAAAATTGAGCGACGATCACGACTTTCAAAAATCCAAGTCTTCCGACCGCTTCCTGGTCGACCAAACGACTTCCTCGTTATCGAAGCCAACATGATTGAATTTGAAGGTGGGAAAGACCCCAGTCAAAATATCATTATGAGACCAGGCGATCTGGTTTACGTTCCCGACTCTGGCAACGTTGATTTTGAAATCATTAACTCAATCGCCAACGTGTTCTTCATCTTCGACCGAATCGGCATCAACCCATTCGGCAAGCTCGGGGGCTAATTCATTAGTCAACAAAAAAAGCGGCGCTCCTCAACAGGATCGCCGCGTTTTATTTTGGTACGATAAAATCTCGTAAGTAGAAAGCAACACGGGGGCCGCCCGGAAAGGCGAAAACACCGGACAGTATTTTTCATCACTCAATTGCACCGACCGCGCAACCGCCGCTTCATCCAAATTTTCACCTTCAATAAAGTGCTTAATCGTAATTGTTTTAAATGGTCGTGGCCAATCACCTGGAGGATTACGCTCACCATCTACCTCAATCCAATATTTCGTCACAACCTGCTTTTTCTTCTCTAAAATAGAAATCACATCCATCGCCGAACAAGCCGCCGCTGAAGCAAGTAACGCCTCTACCGGAGAAACGCCTGTATCCGACCCTCCATGATCCGGATGAGCATCCATTCGCAAAACCTGCCCGCTTGCTCCCGCACCTTCAAATGCCATCCCGCCTTTCCATTCAACTTTCATAGTTTAAAGTGTCCCTTCCATTACCAAGAAGCCAATTATTCCAAAAATGATTCCTGTGCCCAGTAACAAGTCCATCCTCGTCTCACTCTTAAAACTAATCATGTTGCGAAACATAAGCTAACTCACCACTCGCCGAAGGCTCGAGCCGATAAATATCCCACCCTTTAGCCGCCGATGACTGCTCAATCTTGTAAGCCAGCACTACCCGCTCACCATCCGTCCGCAATTGGATAGCTCCATAAGTTGCCACCGCCCGACCCAAAACCCGCTCCAAGTTCTCAATCTTTTTCTTCAAAGCAGGACGCCCCGGATCAGTCGTCACCATTACCTTCAAAGCCCGACGTAAATCAACCAGTTCATCAATTCGATTATCCGAAAGATCAAACCTCTCCTTACCCGACCTCGCCAATTCCGTACAGAAAATCAAAGGTCTACGCCCTCGCGAACTCTTACCCACCAGCCCTAAAGTATCAGACCGAGGATGAGCATGAGGCTCATTGTCACCGCTCGAAATCACCGTTGCCGCCGCATTAACGCATCGCAAAAACACCTCGGAAACATCAGCCGAACCATGGTGGCAAGACTTCGCCACATCAACCTCAAACACATTTCGAGCCGCTCGAATCAAATCCTCTTCTCCTGCTGCCGTTCCCGCCGGACTCGTCAAACCCCTGTGCTTTTAAACCAATACGTTATCACACGCCACGATCAAGTCTCCGCCCAGCAATATTCGCACAATCTTGTC
>JAPUDU010000260.1 GCA_027492935.1 Fimbriimonadaceae bacterium
GTGCGGAGTTGATTGCGCTTCGATTTTATTTTGCCAAGAGATTGAGAAAGACTGCTCTTTTTCGCTTTGTCTTTTGAAGTCAATTGAGCAACAGCCATCATGCTTGTGGCAAGCATGATGGTGGTGAGAATGAGAGTGATTCGTTTCATCGTGGGGCGAGTTCCTTTGGATTTTCACGAATTGCCAGATAGCTGCAGATAAATCCGTACAGTGCTCCGACGAGAGCGAGACAAATGAGCGTTCCCACTAAGGGGAATGGTTGAGTTCGAATTACTGGGATGCCTTCTACAACTCGCGCAACAACGCCGTGCCCTAGCCAAAGAACTAGGGTTGCCATGAGCGCACCGAGTACTCCTTGCGTGATCCCTTCGATGAGGAGGGGAACTTGTACAGTCATTTTGTTTGCACCGACTAGCTCCATGATTCGGAGTTCACGTCTTCGGGCAATCATCGTGAGATGGACAGTGTTGTAGATAAGAATTCCGCCGGTGGCGAGGGTGACAATTCCGAGAGCTAATCCTAACCAGCGGATTGAAATCATCACTTCTTGGAGGAAGTTTTGAACTTCGCCCATGACTTGCACTCCGTCTTTCGGTGCGACTTCGGGCATGCTCTTAACCAGAGCGACGACCGAATCCACTTTTTTGAGATCAGTGAATGTCACAGTAAAAGTATCGGGCATTGGGTTATCAAGTTCAAGTCCGTTTGTGATGGCAGGATTCTTTTTCTTCCAGTCAGCCCAAACTTCAGCTTTTGTTTTGAGTGAAATTGATTTAACACCGGGCAGTTTTTCAATGTTCTTGCCGAGGGCTTGGACTTGATCCGGTGATGCATCATCGCGGGCAAAGACGCTCATTTCAAACTTGGAACCTTGTAGGGCAAGGTATTTGGCTAATCCGATGTAGGTGAGAGTGAAGCCACCAACAATGACCAGAGCGAGAGCTGATGCAATAATTGAAGCGAAGGTCATGCCTTTGTTGCGCCGCAGGCTGATTACGGCTTCACTTAGTAAGAATTCTAGTCGGTCAAACATCAGTTATTTTCGTGCGGATCGTTGGTCTGAGGCGTAGAGACGCTGGTTTCTGTTTGGGGTTCAGGTTCTTGATCTGGTTGTGGAGTTTCTTTTGGATTTTCGTCGCTCCTGGGTTCTAGCGGTTCGTGGTGACCTCCAGTTGCATCAATTTCTTCTTCGACCCGACCTGCGGACATAAGAATGACTCGTTTTCCGGCACGTTCGACTTGAGAAATATCGTGAGTGGCGACAACGATGGTTGTGCCTTGGGCGTTGAGCTCAAGGAGAATATTGATGATTTCATCGCTGTGAGCGGCATCAAGGTTGCCGGTTGGTTCATCTGCGAGGAGAAGAGGGGGATTGTTGATGAGCGCTCGGGCGATTGCGACGCGTTGTTGTTCGCCGCCAGAAAGCTCGGTGGGGTAAGCGTCAGCTCGTTGGAGGATGTTAACGCGTTCAAGGATGGCAGGCACTTGCTCGCGGACTTCTGATTTTGTTCGACCGACGGCACGCATGGCGTAGCCGACGTTTTCCCAAACTTTTTTATTTGGAAGGAGACCAAAGTCTTGGGGGACAATGCCGATTTTGCGCCGTAGCTCCGGAATTTCTTCTGGTTTAACTAGGGTTAAGGGCCGTCCATCGAAGATTGCTTCGCCTTTTGTTGGCTTGATTTGGCTTGATAGAACCCTTATGATTGTGGACTTTCCACTTCCGGTTTGACCACAGAGAAAAACGAATTCACCGCGTTCAATATTGATGCTAACACCTCGTAAGCCAGCGACATAGTCGTTGTAGGCGACTTCGACTTTTCTTAACGAGATGTACGGATCATTAACCATGGTTCAGCGGCTTTTGTTCTAGACGATGGTACCTGTCAATTGGGGTCAAGGTTCCCTGGTCGTTTGTCTGGTGATCTGGTAAACCGAAGCGAGATGAGTACGCGCACGGTCGAGAGAATTCGCATTCGGTATGGCGAAACGGACATGATGGGACACGCTTACTACGGAAATTATTTGTTATATTTTGAGCAGGCAAGGGCGGCATGGCTTAGAGCGCGTGGTGTTTCCTACTTAGAAATGGAAGAAGCGGGGTTCAAGTTGCCAGTTGTGGAAGTTTGGGCCAAGTACCGGGGCGAAGTTAAGTATGACGATGTTATTGCGGTTACAATCTGGGCCGAAGAAATGCGCCGAGCGGCGGTTCATTTTAAGTATGAAATTGTTAATGAATCGACAGGAAAGTTGGTGACAGAGGGGTATACGTGGCAGGTTTGCGTTGATTCTTCGATGAAAGTCGTTTCAATTCCTCAGTTCTTCCGCGATCTAGCATCCGAGCCGTAGGCTTTTTAACTTTCGGGCACTTTTGATGGGTTCGAATGAGTTAAAGTAAGGCATGCAGAGTCGAGCTCGCTCTATTGCTTTGGCCCTTCTTTTAACAGCGGTTACAAGTTCAGTAATTGCCTATTCAAAGCAGGACAAAGTTGTTCTTCGTTTTAAGCCAGAGGTTGGTCAATCAGCTAAGTCTAAAGGTACTTCTAAGATTAAGTTTGATGCGGGTGGGGAAGACATCATCATTTTGGATGAAAGCACTTATACAAATGAAGTGGTTTCGGTTGATGGTGGCAAGTTCGTGCTTAAAAGCACTACTCTCACTTCGAAATCGACGATAAATGGGGAAGTGCTCCCTCCGAGTGAAGAGGAAGGTTTTACAACTACGACTTTTGGTGCCAACGGTCAAGTACTTAATATTGAACATGAGCCGGCATTGGACGATGAAATGCAAATGGTCGTCGAGAACTCTTTGGCGGTCGGTGGAGCAATTATTTTCAAGGACGAGCCGGTTGGGGCAGGCGATACCTGGACACACAATTACGAAGCTAATGCTGCACTTAAAGTTGCGGAGTCATCGGCTAAGTTCACGGTTTTAGCGATGGAAGAGCTTGATGGCGTTCCGGTTGCGAAAATCAGGATGGAATGGTCTGAGAAATCGGGCAGCCCGGCTTTGAAGATTGATAGCACTCAGTGGATTGAGATTGCGAGTGGTGATTCGATTAAAAGCGAGATGAAGGTCACCGGAGCAAAATTTGATTTTGGTCTGGGCGAACCGGTTTTGTTGACGATTGATTCTACAAGTGAACGCACAAGTGGTGGGTTGGTTAAATCGGATTCTAATAAAACCGAGCAGGAAAAGGGCGCGATTGACGAGGCGGTTGATGGTTACGAAAAGTTGGATGGCCTTTTGACGCTTTGGAAGAAGACTGAGGATGGTCAAACAAAGCTCAAGCTTGAGATAAAGAAATCGCAACTTAACCTTTTGATGATGATGCAAACGACCGCTTCTAGCGGACTTGCTGATGGTCGACTTGCGGCAGGGGATCCAATTTCTGATTTGGTTTTTGAATTCAGAAAGCTTCCTAATAATCGGTTGGCGATGTATGTTCCGAACTACTTCTATCGGGCTGACAACAAGCTTCCAATCGCGAAAGCGGTTCAGCGATCATTCCCCGATGCGATTGTAGAGAGTTTTGCAATTGAAGCTGAGCAAGAAGATCGAGATTCGATTTTGGTGGATGTTACGGATTTATTCCGTGGCGATGTTGGCCGGGTAACTGAGATGCTGGCAGGTGGAGGAAATCCTTTGCTTGGCGGCGGCGGAAGCTCTTACATTCTTGATCGTGAAAACAGTTATTTCTCCGACGTTAAGAACTTCCCAAAGAACATGGTCATTGAATCAACAATGAACTTTTTGGGTCGTGGCGGCGGAAACCCAATGGCGGCACTTGGCGGCGGCACTAAGAATGCGGACGACCGAAGCGTTGTTGTGAAGGTGGCTTACAACGTGTTTGCTTTGCCGACGAATAATGGCTTCCAGCCACGTTTGTTTGATCCGCGGGTTGGCTTTTTTACCAATGATCATCAAGACTTTAGCGAAACGACCGCCATTGATCAAAAGGTGATGTTTATCAATCGCTGGAATCTGATTAAGAAAGATCCTAGCGCGGATGTGAGTGACCCAGTTGAACCGATTGTTTTTTGGATTGATAATGCGGTTCCAGAAGAGTATCGCGCTTCGGTGAAGATGGCGATTGAAAACTGGAACAAAGCGTTTTTGGAATCAGGTTTCAGTAATGCGGTTGTTGCAAAGCAGATGCCAGATGATGCGGACTTTGACCATGCGGATATGCGTTACAACGTTGTTCGATGGGTGGCATCGCCTAACAATGCTTATGCAATTGCATTATTTAGAACGAACCCGTTGACGGGTGAAATTCTCAATGGCTCGGTTACAGTTGACGCAAACATTGTTCGCGTTTTTGCAGCTGAGTATGGTGAGTTTGTTCGACCTGACGCTTGGCAAACACGCTTGGCAAAACGTCTTCAAAACTTGTCTCAAGGTAGCAAGCCCAATGAGTGCGACGTGTTGGCAGAGGGCAACATGAATATGTACATGGGAATGATGGCATCGGCACAGATTGCTGGTCTTTCCCGCGATGAGTTTGTGAATCAGTTTGTCCGTTGGGTTGTGACCCATGAAATGGGGCATATGATGGGCTTACGGCACAACTTTGTTGCATCGACCTTGCTTTCACTTGATCAGTTGTCGGACAAGGCAACGGTTGAGGAAGAAGGAACTGCAGCATCCGTTATGGATTACGTTGCGTTTAATCCTTCGGCGTTGAAGAAACAAAGCGTTAACTTTTATGGCAATACGGTTGGTCGCTACGACAAGTGGGCGATCAAGTATGGCTACACGCCATTTGGTGCAAAGGACACGAACGAAGAACGATACGATCTTTCTCAGATTGCTCAGACGGGCGCACGGGAAGGTTTGACTTGGCTCGGCGATGAATATGCGGACAGTATTGATCCTTATGTCACTCGATTTGACTTAGGGGCCGATCCGTTGGCTTATTGGACACGTATGGGCGAAGTCAGTCACGATCTTTTGCTGAAGCTACCGGAAAATTCCTTAAAGCAAGGAGAAGGTTATTACAACTTCACTCGGGACTTTGAATCGTTGCTTGGTACATATGCACGATCATCCAATGAGCTGACTCGCTTTATTGGTGGTGTACGACACAGTTCGGCTTATCCGAATGATCCAGGTGGAAAGAAACCGATCGTGAACATCCCGGGCAAGACCCAACGAGCGGCTTTAGACCAAATAGTCAAAATGGTTTTTGTGCCAAGTGCTTTGGACTTGCCGAAGAGCTACTTTAAAAATCTGACGATGAATCCTAAAGGTGAATTCATTGAAATGATGATTGGTGGGATGTCGGATTATCCGATGCGCGATACGATTTCTGGCATTCAAACCGGAACATTGAGCTCCTTGCTGGATTCAGGCGTTCTTAGTCGGTTGATTAACGCCGAATATGAAGCGGAAAAAGGCGAGGATGTGTTGACGGTTGTTCAACTCTTCTCATCTTTGAAGGCGGCGGTTTGGAGCGAAGTTCCAGGTTCGGCGATAGTTACTCCCTTGCGACGCGATCTTCAACGATCCTATGCGGATCAGTTGATGGTAATGGTATTGGAGAAAGGATCTGCTCCGGCCGAAGCAATTGCGGTTGCTCGATACCAACTCAATCAGTTGCTGGCTGAGCTCCGAAGCGCGGCAAAGCGCAATAAAGATCCGATGACGGTGATGCATTACTCTGATGTTGCTGATCGGATTGAAAAAGCACTCGCGGCGAGCCCAACGGTTGGAGCTTCGGGTGGTGGTGGTGGTGGATTGAGCTTGGCCGATTTGCTCGGTGGAGCGAAAAAAGGCAAGGGCTCAGGTAACTAACCTTTAGATTGAAATAACCCCGGGCAACAAGCCCGGGGTTATTTTTTTATGCAACTTTGCTGGAATCTTGACCGTCTAGTCTGTTATGTCGGCAGGACGCCCTAGAACATTTGAAGAGCAGGATGTGCTCACGAAAGCTACTGAGATTTTTTGGGAGCGAGGGTATGAAGGCACCGGGCTGACTGCGTTGCTTGATCATATTGGAATGGCGCGGCAAAGTTTGTATAACGTTTTTGGCGATACACGGGGCTTGTATCTGAAGATTTTGAATGGCTACGCAGAGACCGAACTGCAACGTTTGGAAGGGCGATTAACGGTGAATGCTTCAGCTTACGATTCTCTCTGCGACTGTCTGCTTGCTATTGGTGGTGGCCCAGATCCGGGAATGCCGGCGGGATGCATGATTGTGAATGCGGCCTGTGAATTTGGTTCAACCGATGCCGAAGTGGGAAGTATTGTTCAACAATTTTGGGATTACTATGCGGCGCGCTTGCAACGTAGCTTGGAGGCGGCTATGGCCGCTGGTGATCTGCCGAGTGGCTTAGATTCTCGGCGAACAGCTTGGGCGTTGACGCACGCAGTCACATCTATGCGCGTGATGCAGAAGGCGAAAGTGCCGCGTGATCGAGTTTTTGATGTTGCCAATTCAGCAATTGAAGGGATTGCGGTTAACGCCGGATTTTAAGGCGCAACCGCAGTGTGGAGCTCGGCAGCTAGCAGATTCAACGCTTCTTCGATATCGGCGGTGGCGCAGTGGATATGCACAACACGGCGGTTATTATCTTTGAGTGCGCCAATATCACCTAATGCTTGAGCCATCTTGAGTTGACCGAAACTGGCACCCATCCCGGGTATTTGAGGATCGGTTTTATCTTCAGCGGTGAGGACAATGTAAAGTCCGTTGTTGGGGCCCCCTTTGTGGTACTGGCCAGTGCTATGAAGGTATCTCGGGCCGTATCCGAATGCAGTGGCGAGATTGAGTCGATCGCGGATCGCGGCTCTGAATGATTGAATGAGATTTGTTGTTTCGTTGGTTTCGGGGACGAAAGCGAGGAAGGTCACAACGTCGCCAGGTTGATGGTTGTGGATGAAGGTGGCTAAGGCTTGCCCTACATTTTGACCGTTTGATCCAGATAATCTCAAATTTGCGGATATAACGTCGAATTTGAGTTCAGGCAGTGTGCCTGATGCTTGGATTTTTGTAAGTTCGCGTTTGGCAACATCTTTTGCGGCCTGAACATTTGGCTGGTCGAAAGGGTTGACGTTGAGGATTGCCA